>SVSL01000076.1 GCA_015064315.1 Oscillospiraceae bacterium
GCCCCTCATCGGTGGCAGGCGTTCCCCCCGACTATTTCTGCGAGGACGGTCAGCTCTGGGGCAATCCTCTTTACGATTGGAAGAGGATGAAGAAGGACAACTACGCGTGGTGGCGCGAGAGAATGTCCTTTATGCTGGAGCTCTTCGACGGTGTTCGCATCGATCACTTCCGCGGGCTGGAATCCTATTTCAGCATCCCCGCCACCGAAAAGACCGCGCGCAACGGCGTTTGGAAAAAGGGACCGGGAATGTCCCTCATCCGCGCGCTTCAGCCTCTTTGCAAGGGCAAGCTCATCATTGCCGAGGATCTTGGCGACATCACCCCCGAGGTAAAAGCACTGGTGGAAAAAAGCGGTTTTCCCGGTATGCGCGTTCTGCAATTCGCCTTCCTCGGAGACGACGGCTCCACCCATCTGCCCCACAACTATGACAACCACTGCGTTGCCTACACGGGAACACACGATAACAACACCCTTCTCGGCTACGTCTGGGATCAGGACGATGAAACGCGAAAAAAGATCATGCGCTATTGCGGCTTTGAGGGCGATTGGGATGCCTCCTACGATGCCATCCTGCGCGTCATGTTCGCCAGCCACGCAGGGCTTCTCATCCTGCCCATTCAGGATATGCTCCAATACGGAAGCGACACCCGTCTCAACACCCCGGGAAACAGCGACGGCAACTGGAGCTACCGCCTGACAAAAGAACAGCTCCAAAGGATCTCTGCCCAAAAATTCCTCGACTGGAATCGGTTGTATGGAAGATAATTTCGCTCGTTGCTTGGAGGCTTCGCCCTCTGCGGATGGCGTGGGGAGAATTTCGTCGTCTGCGGACGACGACCAACGCTACGCGGCGTTGGATCCGCGCCACCTTTTTGAAAAAAGGTGGACGAAAACTTTTCACAAAAAAGTTTTTTGATAGGTTAGAAGAAAAGGGGAAGTATTAGTCCCTACCGTCAGACATCCCTGCCGTGATTTGTTAGGGAATGGATAGACGGAAGAAGGGCTCCCGCGAGCATTTTGGGACCACTACCCAAAATGCTCACCGATGTTAGTGAGAAAAAGGGGATTGTTTTGTTTTCAAAATGCTCATCGATGTTTGTGAGTGAATAAGAATGGATGACTGCGAAATTCCCGTCTATGTGTCACCCTGAGCGGAGCGAAGCGTAGTCGAACCCGACCACAGGGAGGGCGGCGTGCGTAGCACGACGGGGTCTCCTAACGATTTTCCATATTCCCTGCGCGGAGAAAAAACGCACGTTCGGCGTGTCGATGCGATTTAATTTTTTTGCCTGTAGGGACCGGCGTCCTCGACGGTCCGGAAACGATAAGGTTTTCGCTCCGTATCGGCGTGTTGATGCGGTTTGAATTTTTTGCCTGTAGGGGTCGACGTCCTCGACGACCCGAGAAGCAACAAATTTTGCTTTTTAAATGGCTATTGGTATGTAGCCACACGCAAAGCAAACGCTTTTTCTTCTCGGACCGTCGAGGACGCCGGTCCCTACAAGGTTTGAGAGAGATCGAATAAAAGAGCGTAGCCGGATCATTCCCGGTTTCATCTATCCTTGAATCGCCCCTACGGGTTTGTTCAAATTTTATCGTTTTCCGTGTCACCGTAAACTAACATCGGTGAGCGGGCAGGGTTGGTGGTCCCTGACCGCTATCGGCAGTACCTTCCCGTTCGTTCGAAAAACTAACAGAAAACAGCAAACCAATTAATGACAGAGGCACTGTATCAAAACAAATAAAAAACTTTTCTGTGAAAAGTTTTCGTCCACCTTTTTCAAAAGGTGGCGCCCATCCAAGGCGCGTAGCCTTGGTCGCCCGTCGCAACGGGCGAAATCCCCCCACGGTTTTAGACCATCACACCTGCCACGCTGCGCAGGGCGGTGCCCACTTGGTACATGATTTTTCCGGTGCGCTTGACGGCGCGGGCGGCGCGGAGCTGCTTGGAGTTCCAAACGGCATAGCCTGCCGCGCCAATGGCGGCAAGCCCCAAGGCAATGCCGGCAGATGCGATCATCATATTTTTGTTCATGTTCAAATCCTCCGTTTTTGGTTAGTATGCATCATAAAATGCGAAAAAACAAACGGCAATTTTTTCAAACCTTCTGTTTTATTTTTGGAGAGAATCCCGTAAAAAGGGATTCTCTTTTTTCATACGCTCGTAAAGAAAGGACACCGAACGCAAGCCTCTTTCATGCAGACGGTAGCCGGTTCTTCGGGATACGTCCAACAGATTTGCCGCGTGCTCAATGCTCTCCCCGCGGACGTAATGATAGTAGATCATCAGCTTTTCCCGTCCGTTTTTCATTTTTTCGATCAAGCTCCCCACGGCGTACATCCGCGCGCGCCAATAAGCCTCGTTGCCCGCAAGAATATCCTCGCAATCAAATTCATCGTCAAACTGATAGGCGCGCTTGCGTTCGTAACGCTTCAGATGCAGCATATCGGCACAAAGCTGATAGCTGCACAAAAAATTCCGCACCGACTCCATCCGCGCGCGCTCTTTATCGATCAAATTCTGTTGTTGTTCCTCCATAAAACCTCCTTTTTAATGCTCCATATAAGAAAATCCCATGCTTTCCAGCCAATTTTTGCGATCTGTTTCGCAAATCCGTATTAAAAGATCGGTATCGATCACTTCCATGCACGGCTTACAATACGGAAATCCGTCCCTCTCGTAAAAGCCGTCTTCCAATGCGATCAGCTCTCCGCAAAGAAGGCATCGCGGTCTTCCCAAACGCCTGAATCGCCTTTGTATTCCTGCCCGATTGCAGAAATCCTCTCCGTTTTTTCGCCTTTTTTGATCGGCTCCCTGCATGCTTTCACTTCCCTTCCAAAAAAAAATATCAAAATCCTGTTGACATTCTCCGCAAAATGCGGTATAATGTTTCTGTATCCATATTATATCGCATTTCCGAACTATTGTCAATAGGTAATTCGGTTTTCCAAAATATTTGTAGAAAAACACAAAAAAGAGTCGAACGATTTGCGCAAATTGCATGAATTTGGCGTTTTGATCGATCAAAAAGAAAGGAGTCCTTATGGATTACTCGGTTTTTGACGCGCTTTTGAAGGCGCACGGCATCTCGGTTTATCAGATCTCCAAAGCAACCGGCATCTCTGCCTCCACCTTTTCGGATTGGAAGAGCGGAAGATCCACCCCCAAAGCGGACAAAATGGCGCGGATCGCTGACTTTTTCGGCGTTAGCCTGGATGAGCTTCTGGGTACCGAAAACGGTCTGCGGAACGCGGAGGCATCCTACCGCAACCACCGCGCAAAAAAGATGATCCCCGTCATTGGCGTGATCCGCGCAGGCACCCCCATCGTCACCGACGAAACCATGCTTGGCCGCGAGTTTGCCGACGTGGACGATGCCGAGGAGTATTTCTTCCTGCAGGTATGCGGCGACAGCATGAAAAACTGCGGCATTGTGGAGGGCACCTACGTGCTCTTTCATAAGCAGCAGTATGCCGAAAACGGCGATATCGTTGCCTGCCTTGTGGACGGCGAAAGCGCAACCGTCAAGCGCTTTGAAAAGAAGAACCATCAGATCATCCTCTCCCCCGAAAACGACGATTACACCCCCATCGTGCTCCGTCCCGACGATTTTGAAATGGGACGCGCCCGCATTCTGGGCGTTGCCATTGAGGCAAAGACCAAATTCTGACAGGATCCAAAGAAAGGTGTTTTGATAGAACTATGATCGCAATCAGCATCAACGAGCTCAGTCTGCATTACGGCACCACCGTGATCCTGGACAAGGTCTCCTTTGCCTTGGAGGAAAACGACAAGCTGGGTATTATCGGTGTCAACGGGTGCGGAAAATCCACCCTCTTCCGTCTGATCACGGGAGAACAGGATCCCACCGAGGGAAGCGTTTATTTCTCCAAGGGCAAAACCGTGGGCATTCTGACCCAGGACGGAGCCTTTGACAGCAAGGACGAAAACCAGACGGTTCTGGAGAGAATGTACGATGCCTTCCCCTGGCATCTGCAAGCCGAAAAGCGTCTTGCGGAATTAGAAGAAAAAATGAAAAGCGGAGACGAGCAGGTCATCTCCTCCTACACCGATCTCCATGAAAAATACGTTGCGGACGGCGGCATGGAATTTCGCGGCAGATGCGTTTCCATTCTGCAAAAATTAGGCTTTGACGAAATTGCCATGGCACAGCCCGTCTCCACCCTCAGCGGCGGTCAGCGCACCCGTCTCGCCCTTGCGGTAGAGCTGGGACGAGAGCCCGACATTCTCATGCTGGACGAGCCTACCAACCACTTGGACATTGAAACGCTGGCTTGGCTGGAGGGATTCCTTTCCTCCTATCCCAAATGCGTTATGGTCATTTCCCACGACCGTTATTTCCTTGACCGCGTGACCAACAAGACCCTTGTCATTGAGCATCACAAGGCAAAGCTTTATCACGGCGGCTACACCAAGAGCGCCGAGCAGCGTAGAATTGACAAGGAAATTGCCGAGCGCCATTGGAAGAACCAGCAAAAGGAAATTGCCAGACAGGAAGCCTATATCGCCCAGCAAAGAGCATGGAACCGTGAGCGCAATATCGTTGCGGCGGAAAGCCGTCAGAAGCTGTTGGATAAGATGGAAAAGCTGGAGCGTCCGCAGGATGCACCCAAAGCCATTCGGATGCAGTTTCAGGATGCCCTCGCCTCGGGCAACGACGTCCTTGACGTACGCGGGCTTTCCATGTCCTTCCCCTCCCGAACCCTCTTTGAAGACGTTTCCTTCCTGATCAAAAGGCAGGATCGCGCACTGATCATCGGTCCCAACGGATGCGGAAAATCCACCCTGATCAAGCTGATCCTGCATCAGCTGGCGCCCTCCGCGGGCATCATCGAGGAAGGCTATCACGTGGAGGTGGGCTACTACGATCAGGAAAACCAAAACCTCACCCCCGAAAACACGGTGCTGGACGAGCTTTGGAACGCCTACCCCACCATGACCGAAACGCAGATCCGAAACACGCTGGGTCTCTTCCGCTTTACGGGAGATGACGTTTTCAAGACAGTCTCCGTCCTCAGCGGCGGAGAGAGAGCCCGTCTGACCCTCGCCAAGCTGATACTCTCTCGCATGAATCTTCTGATCCTCGACGAGCCCACCAACCACTTGGATATCGACTCCCGAGAGGCGCTGGAGCAAGCGCTTTTGCAATTCGACGGCACCATCATCACGGTCTCCCACGACCGTTATCTCATCGAAAAGCTGGCGACCCGCATCCTCGAGCTCAAGCCGGGAGCCTATTTTGAAGGCGATCTTTTGGATTATCAGGTCGATCACCCGGGAAATGCCTACACCGAGTTCCAAACCTATAAAAACGCCCGCATTGCCGAGCGTCAGGCGCGCACCGAGAACGCCCCTGCCGTGATCGCCACCGTAAGCACGGGAAAAGAACAATATCTGAAAAACAAGCAAGCCGCCGCCGAGGAGCGCAAGAAAAAAGCGCGTCTGGAGCGTTTGAAAAAGGAATGCGAGGAGCTGGAAGCCGAGCTCGCCTCCATTGAAGAAGAGCTGTTTGGCTCTGCCGCCGCCGATTACCTCCGTGCCGCCGAGCTGGACGAGCGCAAAAATCAAGTTGAGGAACGCCTCATGGAAATTTATGAAGAGCTGGAATAAAGTCCTCTCCTACACAAACCAAAGCACCGCCGAGAAAATCTCGGCGGTGCTTTGATTTATTTTCTGAAAACAGATTTTTTGTAAAGGGGCTTACTGGTAAAGATCCAGAATCGACGCAAATCCGCTTTCCATAGGACCACCGTTCTTTTCCCACTGAGAGGTCCAGGGAGTGGTGGAGGGGTTCTTTGCGCTGGCGTGCAGAAGGGTTCTGGGAACCTGAGGCAGTGCAAAGCTATAGATTACGCAGAAGTCAAACACGATGGAGTCACGGATCATATCGTACATTTCGGACAGTCTTTCATCGGGCGCATAGCGAAGCTTTACGCACTGATCAAAGTAAATGGGAGCAACGTATCTGTAGGACTCCACTGCCATGCACTCAACAAAAGCCGAGGATGCGTCAAGGTCCTTGCCGTTTACGGGGATACACCACATATCGTGGCTGTTTGCCACGTTGGTGATATACTTCTCCTGAGCAGCATCCTTCTTGGGCACCGGAACGACACCGTAGTCGAGCTTAACCTCAGAGCTTGCGCCGTGCTCAACCATACGAATGGCGGTCATGTAAAGAATGGTGCTTTCCTTGAAGAACATCTTGGTGTGTCCTTCCTTATCCCACATCCAGAAATCCTTATTGGATGCGGTGTTGGTAGCAAAGGTATCCAGCCAGGAGGTGATGTACTCCACGTCGTTCATGAGCAATTCGGGAAGACCCTCTGCGTTCTTGGTGGCGTACTTGTAGCCCATGCCGTAGAACCAGGTCTCGATCTTTGCCTCGGTACCGGTCATAACGCCAAAGAAGTCGTCCTTATCCTGCTGACCGTTGTTGTTCAGGTCAGAGCCCTGATCCTTTACCAGCGCGATCATGTTTTCAAAGGTCCACTCGTTCGCCTTTACCATATCGTAGGGAGAACGGAGATTGCGTGCATCGAGCAGCGAGTTGTTGAAGAATACGCCGTGAATGTTACGGAGCGTACCGTAGGAGGAGTTTTCCACCAAGCAGTACAGCTGATCGTTTACAACGATCTCGTTGATAAAGTCCTCGGGCCACCAGGGAGCCTCAAGGTCAATATAAGTGGTATCTGCCAGATTTTCACAAAGGCCCTTGGCAGCAAGCGCACCGGGCATCAGGTTATACAGGCAGAGTGCATCGTAAGCAATACCCGACTCACAGGTGGTTTGAATGTGCTGGAAGAAGATTTCTCTTTGGTTGTTCCAAGAAGCGTCCATAGCCGACCATTCGATCTGCAGACCCAAACGCTCCTCCACGTTAAGGGTTCTTTGGTAAACAGCGTTGAGAATTACGTTTTCGCTCTCCTCAAGAACAAAAACCTGATAGCTCTGATCCTTACTTGCAACCGCTCTTATCTCGGTGTTGAAGTTCAGATCGCTCAAGCCGTCCTCATACTCACCGGTTCCGGTAGCGAGCTCTCCGCCGGTGCCGTCGGTCCCTTTTTCCTCAGAGGTTTCGGAATCCACATCCTCATCCTCGGTGGCGCAGGCAACCATGACTACCAAAAGCATGGAAAGTGCCAGCAACAGGCAAAGGAGCTTTGCCAAAAAAGCTGTCTTTTTCATCGTTTTTTTCCTTTCTTTTTTCTTGCGCTGTGCGCATACTTACCATATAATCATGGCATAAAAGAGAATAAATGTCAATATCTTTTCGAAAATATTTACATTTTAATCAGAAAATAGATAATATAACACAATTAAAAGATAAAATACGAATATTGCAAAGATATTTTCTTTCCCGTAAAAGCGTATAAAACCGCACGGTTCTGCTCACGATAACCCCAAAAAGGGGGTGCAACATGAAAATTCTGCTTCTGACCGATCGCATGGACGCAGGCGGTGCCGAGACCCACGTTGCCCAGCTTGCCAGAGGCTTGCGCGCCGCAGAGCTGAAGGTCACGCTGATTTCGCAGGGCGGGCGGCTGGCAAATCGGCTTGCCGCAGAAGGGATCGAGCAGCTCACGCTTCCGCTCTCCACACACAATCCGTTCAAACTGCTTGGAGCAAGGAGAAGGATCAAGCGCCTTGTAAAACGCGAGGGCTTTGAGATCCTCCACGCCCATGCTCGTACTCCCGCATTTTTGCTTCACGGATGCGAAAAATGGCGACTTCCGGATGGGCGACACCCCGTTTCCATCGTCACAGCCCATGCCTATTTCGGAGGGCACGGACTGCTTTCGTATTGGGGAAAACGAACGGTGGCGGTGAGCGAGGATATCAGGCTTCATCTCTGCCGCCGCTACCGCCGCCCTGCCGAGAGCATTCGCGTCATCCCCAACGGCGTGGACTGCGAGGTCTTCTCTCCTCTCGCGGAGCGCAGAGAGCAAAACGAGCCCCCACGCATTCTGTTTGCCAGCCGTTTGGACGCCGATTGCTCCCTGGGTGCTCTGCTCCTGTGCCGCATCGCCCCGCGGCTCTATCGGGATTTCCCCACGCTGAGGATCACCCTTGTGGGCGGCGGAAGCGAGCTGGAAAGGATCACCGACCTCTCCGACACCCTCAACCGCGCCCTTGGAACAGAGCTGATCCGCGTATGGGGACATTGCGAGGATATGCCATCCCTGCTTCGCGAGCAGGATGTCTTCGTGGGGGTCTCCCGATGCGCCATGGAGGCGGGGGCGTGCGGATGCGCCGTCATTCTTTGCGGAAACGAGGGCTACGGCGGCATTCTTTCCACCGAAACCGCCAAATACGCCATGCTCTCCAATCTTTGCGGAAGGGGCTCCGCAATGCCCGATGAGAAGATTCTGGAGAGCGATCTGCGGCTTCTGCTTTCGGATCGATCGCTCTGTCACCGACTGGGGGAGGAATGTCGCGCGCTGGTACGAACACATTTCAGTGCCGACGGAATGTGCCGCTCCATGCTTTCTCTCTATCACAGTCTTCTGCCCTCCCACACCGACATCACGCTGGTAATCGGCGGCTACTTTGGATGCGGAAATCTGGGGGACGACGCGATCCTCATGGGATTTTTGGAGGCGCTTCGTTCTATAACGCCAAGAGTGCGCGTCATTGCGCTGACAGGAAATCCGTCTCGCGATGAAAAGCGCTTTGGCGTGGAGTGCATCAACCGAAAAGATCCCTTTGCCACCTCCTACGCCTTTCTGATCGCCGATGCCTTTTTATGCGGCGGCGGATCGCTTTTGCAAAATCTCACCAGTCGCCGCTCACTCTCCTACTATCTCTGGCTTCTGCGCCATGCGAAGCAACGGGGCGCGCTTCCCATTCTCTACGCCGCAGGCATTGGTCCCTTGGTGGGAAGCGCGGCGAAAAAAAAGGCATCCAAGGTGCTCTCACGGTGTGCCTATATCAGCCTGCGCGATCCCGAATCGAAAAAAATGCTGATCTCCCTTGGAATCGATCCCGCCATCCTGTTTGACGGTGCCGATCCCGCTCTTCTCCTGCCCACGCCGCCGCCAAGTCGTGCGCACGCCATTCTGCGCGAGCATGGCATTTCCCCCTCTCAAGGCTTGATCTGCGTGGCGCTTCGAAGCACCGAGGAGCCCATGCTGCTCACCCGTCTCTTTCCTGCCGCTCTGCGCATCCTTTCGGCTCGTCACGGGCTTTTGCCCGTCTTTATCACCCTTGACGCCGCGGACAAGGATGACCTTCTGCAACGCGCGGCGCGTGCCTGCGGCGGCATTTTTCTTTCTCTGCGAGAAAGCTCCGACGCCACCGCCATTCTCTCGGTATCCCGTTTGGTGCTCTCCATGCGCCTCCACGCCCTGATCCTTGCCGCCACGGTGGGAACGCCCGCCGTGGGGGTTCCCGCGGATCTTCGCGATGCCAAGATCCCCTCCTTTGCCCGTGCCGTAGGGCAGGAATTTCTCCCCCCAAACAAGCTGACCGTTGGAAATTTGGTGGCATCCATGGAGAGGGCTCTCTCTCAAAATGAGACAAACCGCCCGATTCTTGCCGATTCGGTGCTGGAAATGCGAAAAAAAGCGCGAAAAGACCTTGCAAATATCCTCCTGATGATTTATAATAGATATCATAACGACGAACAAATCGAAAAAGGATGGACATCACTATGAAAAACGCGCAGCTTGCCGATCTGTTGCGACCCGAGGACTTTGACGGGATCGTAGGGCAAGAGCATCTCTTTGGAGAGCGCGGTGTGGTACGCCGTATGCTGGCAGGGGGAAGGATCACAAACATGATCTTCTTTGGCCCTCCCGGCACGGGAAAGACCACCGCCGCCTCCATCATCGCAAAAAAATCCGGCATGACCTTCCGCAAGCTCAACGCCACCTCGGCGTCGCTTTCCGACGTCAAGGACGTGATCCGCGAAACCGGAAACATCTTTGGCGCAGGGGGCGTGCTGCTCTACCTTGACGAGATCCAGTATTTCAACCGCAAGCAACAGCAATCACTCCTGGAATACATGGAGGACGGCCGCATCACCCTCATTGCCTCCACCACCGAAAACCCCCATTTCTTCGTTTACAACGCCATCCTCTCCCGTTCCTCCCTCTTTGAATTCAAGGCGGTAAAACCCGAGGCATTCCGTCCTGTTCTGAAAAGAGCATTGGATTATCTCAACGAAGAAAACCGTGCCGAAAAGCGGATTTCCGACGAGCTTTGCGACTACGTTGGAAAATGCGCCCGCGGTGACGTACGCCATTCCATCGTTCTCTTTGAAAACGCCTACCACGCCGCCGATGACGAGATCCTCCGCGAGCACGTGGACAGCTTTGACACCTCGGTGTCCAATTTCAACGACGATTCTCACTACGATCTGCTCTCCTGTCTGCAAAAGTCGATCCGCGGCTCCGACCCCGATGCTTCGATCTTCTATCTTGCCAAGCTGCTCTCCCTGGGCGAGCTTCTCTCGGTCTGCCGAAGATTGCAGGTCATTGCCTCCGAG
>SVSL01000077.1 GCA_015064315.1 Oscillospiraceae bacterium
GAGCTGAAAAACGAAATGCAGATAGGTGCTTGCGTGGATTGGGACGTGGAGGTTCGCCTCTATGCCCCCATGGACGGTGCCAAGAGCTTCCGCGGAACGCTTTTGGGCTTGACCGAGCAGGGCGAGTTTGCCATTGCTTTGCCCGACGGCACCGAAAAGATCTTTACACGCGCCTCGGTGGCGTCCCTGAGAACCTATTACGTATTTGATTGAGTTGGATGAACTTGAGAAAGGATAAACGAAGATGAATACAGAGTTTTTTACCGCGCTGGAGCTTTTGGAAAAGGAAAAGGGAATCCCTGCGGAGTACATGATCGAAAAGATCGAGGCGGCACTCGTCTCGGCTTACAAAAAGGAATACGGCAACAACACCAACGTTCGTATTCTCATTGACCCCGCCAAGAAGGACGTTCGCGTTTACCAGCAGAAGGAGGTTGTGGAGGAGGTTGAAAACCCCGAGACCCAGATCTCTTTGGCAGATGCCAAGGCAAAGGCAAAGAAATGGAAGGTTGGCATGACCTTTGAGACCGAGGTAAAGACCAAGGATTTCCGTCGCTTGAGTGCCGCCGCCGCAAAGTCGGTGATCATTCAGGGCATTCGTGAGGGTGAGCGCCGCGTTATGCAGGAGGCTTACGAGAACAAGCACGAGGAGATCATCACCGCAACCGTATCCAAGGTGGATCACGAGACCGGAAACGTGGTGCTGGAGACCGACAACGGCAGAGCCGTTCTGCTCCGCTCCGAGCAGATTCCCGGTGAAACCTTCTACGTAGGCGACAAGATCAAGGTCTTCGTTATGGAAGTCAACAAGGAATCCAAGGGACCCATCGTTACCCTCTCCAGAGCACACGCGGGCTTGGTTCGCCGTATGTTCGAGCTTGAGGTACCCGAGATTGCAGACGGCATCGTAATCGTCAAGGGTGTTGCCCGTGAGGCAGGCTCCAGAACCAAGATCTCGGTTTACTCCCGCGATGAGGACGTAGAGCCGGTAGGCGCTTGTATCGGTACCCACGGCTCCCGTATTGCCGCCATTGTAAACGAGCTTTGCGGCGAGAAGGTAGACATCATCCAGTACAGCGAAAAGCCCGAGGAATACATTGCGGCAGCACTGGCTCCCGCCGAGGTTCTTTCGGTAACCATGACCGCCGAGCGCGCTTGCCGCGTGCAGGTGTCTCCCGATCAGCTTTCTCTTGCCATCGGTAAGGAGGGTCAGAACGCCCGTCTTGCCGCAAGACTGACCGGCTTTAAGATCGACATCAAGGCTGACTGATTTTTCGCAAGAAGGATCCTTCATTCAGTATAGAGAATTCCGATTTACAGACATGGAAAAGAAGATCAAAAAGATCCCCATGCGGCAATGCCTTGGGTGCAACGAGCATAAGGAAAAGCCCTTACTGCTTCGCGTGGTGCGCAACCCCGAGGGAGAGATCTCTCTGGACTTTACCGGAAAGAAATCCGGCAGAGGCGCCTACATTTGCCGTGACGTAAAATGCTTACGCCGCGCACGCAAGAGCCGCAGGATCGATAAGAATTTGGATTGCTCCATTCCCGACGAGATCTATGATCGCATGGAGCAGGAGCTGCAAGCCCATGAAGGAGAATGATCCCATGGAGAGCTCCCGTCAAAAGCTGCTTTCGGCACTGGGGCTGTGCCGCAAGGCAGGGAGACTGGTCTGCGGTACGCCGCTGATCTGCGACGCGCTGCGAAGCGCCAAAAAGCCCTATGCCGTGATCATGGCATCGGATAATTCCGAGAACACCCAAAAAAAGCTGCGCGACAAATGCACCTTCTACGGCGTGGAGCTGCTGACTCCCGACCTTGACGGTGACGCGCTCTCGGGGGCAATCGGAAAGAGCGGCAGAACCTCTGCCGTGGCAGTCACCGATGAAAATTTCTGTCGGCTGCTCAAGAGTGCCATGAAGCACGAACAGTAAGAGTTTAGAGACGAGGGAGTCTGCGGCTCCCTACGGATAATCAGGAGGAAATATGGCAGGTATCAATCAACAATTCAAAATCACAAAGCTTGCAAAGGATCTGGGCATTAAGAGCAAGGATTTGGTAGAGATCCTCAATCAAAACGGAATTGAGGCAAAGACTACCCAAAAGGCTCTGGAGCCCGTGGAATTTGACATTTTGTTCGACTCCCTGACAAAAGCGAATCAGATCACCAATATCGGAGATTATCTGGATGGGGTGACGTATATTCCCTCCAAGGCAAAAAAGGAAACTCCCAAGGCAGAGGAGGCTCCCAAAAAGGAAGCTCCCAAGCAGGAGAGAAAGCCCGAGATCAAAAAGGAGAACGCTCCCAAGGTTGAGGCAAAGACCGAGGTCAAGAAGGAGGCAGCTCCCAAGACCGAGGCAAAGACCGAGGTCAAGAAGGAGAACGCTCCCAAGGTTGAGGCAAAGCCCGAGGTCAAGAAGGAGACCGCTCCCAAGGCCGAGGCAAAGCCCGAGATCAAGAAGGAGACCGCTCCCGTAAAGGAAGAGAAGAAGAAGCCCGTGGCTCCCGCTCCCTCCATTCCCACCGAGAAGAAGGCTCCCACAGCCCGCGCTCCTTATACCGGCAATCCGTATCATCCGCAGCAGAACGGATCTGCCCCCGCAGCAGGAACGCAAAGAAGCTTCGAGCAGCGTCCCTTTGGCGGCAACAATCAGCAAAGACAGCCCTTCAACCGCGAGGGTCAGCCCGATCGCCGTCCCATGGGTGGCGCGCAGGGTGCTCCCGCCTTTGGCAACCGCGCACCCGCGCAGGGTGGCTTTGGCGCACAGGGCGGTAACCGTCCCTTCGGCGGCAACCGCGATCAGCAGCAGAATCGCGGCCCCGGCCAGAACCGCGGCGGAAACAACCGCTTCGATCGCAACGATCGCGGCGACAAGGGTGATTATATTCCCAACGTACCCAGAGAGAAGTTCAAGGCACAGCCCATCGTAAGAGGCGCGTCTACCAACGTCAACCCCGACGGCACCCTCAAGGGTCCCCGTGTGGTGGACACTCACACCTCCACGGTAGACCTTTCCAAGTACGATGAGAGACTGGATAATTTCGTATCCGAGGATCAGAACCTCCGCGGCGGTACGCAGAAGCTGAAGAAGCAGCAGGGCAATCAAAGCTCCTTCGGCGGCAAGCAGAACGCCAAGGGCAAGGGCAAGAAGGGCGGCAAGGCAGTTTCTTCTCCCGTTGTGATCCACAAGCCCACGTCGGTAGAGCTTCCCGAGGAGATCGTGGTGGCTCAGCTGGCTTCCAAGCTCCACGTTACCGCAGGTGAGGTGGTTAAGAAGCTGATGCTCATGGGCATGATGGTAACCGTAAACCAGACCGTAGACTTTGATACCGCGGCGCTGGTAGCCGATGAGTTTGGCATTTCCGCAACCCCCGAGGTTGTGGTAAGCATTGAGGAAAGACTCTTTGACGAGACCGAGGACACCGAGGAGCAGCTCATGGAGCGCGCACCCGTTGTCTGCGTTATGGGTCACGTTGACCACGGTAAGACCTCGATCCTTGACGCCATTCGTAACACCAACGTCACTGCCGGCGAGGCAGGCGGTATTACCCAGCACATCGGTGCGTACCGCGTAAAGGCCAACGGCAGAGACATGACCTTTTTGGATACTCCCGGACACGCCGCGTTCACCGCAATGCGCGCCCGTGGTGCAATGGCAACCGATATTGCCATTCTGGTGGTAGCCGCCGATGACGGCGTAATGCCCCAGACCGTTGAGGCGATCAACCACGCCAAGGCGGCAGGAATTGATATTGTAGTAGCAATCAACAAGATGGATAAGCCCACCGCAAATCCCGATGCCATCAAGCAGGAGCTGACCAAGTACGGTCTTGTTCCCGAGGAATGGGGCGGCGACGTGATGTGCGTTCCCGTATCGGCACTCACCGGCAAGGGCATTGACGACCTTCTCGAGAGCGTACTGCTCATTGCCGACGTTAAGGAGCTCAAGGCAAACCCCAACCGTCGCGCCAAGGGTATCGTTATCGAGGCAAAGCTGGATAAGGGTCGCGGACCCGTTGCCACCGTACTGGTTCAAAACGGTACGCTTCGCAGCGGCGACATCATCATCGCAGGCACGGCAGTGGGACACGTTCGTTCCATGACCGACCACATGGGAAGAACACTGAAGGAGGCAGCTCCCTCTGTTCCCGTAGAGATCACGGGTCTTTCCGAGGTTCCTTCGGCAGGTGACGAGTTCCAGGCAGTTGCCGATGAAAGAATGGCAAGAACCCTTGCCGATCAGAGACGTGACAAGGCAAAGGAGGACGTGTTCAAGGCAAACGCCAGAGCAAACCTCAACGATCTGTTCGCGCAGATCTCGGACGGTGTCAAGGATCTGAATATTATCGTCAAGGCAGACGTGGACGGCTCGGTGGAGGCAGTCAAGGCATCCCTGCTCAAGCTCTCCAACGAGGAGGTCAAGGTTCGCGTTATCCACGCGGCGGCAGGCGGTATCACCGAGGGCGACGTTACCTTCGCGGCAGCATCCAACGCCATCATCGTAGGCTTCAACGTACGTCCCGACAAGAGCGCTCTCGATTCCGCGGAGCGTCAGAACGTAGAGGTTCGTACCTACCGCGTCATTTACGAATGTCTGGAAGAGATCGAGGCAGCCATGAAGGGTATGCTGGCGCCCAAGTTCCGTGAGAATCTTCTGGGTCATGCCGAGGTTCGTCAGACCATTCACGTTCCCAACGTTGGCACCATTGCAGGCTCTTATATTCAGGACGGTAAGATCACCCGTCAGTCGCAGATCCGCGTGGTTCGTGACGGTATCGTGATCTTCGAGGATAAGATCTCCTCGCTCAAGAGATTCAAGGACGACGTTCGCGAGGTAGCCAGCGGCTACGAGTGCGGCGTAGGTCTGGAGAAGTTCAACGACATCAAGGTGGGAGATATTCTCGAAGCCTTCATCATGGAGCAGATCCAGCCCGAATAATAAACGGCTTTTTGTCAGACCCTTTTCGCGAAAAGGGTCCGACACCCCCAAAAGCTTTCCCAACAATGGATTTTGTGTCAAAAAGGGGAAGGGGATCTTTCTATCCAAAGGCACTGCCGATAGCAGTCGGGGACCACTACCCCGCCTGCTCCACAAGATTGTTTTTGAGGGGATTTTTGCAAATCAAACACATCACAAAAGAAGGGAGGGGAATCCGATGCAGTATGAAAAATCCTGCGGCGCGCTGGTATTGCGCAAAGACAAGACCGATGGGAAATATTACGTTTTAATGATCCGACACCGGATGGGTGGGCATCGTTCCTTCCCCAAGGGTCACATGGAACGCGGCGAAACCGAGCGCATGACGGCGGTCAGAGAGGTCTACGAGGAAACGGCGGTGCAGATCCGCATCCGTCCCGATTTCCGCGAGACGGTTCATTACCATCCGTTGCCGGGCGTTTCCAAGGAGGTTGTTTACTTCCTGAGCGAAACCGAGAATGCGGCTGTCAAAGCACGCGAGGGCGAAATTGCCCAAGTGGAGTGGGTTCCCGTGGAGAGCGCCGAAGCATCGCTCAGTCACGAGAACGACAAAATGGTATTCCGCGCGGCGATCAAAAAGATGAAAAGCCTTGGCGCGCCCGTGAACATTTGATCCAAAAAATGCGATCCGCATCGCAACAATTCCGTATCCGTCGCATATACTGGCAGTGAACACTGAGCTGTAAATTTTACATCGAAAGGATCATCGCCATGAAAATGCTGGTATGGAAAGCCCCCGCCTTCCTCAAGCCCCTGTTGCGGCTGTTGTTTGGCGGACAAAAAACACAATCCAAACAAAAAAGCCACGGCAAACACCCAAGCTAACGGCTTTTTAAGATAGAAAAAGAAAGGAAGTACCTATCATGAGATACAAAATCAGACTTGACACAATGGCAGACGTAAACCGCTTTGTTTCCATCGCAACCAAGTACCCCGGCAAGATCACGCTCACCGATGACGAAAACTACTCGGTAAGCGGAAAATCCCTCCTCGGTGCAATGTACACCTTTGAGTGGGATCAAATCTATTGCGAGTCCGAAACAGAAATCTATCACCTCATCAAAGACTTTATCGTAGGAGATTCTCTCCCCGTCGAAGACTAATTCTTTACAACCAAAGAACCGCTGCGTTTTTCGTAGCGGTTCTTTTTTTGTGGTGAGAGGGAGTTTCGCGCTCTGTGGGAATTTCGCCCGTTGCGACGGGCGACCAACGCCGCGCGGCGTTGGAGGATTTCGCGTTCTGCGGAACGCGACCAAGGCTGCGCGCCTTGGATGGGCGCCACCTTTTGGAAAAGGTGGACGAAAACTTTTCACAGAAAAGTTTTTTTATTTGTTTTGGTGCAGTGCCTCTGTCGGTAGTTGGGTGGCTGGTTTTTGTCAGTTTCTATGACAGACGGGAAGGTACTGCCGATAGCGGTCAGGGACCACCAACCCTGCCCGCTCCACAAAGTTAGTTTGCGGTGACACAAAAAACGATAATTCGCGCACAAACCCGTAGGGGCGATTCATGAATCGCCCCTACAATCAAATGCGGCGGTCTCACCGCACGTTCGGCGTATCGATGCGATTTGAATTTTTTGCCTGTAGGGACCGGCGTCCTCGACGGTCCGGAAACGATAAGGTTTTCGTTCCGTATCGGCGTATCGATGCGATTTGAATTTTTTTGCCTGTAGGGGGCGACGTCCCCGACGCCCCGAGAAGCAACAAATTTTGCTTTTTATACGGCTACCAATCATAGCCGGTTGCAAATTGAAAATTCTTTCGTTTCCGGGGCGTCGAGGACGTCGCCCCCTACAAGACTTGAGGAAAATCGAACGAAAGAGCGTAGCCGCATCATTCCCGATTTCATCTATCCTTGAATCGCCCCTACAATCAAATGAGGCGGTCTCACCGCACGTTCGGCGTGTTGATGCGGTGAAAAATTCGTTTGAAGGGGAAGCGTTCCTCTCCCGTCTTTGCAAAATGAAAGCCGCGAGGAAAAATCCTCGCGGCTTTTAAAATAAGTTTTAACGGAATGGAATCAAGCGGCAGGCTCTTCTACGGGCTTGTTCTGCAGCTTCAGAGAAGCGATATACTTTGCGGCAACGCTGTTGGCATCCGCAGGAACGGTTACGTTTTCGATGTAGAGTGCTTCACAACCCCAGAAGTTGAAGTTCTTTGCTTCTTCTTCATTTTCCACCGGGCTGGCCTTGATTTCGGTCAGAGAAGCGGGAAGGGTCAAAGCTTCCAAAGCCTTGCAGTTCTGGAATGCCTGCTCGCCAATCACCTTAACGCCTTCTTCAATCACAATGGACTTGAGAGACTCACAGCCCTGGAAGGCAGCCTTGCCAATCGTTTCAATGTTGCCGGGAACCGTCAGGCTCTCCAGCGCGGTGCAGTGCATGAATGCAGCATCGGGAATAGCGGTCATCTTAGAGCCTGCCTCAAAGGTGATGCTCTTGAGATTTACGCAGCCCTTGAAAGCAGCCTGACCCAGTTCCTGAACCGAAACGGGGATCGTAACAGAGGTCAACTGTCTGCACTCGGCAAACGCCATGTCACCGATCAGAGTGATCGTATTGGGAATCTTAACCTCGGTGATATTGGAGAGCGCGTAGAACGCTAGGTCATCGATACCGGTGATGGTTTTTGTAATCGTTCTTGTCACGCCGTTCTCTTCGACCTCAATCGATACTTCCGAAGGGATCTCTACCGCATGAGGCAGATCGGGACCCTCATACTTGGTAATCTTAACGGTATCGCTGGTTACGTCGGCAAAGTGAAAGGTTTCGCCCGTCACTTCATTGGTGTATTCATCAATGACGATCTCGTCATTCAGGTATTCATCCAGATCGGTCTCTTCTTCCTTCTTATCCGAGCAAGCGGAAAGAGAAACGATCATCAAGCCCGCGAGCAGCAAGGAAAACAGCTTTTTCATAGTGATCCTCCAAAAAATACAGATAGTAATGCATATATAAGAATTATACATGAAAACTGCAAAAAAGTCAATAGATTTTTTCGGTTGGAATGTAAATATTTTTCGTTTTTTTTAATAATTTCTCAATTTTTTCTCAAAAAGGCGGATTTTGAGAAAAAGCCACGGGTTTTTGATTGACATTTTTTAAAAAGTGATGTATAATGAAGGAGAATTTCAGGAACGAAAAAAACAAGGAGGAAGGGCATGCTATCGGCTTCGTACAGTGCGGGACTTTGCGGCATTGACGGCTTTGTGGTAACCGTAGAATGCAATCAAAAGAATAATCTGGAGGGCTTTGAGCTGGTGGGATTGCCCGACCTTGCGGTACGCGAGGCAAAGGAACGGGTACGCACCGCTTGCTACAACAGCGGCTTTCCGTTCCCCTATTCGCGCATCACGGTAAATCTTGCGCCCGCAGACCGAAAGAAGGAGGGCTCGGCATTTGATGCCGCCATTCTTGCGGCGATCTTCCATAGCTCCGGCGTCATCCGCCGCGATATTTCCATGCAGGGAAAATGCATTGTGGGCGAGCTTTCGCTTTCGGGAGAGCTGCGCGGCGTGCGCGGCATCCTTTGTATGTGCGTAGCCGCAAGGGAGAACGGCTTTACCGAATTCTATGCCCCTGTGGAGAACGCCACCGAGGCGGCGGCGGTAGAGGGAATCAAGGTCTATGCCGTTCCCAATATGCGCGCCCTTGTGATGCACCTCAACGGGGAAAGGCTGCTGGAGCCCGTAAAGGGTGACCGAGATGCCTTTGATACAGCGTCAAGAAGCTACAACGAGGACTTTTTGGACGTGCGCGGTCAGGCAATGGCAAAGAGAGCCATGGAGATTGCCGCGGCGGGCGGACATAACATCCTGCTCATCGGCCCTCCCGGCACGGGAAAATCCATGCTGGCAAAAAGACTCCCCTCCATCCTCCCGCCCTTGACCTTTGCGGAAGCCATTGAGACCACCAAGGTCCATTCGGTTGCGGGGACGCTACCCGCGGGAATGTCGCTATTGTCGATTCGCCCCTTCCGTTCTCCCCATCATACCATGAGCCCCGTCAGCCTTGTGGGCGGCGGTGCAAATCCCACGCCGGGCGAGGTATCCCTGGCGGATAACGGCGTACTCTTTTTGGATGAGCTTCCCGAGTTTCCCAAGCAGGTGACCGACGCATTGCGCCAGCCCTTAGAGGATCGCAAGGTCACCATCACAAGAGCCAGCGGACGCGTCACCTTCCCCTGCTCCTTTATGCTGGTGGGTGCCATGAACCCCTGCCGTTGCGGATATTTCGGACACCCCACTCGCAAATGCACCTGCAAGGAGGGGGACGTAAGAAGATATATTTCAAGAATCAGCGGTCCTATGCTGGACCGTATGGATATTCAGATCGAGCTGCCATCCCTTTCCTACGACGAGATCTCGGCGCGGGATGAGAGAGCGGAGCCCTCGGCGGTAATCCGAGAGAGAGTTATCAAGGCGAGAGCCTTTGCACAGGCACGCATGGAAAAAAGCGGACGAAAGATCTTTTGCAACGCCCAGCTGGACGCGGCGGGAATTCACGAGTTTTGCACTCCCGATGCGGCGGCGGCAGCGCTGTTAAAATCGGCGTATGACCGCATGGGGCTGAGCGCCAGAGGCTACGACCGCCTTTTGAGAGTAGCAAGAACCATTGCCGATCTGGACGCCAGCGAGCTGATCAAGGCGACGCATATCGCCGAGGCGATCCAGCTCCGAAGCTTGGACCGAAAGTATTGGGGATAACCCCTCCATGTTCGCACAAGCCCAGTGTGAAAGTTTTGGTCAAACGTCAAAATTCGCACAACCCCAGTGTGAAAAGTTTTGGTCAAGCTTTTTCAAAAGCTTGCAGGGTGGAGGGGCGGAGCCCTTCCTCGCGCTCCGCAGAGCGCGAAATTCCCCAAACGGCGTTTTTCTTTTGTAAACTTTTCTTTTTGCGCCTATGGTGTCAAAAAGAAAAGTGGCTGAGGAATTTCGTCTGTTTAGAGGCGGGGCGTCGAGGACGTCGCCCCCTACAATTAAATTTCGCCTATGGTGTCAAAAAGAAAAGTGGCTAAGGCTTTTCGCCTGTTTAACGGCGGGCGACCAATGGTCGCCCCTACGATCAAGAGAAACGGAAATCGTGGATTACACGGCTACGCTCTTTCGTCCGATTTCCCTCAAACCCTGTAGGGACCGGCGTCCTCGACGGTCCAAGAAAAAAAGCGTTTGCTTTG
Source organism: Oscillospiraceae bacterium (assembly GCA_015064315.1). Taxonomy (GTDB): domain Bacteria; phylum Bacillota; class Clostridia; order Oscillospirales; family CAG-272; genus UMGS1865. The sequence goes on from SVSL01000077.1 coordinate 10,156, forward strand.
CGTGTGGCTACATACCAATAGCCGTTTAAAGAGCAAAATTTGTTGCTTTCCGGACCGTCGAGGACGCCGGTCCCTACAGGCAAAAAATCAAGCCGCATCAACACGCCG
>SVSL01000078.1 GCA_015064315.1 Oscillospiraceae bacterium
CTAAGCGCAGACGCGTTTAATACTTGTGGAGGTACAAAAATTATGGCAAGATATACTGGACCTGTTTGCAGACTCTGCCGCAGAGAAGGCACCAAGCTCTTTTTGAAGGGTGACCGTTGCACTTCCGGCAAATGCGCACTCGACCGCAGAAGCACCGCTCCCGGTCAGCACGGCGCCGCAAACAAGAAAATGAGAGAGTACGGCATTCAGATGCGTGAGAAGCAGAAGACCAGAAGATACTACGGTGTTCTGGAGAAGCAGTTCGTAAACTACTACGAAGAGGCTGCTCGCAAGGAGGGTATGACCGGTGAGAACCTGATCTGCCTGTTGGAGCGTCGTTTTGACAACGTTGTTTACAGAATGGGCTTTGCTTCTTCTCACAAGGAGGCTCGTCAGCTGGTTCTGCACGGCCACTTTACCATCAACGGCAAGAAGGTTAACATCCCCTCCCTGATCATCAAGGCAGGTGACGTGATCGCCGTTAAGGAATCCAGCCGTGATTCCGTTAAATTCAAGGCTTTGGCAGAGGCTGCTGCTTCTCACAACGCTCCCAAGTGGCTGGAGGTTAAGGCTGACGCTATGACCGCTAAGGTTCTGGCTCTGCCCGCAAGAGAAGACGTTGACTTTGATTTCAACGAACAGCTGATCGTCGAGCTCTATTCCAAGTAATTCGGGGATTTCTCCCCAGGATACGAAGAAAACTGCATTTCTGTGTTTCTCTTCGTATTGTTCCCGCAACCCAAATTATTGATTAAAAGGAGGTTTATTTGGAATGATTGAGATTGAAAAGCCTAATATCGCAACGGTTGATCTGAGCGAGGATGGCACACACGGTACGTTCATTGTGGAGCCTCTGGAGCGTGGCTACGGCATTACGCTCGGCAACTCCCTGCGCAGAGTTCTTCTGAGCTCTCTGCCCGGTGTTGCAGTCACCAACATCAAGATCGACGGCGTTCTCCATGAATTCTCCACGATTCCCGGTGTTACCGAAGACGTTACCGAGATCGTGCTGAACGTAAAGGGAATTACCGCAAAGTTGCATTGCACCGGTCCCAAAACTGTTGTGATCGATGTGACCGGCGAGAAGAATGTTACCGCCGGAGATATCAAGCAGGATTCCGATATTGAGATTCTGAATCCGGATCATCATATTGCAACGGTCGGCGAAAATGAAAGATTCTATATGGAGCTTACTTTTGCAAGCGGACGCGGCTACGTTTCTCAGGAGAGAAACAAGCAGCTTCACACCCAGATCCTGGGTGCGACAACCTCCGCACCGATCGGAACGATCTACACCGACTCGATCTACACCCCCGTTTACAACGTAAACTACACGGTAGATAACACCCGCGTCGGCAACATCACGGACTACGATAAGCTCACTCTGGAGATCCTGACCAACGGCACCATTTCCGCTAAGGAAGCTATTTCGTTGGGCGCCAAGATTCTCAACGAGCATCTCAACTTGTTTGTGGATTTGTCTGATGAAGCAAAGAAGGCAGAGATTATGGTTGAAAGAGAAGAGACCATCAAGGAAAAAGTCCTTGAGATGACCATTGAGGAACTTGACATGTCTGTTCGTAGCTTCAACTGCTTGAAGCGCGCAGGCATTGACACGGTTGAGGATTTGATCAACCGCACCGAGGAGGACATGATTAAGGTTCGTAACCTCGGTAAAAAGTCGCTGGAAGAAGTTATTCAAAAGCTTCACTCCTTGGGGCTCGACCTCAAGCGCGAAGAGGAATAATTTTTGCGGCTTACTGATTAAAATAACGATTCGTATAACAGCAGAAGGAGGGAAAAGAAATGCCCGGAACCAGAAAACTTGGCAGACCTACCGCTCACAGAAAAGCAATGCTTCGCGGTATGGTTACCTTACTGCTTGAGAACGGACAGATCGAAACCACGCTCACCAGAGCAAAGGAAGTTCGTTCCATTGCAGAAAAGATGATTACGCTTGGTAAGAAGAACACTCTTGCAAGCCGTCGTGCAGCTCTTGCTTATATCACCAAAGAAGATGTTGTAACAAAGCTGTTCTCTCAGATCGCTCCTGCTTACGCTAACCGTCAGGGTGGCTATACTCAGATCTTCAAGCTGGGTACCCGCCGCGGTGACGCTGCAGAGATGGCGATTGTAAAGCTCATCGATGAGGCTGCTCCCGCAGCAGCTGAGGAAAACAAGTAATTTTTCTCACCAATAAAAAAGGCTGACGCCGAAGCGTCAGCCTTTTGTTTTGTCATCAAATCGAATAGAGAAGCATTCCAAGAAATGCCGAAATGAGGATCATGACAATGTGAGAGAGCTTCTTTTGGAACAGCTTTTTGTCAAGCAGCTTCAAAAGGATCAAAATCGCCAGAATGAGAATTCCTTTGTAATCGGGCGTGGGAACCGTTCCAATCGTTTTGAAATGCAGGAGACAATTCATTCCCAGCGTAATCGCCGTCGCGAGGATCAAGCCTACGATACAAGGCCGAACACCGCCCAAAAAGGCTTTCACGCCTGCGTATTTCAAGAGATTTTTGATGAGCGCGGCAATGATCAGAATGATGAGGAAGGAGGGAAGAATCACGCCCAGTGTGGCGCAAAGAGAGCCCAAAGCACCGCCTTGGGTTGATCCCACAAAGGTTGCCATGTTCACGGCGATGGGACCCGGGGTGGATTCGGCAACTGCGATCATGTTCAACAGCTCCCCCTCGGTCAGCCAGCCGTTTTGCAGCACCAGCTCGCGGATCATGGAGATCATTCCGTAGCCGCCGCCAAAGGAGAAGGCACCCACCTGCAAAAAAGTGAGAAAAAGCTTGAGATAAATCATTTTTTCACATCCTCCCTTCTTGTGCGGAGCAGGCTGCACAGATAGACTGCAACGCCTAAAGCACCGCTGATCAGAATATAGAAGATGGTGGAAAAATTCACCGCGAAGATCGAGCAAAGGAGCATTCCCGTCAGCGTCACGGAAAGAATGAGGAGGGGCAGGGGCTTTTTCTTCACGTTCTTCAGCATTCTGAGCCCTGCTGACCCGATGAGATAGATCACGCCCACCTGAATTCCGCGGAAGGCGTACGCCACGAGGGTCAGGGAGAGGAAAAGATCAAAGAAAAGCGAAATGGCGTAGATGATAACAAAAGAGGGAATACAAATGGCAAGGGTTGCCAAAAGCGAGCCCCAAATGCCAAAGGTCTTATAGCCGATGTAGGTGGCGGCGTTGATGGCGATGGGACCCGGAGTCGATTCGGCAATGGCGACCATGTCCAAAAACTCGTCCTTTTCGATCCAATGCTTCTTTCCAATGAACTCATTTTCCAACAGTGCGATCATGGCGTAGCCGCCGCCAAAGGTGAAGAGCCCGATTTTTAGCATGGTGAAGAAAATATTCCATAATTCTTTTTGCTTTTTCATCTTTTGTTCTTCCTCTCATTCAAACGGATATGCCTGTCACAATGAAATTGATGCTGTTTTTCTGTAAAATATCGTGGATGTACCCAACCTTTTGCCGCATTTTAGTGTCTATATCATAGAGAGCGCGGATATTAGAGCATGCAGGAAGTCATGCTTGGCTTTTGCCCTTTCTGTCCAGTCGGATCATTCCCGTAACAATGGAAATGATGCTGATGGTCTCGGTCAGAATACCGCTGATGGAGAAGTTGACGATGTTGTAGATCAGCCACAAGGGGGAACAGAGCAGGCATAATTTGCGTACCGTTGCTGCGTTTTTGGTGCGGAAGCTGAGGGTGGAGAAGGTCATTCCCACGGGAGGAAGGATCTGGATCAGCAGATTGGGAAGGGTGACGGGCTCTTGGAAGACCGTAAAGGTCAACACGTAGGAGCCGACGTAGATGGCAATGAACGCCGCCAGCCATGCTGGGTGATTGGCGTTGGTCTTTTCCGCGTTGGCAAAGAGAAGCGAGCGCAGAACGGCAACGGTGTTCAGAATACAGCCCATGATCGCTCCCAGCATTCCAAAGTGGATGACAAAAAAGAGCGCTCCAAAGAGCTGGATGACGATGAGCTTTTTCTTGGTTTTCGCTTGATAGGAAAGGCAGTTCATCGCCAGCCCCGCAAAGCCGATGATTTGCGCGATGATTTCCAGTGGTTCCATTTTATATACCTCAAACATAAATATGAACCATTATAGCACTTCGCTCGAAAAATGTCAAGTCCATAGATGAAAAAGGTTTTGGAATCACGGATGGCAAGGAGAAAAAATGAAATTGGGATATCAGGAATTCCGAAGATGGGGCTTATATCAGAATGAAAAGGAGAGCCGATTCGACCGCAATATTCTGATCCTTTTGGCGTATGCCGTGTTGGGATCTCTTGTGTTGGGGATGGTTACTGGCATTTTATTCCTTACCATTGAGGCGGTGTTGATATTGATCTTCTATCTGACCCCTCGGCTGAGCCGCTTTGGAAATCGGTATTTGAGGAACATGGAAGCCAATTTTTTTGCAGACGTCCGTGTCGATCACGTTCCCGAATTTCCCTTTGCCTCTATGTGCGCAGCGCTTTTGATGATCGGCTCCCCCTTGTTTTCATTTTGGCTCCTCAACGCATTGTCGCTTTTCTTTGTGGGAACGAAAATGTGGTTCTATCTTGTCATTCCCGTTATGATCATTTCTGCGGTGTCTTTGAAGCCGCTGAAAAATCGTTGGAGGGAGATGGGGGGCAAAAAGTGGTTGTTTCATTCTTTTTTATGTTTGCTGTATCTATTGTTTATTGGATTTTCTGCATTGGTTTGGTGGATCTCCTCCTAAAAGACAATAAAAATCCCTCCGCAAAGTCACAGGTAGGTGCTTTGCGCGAGGGATATATGTTTTTTTGAAATGTTTTTTGTTTAGGAAAGATTTTCACGCTTTTTCGCGATGGCGTCTTGTGTTCTTGGGCATGACGCCGTATTGCTTGACGTACATACGGTAAAAGCTGCTGTAATTTTCGTATCCCAGCTCTGACGCCGCATCGGTTGGCGAGATACCCTCGCGGATCAGCTTGTTGGCAAGCGCCATCTTTTTTTGCAGGACGTATTGCTTTGGGGGGATTCCCATTCGTTCCTCAAACAGGTGGCAGAAGGAGGAGCGCGAGCGCGAGGTCAATCTTGCCAGATCATCGACAGAAAGCCTTTCGCGCAGATGCGCGTCGATGTATCGGACGGTGGTTTGCAAAAGGTCGTCCATGGAGGTCGGCTCGTTGGCGTTCTTCCGGGCTTCGATCCATTCGTATAGGCTTTGCACCATCAAGGCATCCGCCAAGGGGGCGTAGAGAGCGGCTTGATCGGCATTGCAGACCGCCTTTAATTGCTCCAGATTGGATGACGAAAAGACCGCCGTGCGTGCGTGAGGTGAAAAATGTGACGTCAAGGGCGCAGGAATGGCGTCGCCGTCAAACAGAACCGTAATTCTGCGGTAGCGCTCCTGACGGTTTGCATTGAGGGTGTGGTAGCAAAGAGGCGGAATGAGAATGGCTTGGTTTTCGGTCAAGCGGTACTCAGCCCCCTCGATCATCACGCTCACGTCGCCCTCCAGCACGCCGATCATCTCAAAGCGCGCGTGACAGTGGCTCTCCCACAAAACCGAGGTGTCCACGGTGCTTTCCACATATTCGATTTTAAAGCAATGGGTTTCCAAAGCCATAGGCATGCGCATTCCTCCCTTCAAGTTGCTTTATTTTAACACAAATTTGCAAAAAAAGCAATGTTTTTTGCAAAAAAACATATTTCCTTTTCTTTTTTCTTGTGGTATAATGGTATTATCAAAGAGAAAGGATGAATCCCATGATCCATGATCCTATTTTGGTTGGGAGCAAGAGAATTCCCAACCGCGCGGTTCTTCAGCCTATGGAGGGCTGCGACTGCTTGACCGACGGAAGCCCCAGCGAATTAACGATTGAAAAATACATCCGTGCCGCAAAGAGCGGAGCGGGACTGGTTTGGTTTGAAGCCAATGCCGTATGTCCCGAGGGGCGCACCAATCCCCGTCAGATGATGCTGACCCGCGAGAATCTCCCCGCCTTCAAGGCGCTTGTAGCGCGCATGAGAGGCATTGCCAAGGAGGCGTGCGGAATCAATCCTGTGTTCATTCTTCAGCTGACTCATTCGGGCAGACAGAGCATTGTCCCCATGATCGCTTATCGCAACCCCGTCTATGAGAAAACACGCCCCGTAGGGGATGAAAACATCGTCACCGACGAATATTTAGACAGTCTTCCCGCTCTTTATGCCGCCTCGGCAGCGCTGGCCGTTGAAGCCGGCTTTGACGGTGTGGACGTAAAATCCTGTCACGGATATCTCTTGCAGGAGCTTTTGTCGGCGTTTTGCCGCGAGGGCAGATACGGCGGTAGCTTTGCGCATCGTACGCGACTCTATCTTGATTGCGTCAACGCTGTAAAGCAGGCGATCCCCGCGGATTTTCTGCTCACGGCGCGTCTGAGCGTTTCGGATATGGTTCCCAAGCCCTGGGGCTTTGGCACCACCGAGGAAAACGAGCTGGAGCTCTCCGAGCCCGATCTTTTGATCCGCAGCTTGATCGATGCCGGCATTCAGATGCTGAACGTGACGGTAGGCAACCCTTATTACAATCCCCACGTCAACCGCCCCTACCGAAAGGGCGGATACGAGCCACCCGAGGCACCGGCTGAGGGCTTGAAGCGCTTTGAGATCATCGAAAAGCATATCAAGGAAGCCTTCCCAACCCTTGTGGTGGTTGGCTCGGGACTTTCCTACTACCGCGAGGATCTGATGGAGCAATCCGAGCGTCAGCTGCGCGAGGGGATCTGCGATCTGGTGGGCTATGGCAGAATGTGGCTGGCATATCCCGAATTTTACCGAGATTTTTCCGCGGGACGCTTTGAAGCAAAGAAGTGTTGCATGGCTTGCTCCAAATGCACCGTTCTTATGAGACACAAGCAGGTGTCTGGCTGTGCGGTGTTCAACGCGTATTATCGCGAGCTTTTAAAGAAAATTTTATAAAAGGGGGACAAACGATCATGTTTCAAAAATTTCTTGAAAGCCATTCCTTTTCCAAGTGTGATTTTTATCAGGATTTTTTGCCCACCGTGGAGGATCGCTCCTTTTGGGATTCCTTTGGAGATGAAAAGCTGATCCGCGAGGCGGAAGCGGAGCTTGATTTTTCTTGGCCGATCATCAAGGCGACCGATTTTATGGAATTCAAAAAGAGCGGAAACCGCGAGATCATGCAGATACCGCATTTTGCCCGCCGCGAGCATTTGGTGCTCTTTGCGCTTGCTGAGCTGAAGGAAAACAAGGGGCGTTTTTTGCCGCAGGTGGTAAACGGCTTGCTGACCATCTGCGAGGAGACCTTTTGGGGTCTTTCCGCCCATTGGCCCAATCGGGCATACGAGTTGGGCAATTTTCAAAGCGTAGAGGAGCCCTATATCGATCTCTATGCCGCCGAGACTGCGGAGCACGTTTGTGTGATTACTAAGCTTTTGCAAAAGCCCCTGCAGGATTTTTGCCCCGAGATTCTTGATCGCGCCGCCTATGAGCTGGAGCGCAGGATCAAGGCTCCCTATCTTTGTCACCGTGACTGGGGCTGGATGGGATACCATAAAAAGCCCAACAACTGGAATCCTTGGATTCTTTCCAACGTGCTCACCGTCTTTTTGCTGACCGAGAGCCGTGAGCACACCTTTGACAGAGCCCTCAAAAAGATGTTGACGGAAATTCAACACTACTATGACGGAATGCCGGCGGACGGCGGATGTGACGAGGGCGCGAGCTATTGGAACCGTTCGGGAGCCTCTTTGTTTGAATTTTTATATCAGCTGAAGCAGGCAAGTCACGGCGCCATTGATCTTTTTGATGACGAAAAGCTTGGCCGTATTGCGGCGTATATGAAAAAAGCCCACACCGTAAAGGATTGCTATGCCAACGTGGCGGACAATCATACTGCGGGAAAAGCAGCATCCATGTTCTTGCTGTTCGGCTTTGCCAGAGAAACGAAGCAGGAGGATCTGATGCGCTTTGCCGCAAGCGTCTACCGCTCCAAGAGAGAGGACGCCCCCAAGCTCACCCATCGCACGTGTACGGTGCGTCGCTTGATCTATCAGAGCGAATGCTTGCGCGAAATGCTTATCCATCCGGTAGATGACGTTCTGCACGGCGCGGTGGAGCTTCTGCCTGATATGCAGCTTGCCGTTCTGCGCGAGGGAGCATGGACGCTGACGGCAAAGGGCGGACATAACCATGAGAGCCATAACCACAACGACGTGGGCAGCTATACGCTCTACGAGGGGGATACCCCTGTGCTGGTGGACGTGGGCATTGGAACCTACACGCGCTTTACGTTCGAAAAAAGCGCGCGCTATACCATGATTCCATGGACACGCTCCGTCACTCATAATCTTCCCATCGTGGGGGGCGTGGAGCAGAAATTCGGAGCCGAGTTCAAAGCCGACCGCTTCGATGTCACAGAGGAGTCGATTGAGATCTCCTTTGCGGACGCCTATCCCGCAGAGGCGGGACTTTCCTCCTTGGTCAGAACCGTGACCCTTGAGGAGGATGCCGTAACGGTGTCCGATCAATTCGCCTTTTCCAAGGAGCATGCCATCCCTGTGACCGAGGTGCTCATGAGCATTCTGCCCGTGCGCATGGAAGGTGGGGACGTTATTCTCGGAGAGCGTTACCGCATCAGCGCCAACGGAAGCATACAAACCGAATGGATGGCGTTTGAGGATGCCGCGCTGGAGAACGACTGGAAGACCGACGGCGTGACCCGCATTTTGATCGAGAATGAAAGCCCCGACCGCGTGACGGTTCGGGTGACCGAATATCAACCTGCCAACTGAAAGGAAACGGATATGAAAATTGCAATCGTAACCGGCGTTGCCGGCGGAATCGGAAAAGAATCTGCTCTGCAGCTTTGTCGTGCGGGCTTTCACGTTGTAGGAATGGACGTGATCGACGCCGAAAGAGTTCCGGGCTTTGAAAATTTGAATTTTACCTACGTCAAGGGGGATCTTTCCTCTGTCGCTTCCCGTGAGGAGCTGGTGGAGGTGGCTACCCAAAAGGGAGAGCTTGCTGCCTTGATCAACGTGGCAGGCGTAGCGCCCAAGGTGCGCGCCGATATTCTGGAGATGACCGAGGAAAGCTACGACTACGTCATGGGCATCAACACCAAGGGAACCCTCTTTCTCACGCAAGCCGTTGCCAATCAGATGGTAAAGCAGGGAAAGGGCGGCAGTATCGTCAATATTTCCTCCTGCTCGGCGTACACCAGCTCCACCAGTCGCGGAGAGTATTGCATCTCCAAGGCGGGTGTTTCCATGATCACCAAGCTTTTTGCCGACCGACTGTCCGGGGAGGGCATTACGGTTAATGAGATCTGTCCGGGCATCATTGCAACGGGCATGACCGAGACGGTCAAGGGAAAGTATGATAAGCTCATTGCCGAAGGATTGGTTCCCCTTGGCAGATGGGGACAACCCGAGGATATCGCCAAGGCGGTGCTGGCGCTCTGCGACGGAACGCTTGGCTATATGACGGGAGGATCCCTGATTCTTGACGGAGGAATGCATATCAGAAGACTATGAAACATCAATACCATACCTTAATTATCGGCACGGGCTGCGCGGGCTATAACGCCGCCGACAAGCTTTACGATCTCGGTGTGCGTGATATTGCCATCCTGACCGAGGGCAGGACCATGGGCACCTCCCGCAATACGGGAAGTGACAAGCAGACCTACTATAAGCTTTCGCTTTGCGGATCGGAAGGAGACAGCGTGCGCGAGATGGCAGACACCCTCTGGTCGGGCGGCGGCGTCATGGGGGAGCACGCCCTTTGCGAGGCGGCGTATTCCACCCGATGCTTTATGCGGCTGGTGGAGCTGGGCGTTCCATTTCCCACCAACGAATACGGCGAGTACGCGGGCTACAAGACCGATCACGATCCTCGTACCCGTGCCACCTCCTGCGGTCCTCTGACCTCCAAATACATGACCGAGGCACTGGAGCGTTCGGTGCGCTCCAAGAGCATCGAAATCCTTGATTTTCAGCGCGTGATCAAAATTCTGACCGAGGAAAACGCAGTCACGGGGGTGGCTTGCGCCAATACGGTCACGGGGGAGCTCTCGGTGATCGCCTGTCAAAACGTGATTCTTTGCACCGGAGGCCCTGCGGGGATCTATCGGAATACCGTCTATCCCGAAAGCCAGCACGGCGCGCTGGGACTTGCCATTGATGCCGGGGCTACGCTTTCCAATATGGAGGAATGGCAGTACGGCATTGCCAGC
>SVSL01000079.1 GCA_015064315.1 Oscillospiraceae bacterium
GCCCGTCTATGAGGGCGCGAAGGAGTTTGTCCGGAAGCTGAGCCGGGTGGCGGAGGTATATATCTGCACGGCTGTGCCACCTCAGTTTATGGGCATCCGCGCACAGCGGATCATGGAGGAATTTCCTGAGATTTCCAAAAACCGCATCTATATGGGCGCCGAAAAGGAAAATATCCATACTGATATTCTCTTCGACGATGCCCTCCATAATATCCTAAATTCCAGTGCAAAGCACCCCATTCTGATGCGCCGTCCCTGGAATCAAGAAGCCACCGGTATGTTGGCGGTCAATAACTATGATGAGTTTTTGAAGCTGGTGCAAGTGATCGCAGAAAGCTACTCCGCAATTACACAGCCCAGATCGGCCGAAGATCCGGACATCATTGTACTGGTGGGCCCTGCCCGTAGCGGAAAGTCCAAAATTGCATCTCGTTTTCTGGAAGAAAATCCGGATTTTGAAAAGCTGGTTACCTATACCACCAAGGAACCCTCCGAAACCCCTAACAACAAGTGGTATAACTATGTATCCGTCGAGGAATTCCGCAGCATGTGCGACAGTGGCGAACTGCTTTCTGCTACCACCTATGCCGGAAACTGCCACGGAACAAAGCGAAGCGATATCGAAGCCACCTTTTCCCGCGGCAAGCGTGTGGTGACAACCATGGATATTTGTGGCGCCATGTCCCTGAAGACTTACTACAAAAACGTTACAACGATTTATATCAAGCGGGACAGAAAATCCCTGATGGCAAGTATTCTCAGAAAGGACTCGTCCATCGAGGATAAGGTCAATCGCTTGTGCGCCATAGATTATGAAGAGCAAAACGCCTCTTTGTGCGATTATATCATCAGCTTTGACGACTATGATGATGCGCTGGAGCAGCTTACAGAGGTATTGAAAAACTAATCTCAGGCGGTCAGTATAAAAAATAACAATGAGCGGACAAGTCATGGAAGCAGAAGAGGACATCGAAATCATTGGATTGATCCAAGGTTGACATCAATATCAGGCAACTCGGGTCAATAACCATATGCTCCCGCCTGTGGTACAGGGTTATGCTGTAAGGAGGTACGCACATAAAATATACTCGGTGCATTATGGCGCGGCATCACGATGCCCTATTGAAAACGCGCTCGAACGAGCAACGTGATATCATCGACTTTTAATTCGATTTCTGTTAAGGGACCTTGTATTGGCAATTTGCTTACGCAGAATCGCACCGCAAAATGCAAGCATTTTGCCATAGCGCGGAAATAGCTTTCCCTTCCCCATCAAACTGTGGAAGGCGCTTGTGCTGAGTTCCCCCTGTGGTAATCCGTTTATAGAAAAACAAGAGGGCATACAAGATGTGACAACATATCTTATATGCCCTTGATTATTTGGCGACGATCGGAGTCTGCAAATACATTACAGCATTCATTTGAATGCTTGTCAAGCATTTATTTGAATGCCGTGATATAATTGTATAAATAAAGAAAAATCGATCGTTATTTTCATAAGAAACGGAGCAAAATGATGTATACGTATCAAAGACTCAGAGATCTCAGAGAAGATTCCGACAAGAAGCAGGAAGACGTGGCTTTGATTTTAGGAATTTCCAGACAGCAGTATCAGCTTTACGAAAGCGGAAAGAGAGAGATGCCCATGCACCTCTTTGTCATGCTTGCCAAGCACTACAACGTATCGCTTGATTACCTTGCCGGTTTGATCAAAACGCCGAAAGCCTTGTATTAAAACGCTTTTTCGTTTCTTCCCAATCCCCTTCTTCTCTTTGCGTTTTGCGCAGGTTCTCGCTCCTGCTCAGCAAAAGAAGAGGACGCCCTATGGCGTCCTCAGGCTACTGACAAATCTCCTTGAGAGGAAGTTGTTTGAAGAACTGCACAAACCAAAGGCTCCCTTGTGTAAAGGGAGCTGACGCCGAAGGCGGCTGAGGGATTGTTTTCGGTATAATTTTGCTTTTAACAATCCCTCCGTCTCGCTTACGCGAGCCACCTCCCTTTGCACAAGGGAGGCTTATTACCGCCCGATAGTAACAAAAATGAGTACGAACAAAATTGCTCGTACTCATTTTTTGTAGGGCGGGGGTTCATCTCCCGCCGCTTTCTTTTGCTTTGTCGTTTGTTTTCGGCGGCAGCAAGCCACCGCCCTACGATATTTGCGGCAGGTAAACCTGCTTTATGGAAGGCACCCCTTGCGGAGTCCTTTTTCATTGGTGGAAACAGCAGGGCTCGTAACCTAAGGCTCGATCTGCCCCGGGCATCTCTCGCCACAGCAAAACGCTTTTTCGTTCTCTGCGGATTTTTTAGTCTGTCTTGCGTTTTGCGCAGGTTCTCGCTCCTGCTCAGCAAAAGAAAAGGACGCCCTATGGCGTCCTCTTCTTTTGGTGGAAACAGCAGGGCTCGTAACCTAAGGCTCGATCCGCCCGTGGCGGCTCTCGCCACAGCAAAACGCTTTTTCGTTCTCTGCGGATTTTTTAGTCTGTCTTGCGTTTTGCGCAGGTTCTCGCTCCTGCTCAGCAAAAGAAAAGGACGCCCTATGGCGTCCTCTTCTTTTGGTGGAAACAGCAGGGCTCGAACCTGCGACCTCACGGATGTGAACCGTGCGCTCTGACCAACTGAGCTATGCTTCCCTATTCGATTTTGCTCTAACAGTATAGCACAACTTCTCTCAAATTGCAAGCCCTTTTTTCAATTTTTTTGCCCTTTTCCTTGAAAAATTTCATCGACCTTTTTAGACAAAGAAAACCGAAAGCATTTTTCAGCCTTCGGTTTTCCTTTTGTTTTTACTTCTTGAATCGAATATCCGCATACACCGGGAAGTGATCCGATGCGTTGAGGATATCCTTATCGATCAGCATATTGTAATAAAGTGCCTCGATATCCTCGGAATAGAACACGTGGTCGATCGCCCTGATATCGGGAGCAGGAACCTGCTCTTCGAACAGCGTATGGGTGGATTTGTAATTGCGGTTGATCACCCTGGCGGTCAGACCCGCATCCGAGAGCTTGGAGTGATCCAGATAGGTCTGGAACTGCTCCTGATAATCCTGGGTATTGTAGTCTCCCACGGTAATGGCGGGACACTTGTATTTTTCTCGCATTGCAACGATGAAATCCCCCATCTCGATCGCCTGCTTGGTTCTCGACTCGGGCATTGCCGTCAGATCCCAGTGGGTATTGGCAACGATGAAGCGCGCGCCGTCGCTCTTGCGCTCAAAGTATCCCCAGGAAATGACGCGCAATTTGACGTTGTTCCCCGATGCAAGCGTCTGTACGCCATGCTCCAGAAGCGTAACCTTTTCCGTATTATACGCCAAAGGGGAAAAATTGGTATATCCTCGCTCGGTCTTGGTGTCCACAAAGGCGTAGCTTCCCTCAAACAAGGGTCTCAGCGACTGATAGCACTTATCCGAAACCTCCTGAAGTCCCACCACGTCGGGCGAATAGGTCAGCAAAGTTGCCATCACGATCTGCATTCTGCTCTCCACGTCCACTGCCTTGGAATCCCAAAGCTCGCAAAGAATATTAAAGGACATGATTCTCATCTCCGCTCCCTCGGCAAGCACGGGGCTCTCGGAGAAGGTGAAGCCTGTATCCATAACGGTAATGTCAGCCTCCAGATTGAAGGTATAGGAATAACGTGCCTCAACGTAATTCTTAGAAAAATCCTTTGCCATCTGCGCGGTAATGCTATCGTTCGGGCTTCCGATCAGCAGCGTTTTGCCCTCGTTTATGATAAAAGAGAGATAGCTGTACGAGCCCTGAAGATGCTTTTGAGAAATGGCGCGGTTGGTGCTTCCCAAAACGATCTCACACGCGGTCTCGGGGGAAGCATCGCTCTTTACGGAAATCTCAATGCCGCAAGCCTCCTTGATCTTTGTCTGCAGCTCCATTGCCGCATTCCTTACGATCTCGGAATCCGCGCGGTAAACGATGCTGTATCCTGTCAGAGGATTTTGCGAATCGAACAAAAATTTCCGATCGCTCTTAAAAACGTAGTCTCCCGTATAAACGAAGGATGCCTTGCCGTTTTCATCGGTTTCGATCTTTAACAAATGCTCACAAAGATAGATAAACGCCTCTCTCATACGTGCCTCACGGTGAGCGGCAACCACAATCTTATCCCCCTTGGAGACAATGGCAAAATCATCGTAGCCGATGCTCTCCATCACCTCACGGGTCTCGGGGCGATTGGTAAAGCCCAACAGAATCTCCGCTCCCGTTGCCTCACTTCCGTCGCTCTTCCAAGGGAGATTCAATTTTCTGTTCTGATGCGCTCCGGGGTACTCCATCACGGCTTGCGTCCATTCCGCCAGCAGATCGGTGTTCTTGTTGGGACGCACCACCGTATAATAAGCACCGTTCGCATCACTGAGCACAATGGCGTCTGCGGTCTCCTCCGCGGAAGGCGCCTCGGTGGACACCTCTGTGGATTCCTCAGCGCCCTCTGTCTTACGGCACGCGGTCAGAGGAGACATTGCCAACAGCAATGCAAGAAAAACGATGATATTTTTCCAAAGCAGCTTCAAAAAAATCACTCCCTTCAAGTCACTTTTTCTCATTCTATCACAAAAAAATTTTTTTAGCAAGTCTTTTGCAAAAAAGAGCGAAAAAAATTTGTAAAATATTTTATTTTTGTGAAAAAGCACTTGAAAAATGAGTGATAATATGATAAATTATAATAGATAGACTATCTAAAGAAAAGAGGAATCTCTTCCATGAAATCATCCGTGAAATCACCCGTAAAATCCCCCATGAAAACCCTTCAGAAATGGCTTCGCGGCGGTTGCGTGTATTTTACCGTTATCGCGCTGTTTTTCACCATCATTGATTTTCTTTCCGAAACGTCCGGCATTCTTGCCAGCGAGCGCTTTCTGCTGATCTTTCCCGCGGCTCTCACCATTTCGGCTGCCGGTCTGATCCTGCACAATGAGAGCTTTCCTCGTTGGGGACGCATTCTCTGTCACTATCTGCTCACCACGCTGGGAATTTTCGTGTTCCTGTATCTTCCCACCAAGGAGACGGTACAGCCCATGATGGCGCTCAGCATGGCGCTCGTCTTCTCCGTAGTCTACTGGATCCTCTTTTTCTTTGTTCACGTCATCGGCGGACGCATTCGCCGTTTGATGGAGCTTGATTGATAAGGAAGCCTCCCGTCATGAAGCAAAAACAAAATTCCAATCTGATTTTTGCCTACCTCATCCTGATCATTCTGATCCTCGTTGTCATTTGCATTCTGGCATCGGTAACGCTCCTGGTCGTCAAGCTGACCAACCGAGCGCCGCTCCCCTCGGAGGAGCCCTCACAAAGCATTGAGGAGACCGAAGCCAATCAGCCTGCATCAAAGCCGCTCCACGATCCCGTCCTGAAGGAGACCGAGGACGCGGGAATGGCGTATATTGACAAGATGATCTTCTTTGGAGAGTCCACCACGACCCATCTGCGTGCGCGCGGTGTGCTCAGTGGAGGAACCGAGACCCATCAGGTATGGGCGGACAGCAGCGGAACCAAAACGCTTTCCTCAAGGATCCTCTCCGAGCCGATCCTCTATCCCCCCACGGGAGAGTCGCTCACCCTTTCCGAAGCCCTTGCCAAGGAGACTCCCGACTACGTGGTGCTTTCCTTTGGACTGAATAACATCGTTCATTTCTTTGGCAACAAGGACAACTACGTGAACAACTACAACAAGCTGATAAACGCCATCACAGAGGCGTCGCCAAACACACGGATCATTCTGCAATCGGTCTACCCCGTTTCGGCGTCCTGTAGCAATTTCTCGGTAGATGGCGCAACAGTCTGCGCCTACACCGAAACGCTGAACGAATGGCTCCGCGAGATCGCGTCCACCCACGAAAACGTACGCTTTGTTGACACCGCATCGGTGCTCAAGGCAGCCGACGGCACCCTGCTTTCCGCCTATGACAACGGCGACGGCGTGCATCTTTCCACCGAAGCTTACAACCAAATCCTTCTCTACCTGCGCACCCACGCATGGAAGGATTGATTTCTTAAAAGAAAGGACTTTGTCATGAAAAAAATTCTTTGTTTTGCGCTCGCACTCATGCTCCTTGCCCTTCCCCTCACCGCTTGCTCCAAAAAATACGCCGACGACGTGAGCGTCAAGGATCTGAGCAACGCCGTTTTTGAGGCGCTTTCGGGAGAGCTTCCCGATTATTCCACCGCTGAAAAGGGCTATCTCGACGATTATATGACGGTTCCCGATTACGTCACCGAATACACCATCCGCTTTTCCACCGCAGGAAACAATTTGGATGAGTTTGGTATTTTCCACGTAACCGATGGCAACGCAGAGGATCTTGAAACCGAGCTGGAGGACTATCTGGAGGAATCCTACGAGCAAAACAAGGATTGGTATGACAGCTATATGCCCGAGGAGACCCCCAAGCTCCGCGACGCGCAAGTGAAGGTGTTTGGAAACTACGTGGTCTACGTAATTCTCTCGGAAGCCGATTGTGAAGCCGCCTTTGAAGCCGTGGAAAAGGCGTTGAAGAAGTAAAAAAAGAGCGAGGCTGGGCTCGTTCTCATAAGGATGTTAATCTGTAGGGGCGACCATTGGTCGCCCGCGGGCGTTCGATGAACGCCCCTACAAACACAAATCGGCAGAGAACTTGTTTTCTCTGCCGATTTGTGATATAATGGTATTACATCGTAGGGCGGGGGCTTGCTCCCGCCGTAACGAGTGACTTGCATTGAAAAGGCGGCGGGAGTAAACCCCCGCCCTACAAGGGGTATGGGCTTTGCCCTATGTCTTTGTAATACAAAGGCGAAACCGGCGATAAAACAGAACGATCAATAAGAATTTGACGAATACGCAAACTAAATATCAAATTAAATCTTAACGTACAAATTGCAGAGGAACAACTATGAGTAAATCATTCAAACAAGTCCTGATCGATATTCTCGGCAGAGACCTCGAAAATAAGGGATTTGAGCTTGCCTCAATAAAATGTCATCAAGGGTATCCCATATATCACAGAAAGAGCGATAGCTACATAGAAATCATACAGTTTGGCAAAGACCGCTATGAACCAAGACTTATCGTTTCTTGTTCAATTGTATATTTAGGCGTCGAGGAAGAAAAATCAAACATTCACTATCCCTCATTCCGTGAATTTTCAAGCGGAGATTTAACAAAAATATGTGTGGACGATTGTAAAGATAAGTTTTTCTTAAAAGGACACTTTGGCAAATGTTTCTATTTTGGGGATGTGTATTTGGCTTTGGGCAGAGGTATTGTAGCGGTATCGGAAGGCGCGAAAAAACCATTTGGTATAAAAATCAAAAGATGCAAACCAGAAATGTATGAAAATGTGGTAAAGTTAATCGCGAAAAGACTTGAGTCAGCATACATTTGGCTAACAACAAAAAGAGCCGAGCAACATACAATACCATATCAAAGAATTGTTGAAATTATGGACGATAAGCAACTCAACTTTGGTAATAACAAATATGCTCATACGGTTATCTACTCAAAAACACATGACAAAAGATATGTGATAATTTATGACCAAAGCAAAGAAATTTTCACATATTCACTTGAGAGTATACATCCCTACGATGAAGAGGAATGGATGTATATTTGTCATTGTTATGATGCCTTACCTGCCTATTGGTCATCAATTAAAGAGCCGGGAGCAAGCCTTTTCGGTACCTTTGACGAGGTAATGAACGAAATCAAATCAGAGCCAACATATAAAGAGTATTTTGTTTAGGCAAATTTTAACTAACCGCAATAAAGTAAATTCCAATTTATCGAATAGCAAACGCTGACAGATTTATTAAAAAATCTGTCAGCGTTAATTATTTATTTGCTGCGGAATATTTTTTGTTCGCCCCTGCCGTGTACCACGGAAAGATTTTGCGATTTCTTCGCTAAGAACATCACGCCTTCCGCGCTCTGCTTTTTATGATTCTTCCCCAAAAACAGCCTTATGGGCTGCCTTTTGAAGGATCAAAGCCTCTTCCTCGTTCTCCACGCCAAAGCGGTAGGAGACGCCGATGGGAGACTTGCGATAGAGCTTTGCATAGTGGCAAAGCGCCGCAAGATAAGTGCCCGCCGCCGAGGGGTGGGTCTTATCCTCATGATAAAGCTCGATTTCGGGATGGTTCGTGTAAACGTCCAGGAAAGCATCACCAACGGGAGACACACTCGCCTTCATTTCCTTGCCAATGGCGCGGTAGGACTCTGCCAAAGCGCGGCTCATGCCCTCGGGCGTCCAGCCAAATTCCGCCAGAATCTCGTGTCCTGCCTTTCTTCCCCACGTCTGATAGAACACAGGGCGTGCGCCAATGGCACGGATTCTTTCGCACAGGCTTCTTGAGGCTTCAAAGAAGCTTTCCTGCTCGCTCACGGGAGCGCAGCTCTGCTCCTGTAAGAAAACAACGTCATAAGCGCCGTCCTTCAGCTTTTCGGAAACGATGGCACCCTTTTCATTCTCGGGATCGTTCATCTGACACAGGCGATAGCCGCCCTTGGTCACGTGATCCACCGTCAAGCGGTAGCCCTCGCTTCTCGCCACCTCGGCAAATACGTCCCACAGCTTATTGACGTAGGTGTAGCTGTTGCCGATGAAGAGATAGCGAAGATCCTGATTGTTCTCGCGGCGGGTATAGTCCTCGCCCAAGAGCACCTCCTTGTTCGTTCCGTAGAAGATATCCTCGTGCCCCGAGATCAGCTTGCAAAATTCCTCCATCTTATCCCAAGAGTTGTCAATGTCAAACTCGTAGGCGTGTCCCCAGATATAAAAGATCTGCGGCGTATCGGGCTTCATTTCAATAAATTCCTTTGCCATGGCAAAGAGCTTATCCCAGCTGCAATGATGCACGTTGGCCTTGAAGCGAAGCAGATCCTCCTGCGGATCAAAGGAATCGGTACACTCGGTAGTTCTCGCGTAGGCGGCGGTGGTGTGGTTCTTCATGATGTTGATCACGCGATCATCATAATCGCCGCAGGGGAACACGGTTCCCACCACCTCGTAGCCTACCAGCTCCGAGAGCTTTTGCAAATCATCCTCCACCTGACGGATGATCTCGTCGTCCGTCACGCGGGGCAAATGGGCGTGGGTCAAGGTATGCCCTGCCACCTCGTGTCCCGCATAGATTCCGGGAACCTCCGAGGGCTGAGGCTTGCAATGCGCCACCGTCACACCCTGACGGATCAAGGAACGGGCAACGCCCAAATAATCATAATTGATATTGAACGTACATTTGAGGCCGTATTGATTGAACATATGAATCAATCTTTGATCCTGCGTTACGGCATCGTCATAGCTGAAGGTCACAGCCTTCATTTTTCCGTGGAACATGATTCATCCTCCGTACTGTTTTGAGTAGTTTCCTTCGGCTTCTTTTTGTAAAGTCGGAACATATCGGTGTGGGATCTTGCCTGCATATGCAAGGTCAAAAAGAATCCCAACTCCAAAATGAGCACCAAGCCGATTGCATACACGGGATCGGGTAAGCCGATGAAAAAGACGTGCATTTTTGCCCCCAGTCGGGTGTAATAGAAATGCGTGAGAATATAGGGAAAGAAGCTTGGAAAGATGGGCAAGAGCCCAAAAATGGCATAGCACACCCGATTGGGGCAAAGCAGATGCATCCAACGCTTGGCGCGGTTAGAGACGCGATCGGTGGGGGACGCCGAAAAGGCACGCAGAGAGCAGATCCCCACCACCAGCGCAAACACGGCATATGCCGCCGCAAGGATCCAGAACAAAATGACAAAAAAGGTCATGATGTAGGAAAAGAACACGGCGTAGGGGTTATCGGAAGTGCTATCGAGAAGCCCCTTGCAAACCTCCCACGTATTGTTGACCAGCGCAATGGGACTCATGGTCTCGTGGATCTCACCGTCATAAACGAAAAAGAGGTGCGGAATGAGCGCAAGTGCCAACAACAAGACGCCCACAACCAACGGCATCAGATAGACTGCGCGGCAGAAAAAGCGACTGTGCTTGTAGAAAAACTGCTTCATTTCTGCTCACCGGGCAGCTTTCCCTCAAGCTTCCCTTCCATGAGAAAGGCTGCTTCCATATCGGCACAGCAAACGGCGTATGCCAAGGGGAACATTTCCAGGGCACGTCCTACGTTATTGGTATCCTCGGTGCCCGAAAAGCCCATGTGATAGCGAATGGCAAAGGCTTCGTCACGGGTGAGTCTCATAAAGCCCGACACGATGTAAACCGATTTTTCGCCGTG
>SVSL01000080.1 GCA_015064315.1 Oscillospiraceae bacterium
AAACGGAAACGCTTTCCGAGGACGAATCGCAAGCCCCCGTCACGCAGACGATGTAAAAAGGCGCGACAGTTCAAACCCAAACAAAAAAAGGCGAAAATATCTTTTTTATCGCCCCTTCACAAAAAAGACACAAGATATTGTATTAGATTCGCTCTAATTACACTATATCTTGTGTCTTTTGCTTTTTGTTGAATTTTCGTACCCCTTATCATACCCCTTACAGAATTTTACGCCTTGATTTTTTCGAAGTAGGATTGCATCCGAGCGGCGCTCTCCTTCTTCATTTTTTCGGAGACGTGACCGTACACGTCAAGCGTAAAGCTCGCGGTTGCGTGGCCGAGATTCTGCTGCACTGTTTTCACATCGTCGCCCTCTTGCAAAGCGGTGACGGCGTATGTGTGGCGGAGATCGTGGAAACGCGCATCGGGACGTCCAATCTTGGTTGCAATCGCCTTGAAGCGTTTGAGCGCGGTCTGCGGGACGATATATTTCCCCGTCTTGTCGGTAAAGACGAGGTTAAAGGTGTTTTGCCAGGCAAGCCCTATGGCGAGGTGATCCGCTCGCTGGGTCTGTTGCACTTGTTTGAGAATATCCATGACGAAGGGAGCGGCGGTCAGAGTGCGCGCCTTGTCATTTTTGGTGGGAGCAATGTAATGCTGCCCACCTTTTTCTTTTTCCTTGCAGAGCTGCTGTCTCACCGTGATCGTTCCCTCGCGGAAGTTGACCGCATCCCATGACAGACCGCAGATCTCGCCCTCTCTCATGCCGGTAAAAAGGGCAACAGTAAACAGCTCGCGGAGCGGCTCGCCCTCTTGGATCGCCTCCAGAAACGCCGCAATCTCGCCCTCGGTGAGCGGCTTGATCTCCTTTTTCTCGATCCTGGGGAGCGTGCAAGCGTCGGCAGGGTTCAGACCGATGTAGCGGAGCTTCAGAGCCTGCTCCAGAGTCTTGTGGAGAATGCCGTGGATGTTCTTGATCGTCTTGGGGCTTAACTCCTGCACCCGTAACAAATCATTGTAGAAAGCCTGTATTTGCGTAGCATTGAGCGAGGTGAGCTTGATCCTGCCAAGTGCGGGCTTTATGTGCGTTTCCACGCGGCTCTTGTAGGTGGAACAGGTGAGCGGCTTTGCGGAGGATTTCACGTATTCGTCAAGCCACAGATCCAGCCATTTGGCAAGGTTGATCCGTTGCGGTTCAAAGTACACGCCACCGTCCGCAGCAGATTGCGCCGCTCGCATGGCTTTGAGAACGTCACTCTGCCGCTCGCCGTAAAAGCTCTTGCGCTTGCCGTTGATGATGCACCGAGCCTCCCACGTGCCATTCTCACGCTGACGAACGGAGCCGTTGCCTTGGGCGTTACGTTTCTTTTGCATCTTCTTGTTTCACCACCTCATCAAATAGTTGCCATATCGTTTCAGCAAGTTCTTGCTTAAACAAAGGTTCAAGACCGTTCAAATTTATAAATGAAAGCAATTTTCTGTTTTCATTGGAAATTATTTCTTGCCCATTTAATCTATTAATTGCCATTTTCATCATGTGTGTTGGATTAGTATCGAGAAATTCTATATAGTCGGTTGCAGAATTCAGCTGAAGAACGATTCTCCAAAAATTTTCATTTTCGATAATAGACGAAAAAGTTCTCAAAGTGCTTTCAAGTTCATTAATTTCTTCTTCCTGCTTTACTTCAAGAATTTTCTCAATCGCTTTTTGAGAAAGCCCAGTATATTCACAAACCGCCTTTAATTCTGCATTTTGTGTGGGTATATCAGAAATTCCGAGAAGATAATCGGCAGAAACATTGAAAAAATTTGCAATTCTAAATATGGTATCCGCTCCCGGAGCTTTTACTTTTTTATTTTTTATTGCGCTAATGACCCCTTGACTAATTCCAATTTTTTCTGACAATTCCATCTGCCCCATACTGCCAAACAATGAGTTGACACGTTCGCAGAAAATATCGCAATTAAAATTTGTCATACCTATATACCTCTCTTTTATCAATATTCCAATATTTTAGAAAAAATTATCACGAAAGTGTTTACAAAGGAGTGAAAACGTGTTATACTTGAATCGTGATAAGAAAAATATTTTTATCGCGATTGAATTATAACATAGATTGCGGTAAAAGTCAAGTACAAACCACAAAAAAGGAGGAAAAAGAAAAATGAGATCAAATGAGGAAATTCGCCGGGCAATTGGAGCAGCAGGCTTGAAACAATATCAAGTTGCATCCGCGCTTGGCATGCTTGATGGAAATTTTTCAAGAAAATTGCGCAATGAATTGCCACAGAAAGAAAAGGAACATATTTTGCAGGTGATTAAATCTTTGGAAAGAGCGGAGGTAAACGCATGAGAAATGAAAAATTGACGTTGTCCGTGGACGAGCTTGCCCAGGAGCTTGGGATTAGCAAGCCGCTCGCCTATGAACTCGCACGGCGCGAAGGGTTCCCTGCTATCCGTATTTCTGAGCGACGCATCATTATCCCGGTTGATGCTCTCCGCTCATGGCTGAACGCCAATGCCGGAGTTTTCGGAGGTTAAGATGCGCAGACTAATCGAGGACTTGGCGGAGCTTGACCGAGATTCTGTTTATACGGCAATCCAAGCGCTTCATATGTATTACACAACTGGCACGATCCCTGCCGATCTGACGGGCGAGGCAAAGCTGACGGTTGTAGGAGTGATCGAGAGGGGGCGCACAATTTGAGTAAAAAAGATGGTTTTTATCTTTACTTTGATTGGGAAAAACCATTTGATCGTTTGAGCGATGAGGATCTTGGAAAAATTACACGCGCCATGATTAAGTATGTAAAACACAGAGAAGAACCGCCAGACTTTGATGGGAATGCCGCTTTGATTGCAGATTTTGTCTTTCCGCAACTCGCGCGATCTATGCAATACGCCAAAAATGGCGCATTGGGCGGTAAAACAACGCAAGAAAAGCAAATGGTTGAACCAATGGTTGAACCAATGGTTGAACCCTTAAACATAAACAAAGACATAAACTTAAACAAAAACATAAACATCCCCCAAAAGCCCCCCGTTGAGGCGGACGTGTACGGGGAACGGTTTGATGTGTTTTGGAATGCCTATCCAAAGAAGGTCGGGAAAGGCGCAGCCGAAAAGGCTTTTAAGAAAATCAAGCCGAGCGGAGAGCTCTTGCAGAAGATGTTGGATGCGATTGTGGTGCAAAAACAATCAGACCAATGGAGACGAGACAACGGGCAGTACATCCCCAACCCTGCCACATGGCTGAATCAAACGCGCTGGGAAGACGAGGGAACCGCTCAACCAAATAATCAAGATATATCGCTTGACGAATTTTTTTCATGAAGGAGATTAAACAATGGAAAACAAAGAACCCAAGAAAATATCAACATTCTTTTCTGTGCCCGAAATAAAGCCGTCTGAGGGCGAATACCTAAAGGACGGGCTTTTGCATTGCAAAACGTGCAATCAACCCACACAGACAAGCGTTGCAGGGGTGGGATTGGTTCGTATTGATTGCTTGTGCCAAAAGCAAGCGAAGGAACGCAAAGCAGAAAACGAAGCACGAGAGAAGCGTGAGAAATCGCGAAAAATAGCATTTGAACGAGATCGCTCCAAACGCTTTGATTTTACCTTTGCAAACGATGATCGCCGTAATGCCGCCGCATCGGACAAGCTGAAAAAATACTGCGAAAATTTTGACGAGCATCGGAAAACGGGAACGGGTTTTGTGATCCACTCAAATCAGAATGGCGGCGGCAAAACCTTTCTTGCTTGTGCCGTTGCAAACGAGCTGATCGACCGTGGTTATAATGTCCTTGTAACGGATTTCTTAACCTTGCGTGACAAGCTCTTTGATCCAAGGGCGTTTTCATTTGTGACACGCGTTGACGTCCTCAATCGGCTATGTGCGTATGATCTGATAGTCATTGACGATCTCGGAACCGAACAATCCTCGGAGTTTATGTTGGAGGTGGAATACCGCGTCATTGACACTCTAACTGATGCGCTCGTTCCACTCATTTTGACAACGAATTACACGCTTGCGGAGTTGAAGAATACAACCGAGATCAGCAAACGCCGCGTGTTTGATCGATTGCTTGGGAGCTGTGCCCTACTTTCCGTAGAGCAGCCAAACGGCAAAAGCCGACGTGTCGAGCGGTGCATTGAATTGACCAAAAAAATGACTTGAAAGTGCGAGAAAGTGTGAACATAAAAAACGAGGTGATTGTAGAAATGAACGGATGTATTAAGGGAGCCAACGGCGAGCGCGAGCTTGCAGGACTTCTCCGTGACCATGGATTTGAGACCGAGCGGGGCGGCACCTGCTCCTATGGCACAAAGCCCGATCTTTCGGGATTATCGGGCGTGCACATCGAGGTCAAAAGGGTCGAGCGGTTGAATGTCAATCGGGCGATGCAACAAGCCGTTGCAGACGCGGCAAAATTCCGCGACGGAGCGCCGACCGTGTTCCATCGGCAAAACCGCTCGGGCTGGCTCGTTACGATGAGGTTCGAGGACTGGATCAAGCTCTACAAAGGCGAAAAGTTAACGAGCGGTTGCGGTGGCTGTGGCAGATGCCGATAAAAGAAAATGCGACAAAACGAGAGTGAAAAGGGGGGGGTTGCTTGAAAGTAACGGATGAGCAAATCATTTCCGCAATCTTAGTAGCGGCAACAAACAAAGAAGCCGCCGATCTGTGCGGATTATCCGAGGCGCAATTTTATAAGCGCATTCGTGCGGACGACTTCAAGCGCAAATTTTCGCAGGTCAAAAGTGAGCTTTTAGACCGTGCTACAACGACCATGCAAAACGGCATGAATGAGGCGGCACAGACGATGCTGGAGATCATGCGAGATAAGGGAACCGCTCCGCAGGTACGGCTCAACGCAGCCGACAGCATTCTGCGCAACGGTCTGAAGCTGACCGAGCAGAATGATATTTTACAGAGGCTTGAAAAGCTGGAGGAGTTGAACGATGAGCAATAGCATAAAGAAACGTGTGAAACGGCTTTCTGCGCATTCCGAAGAGTGGGGAGACGTTCTTGCGTTAATACGTGCCAAAAAACGTTATAGCGAGCTGACGGACGAACAAAAGGAGCGATATTGCCGTTATTATCACGGAATGGATCGTGCGACAATTGAAGAGATTGAGGAAATGGTCACAGGCAAACCGCTCGACTTTGTTCTTGAAAAAAAGCCACCTAAAATGAGCCCCGAGGACGAACGGGAACACATCGCAAAGGTTGCGGTAGAAATAGAAGAATATATGAACACAAGGAGAATGAAAGCAAATGAAAATGAGGGTAGAAAGCTCGGGAGATTTTAACGAGTATAAAGAAATTGAAAAGAGGTATTTTGACAGTCTGGAAGCCGAGAAGCAACGGAAAGAACGCGAAGAGCAGGAACGCGCCGAAAAGTTGCAAAAGCTACAAAACATGACCCCCGCCGAGTATGTATCCTATCGCACAGGGAAACCAGCTCCATTGAGCAACGAGGAGCTTGCGGCATTACCAATGGACGAATACATCAAAGCGCGGACTCGCTAACCTATGCTGAATCTTGACAAATTCAACCCCAGGATTGTCGGGAAATGGGGCATCCCTGCAATCGAGGGAACCGAAAAGCCCCCAAATAGGTTGATTTGGGAGAGCTATAGAGAGCGGAAGAACGCCAACCCTGCAAATGTCGGCATTCACTTCTTTGTCGATGATTACCGATTCGAGAACGTATGGACACAACCGGATCGACACGTCGATATTTTGCGGAAATACGCGGCGGTGCTTTCCCCGGACTTTTCCATGTACACGGATATGCCACGCTCTCTTCAAATATACAACCATTACCGCAAGCAATGGCTGTCTGCTTATTGGCAGAAACTCGGCGTGATGGTGATCCCCACAATTTCATGGAGTGATACGGAGAGCTTTGATTTTTGCTTTGACGGCGTTCCGACACACAGCGTGGTTGCGGTGTCCTCAGTTGGTTGCATGAAGCGTAAAGAGGCAAAATCGGCGTTTATTACGGGATATGAGGAAATGATGCGCCGCCTGGAGCCGTGCGCGGTGTTATATTACGGCGTAAAGCATTACGACGGAGCGGAGATCATCGATATGGGCGAACCGTTCTATAGTAAATTCAATCAGAAAGGGGGCTAATACATGGGAGGTCGAGGAAGTGCCAGCAGTGGAGCCGCGAAAGCAACAAGTGCCAAAACCGCAGGCGGCGGAGGAAAGAGTTCCGCAGAAAAGCTGGCAAGTACGTCGGTAAAAAGCATCACAAAGGGCATGACGCGGGCAAGCGTTAACAAGCTATCCAGAAATCATCTTGAAACTATCGGCATTTTGCAGACCGTCAAAATCTACATGAAGCGATATAACATGGGAGCAGAGCAAGCACTGAAACAGGCAAAGGCACTTGCATCGCATCAGACGACCGCACAGCTTCGAAAATTTGTGTGGAAGTATAGAAATATAGACTAACAAGAAAACCCCGCAGAAGCCAAAATTTCGGCTCTGTGGGGCTTTCCTTTACTTGTCGAGCGGTTCAATGCGAACCTTGATGATCGCATTCTCGGGGACGTTCTCGGCGCTATAATACACGCGGCGTTTGCCGT
The DNA here is from genome assembly GCA_015064315.1 of Oscillospiraceae bacterium. Classification (GTDB taxonomy): domain Bacteria; phylum Bacillota; class Clostridia; order Oscillospirales; family CAG-272; genus UMGS1865. The sequence goes on from SVSL01000080.1 coordinate 6,604, forward strand.
CCCTTGTTATGGCGACGATTACCATCTTTTCAGCTCGTTCAACATCTTCACGGCTTGCACCTTTTCCGATGCGGTAAGCTCTCCGCTCTCGATAGCCGAAAGCAGAGCTGCGCGCTTGATCTCTTGCTCGCGCTTCATGTCCTGCTCATGTGCTTTTCTGCGCTCGTGGTTGGTCATGATACCACCTCCTTTCTATGCCGGGATTGCGTAGCGGACAACGCGTCCGATGACTTCCGAAACAGATATGTCCGAATAATCGGGATGCGTCAATTTGTACCCCTCGGAAGTCTTATATGCAAGGCGGCATACGAGGGAATTGCCAATGGTGGCGACAACGGGATCGCCGTCAGAGATAGATGCTTTTTCATCTACGTAGATCTCCGTAGCGTTGGGAAACAGCTTTTGATCGTTGATTTTGTAAACTAACATTCTTTTTTCCTCCAAAAATTATTGACATTGTGGGAGCGGATATGGTATAATATTCTTGTATCCGCTCCGTGCGGTTATAGGCTCTATACAAGCGTTACTTTGGTCGGTGCGGCTTTGTATGGGGCTTTTCTTATGCGATCGAGAATCGGCGGCTCTCGGTCTGTTTGGTGTACTGATCGTAGAGATCTGCATGTGTCTTTTTGAAAGAGGCGGAATCAAAGCGGCTGCTGGTCATTCTTGTCCATCTGATCTTGAATACGTCCACCGTCATTTCCTCGGTGTTGCGCTCGGTCATTTCGGCTTTGATCAGATCCTCGATGGCGGCGATCTCGTCCGCAATCTGCTCAGCAAATGCTTTCAACTCCTTCATTTCTCTTACCTTACTTGTCAATTCGTTTGCGCTCATGGTGTTTACTCCTTTTGATTTTTATTTAGGGAGCGGAGCCGGTGGCATTGAGTTCATCTCGGTTCACTCTGTGACCTTTTCTTATCCGTTCCGGCTTTTACATTGCGTTCTTGGTTTCAGCTCTCGCTTACTTTCGTCCGCCTTTCCGTTCCCTGTGTCTATATTATATCATACTTGTGCAACTATGTCAAGATGGAATATTGCACAAACTTGCGCAAGTATTTTTGTTTATTCTGCATACTTGCATAAGTATGAATTTTGTGGTATAATGTTATAGGAGGTGAACGAAATGGGAAAAACATCTGCAGCGGTAAAAAACCGATATAACGACAAAGCATACGATCGCATCAATCTGACGGTGCCAAAGGGAGATAAAGAGATTATCAAAGCCCATGCCGAGAAGCACGACGGCGGAAGCGTGAACGGCTTTATTCAAAGAGCCATCAAGGAAACGATGCAAAGAGATCAAGGAGGGAACAATGGATAAAGAAAAAAGTATAAAACTATTTCAAAACAAAGAAATTAGAACCGCCTGGAACACAGAGGAAGAAGATTGGTATTTTTCGGTCGTTGATGTAGTGGAAACATTGACTGACAGCACAGATTATCAAACAGCAAGAAAATATTGGAATAAGCTAAAACAGCGTCTAAAAGAAGAGGGAAATGAAACGGTGACAAATTGTCACCAGTTGAAAATGCCCGCAGCCGATGGAAAAATGCGCTTAACAGACGTTGCTAATACACAGCAGTTGTTGCGAATTATTCAATCCATTCCTTCTCCTAAAGCAGAACCGTTCAAGATGTGGTTGGCAAAGGTTGGTGCCGAGCGGTTGGACGAGATTGCAGATCCTGAAAAAACAATTGATCGAGCGGTTGAAACATATCGACAAAAAGGTTACTCAGAGGGATGGATCAATCAACGCTTAAAATCAATCGAAATCAGAAAAGGGTTAACAGACGAATGGGATCGTACTGGTGTAAAGCAAGGCATGGAATATGCTATTTTGACTGACGAGATCACCCGCGCATGGTCTGGCATGAGTACTCGGGAGTACAAGGCATATAAAGGCTTGAAAAAAGGAAATCTTCGCGATAACATGACCAACCTGGAATTGGTACTAAATATGCTTGCAGAAGTTTCCACTACTGAAATTTCCAAAGCCAATAACCCAACCTCTCTTGATGAAAATAAAGTTGTGGCACGTCAAGGGGGGCAAGTTGCGGGGGAGGCACGACGAAATTTGGAAAAGCAACTTGGTAAGCCCGTTGTATCTCCGCTCAATGCCGCAGAAGCATTACATCCTTTGCCGAGTAAGAAGAACGAAGAGGATTGATCTATGCATTTGGAATGCCGAGATAAATATAGCCTCACTACGCATCAAAGCATATTTCTTGCAAAAAAGAAACTTGACGATGTTGTCTATTGCGGCATGAGGATGGAAAACCGAGCGGTTACATTTCCGCAGACGCGGACGATCCTCAACGGTGTCAACGTGCCGAACGTGCAGCTGGATGATATTCAAGCGATCCTCAATATGCGCGACGCTTGGAAATATCTGATGGCGAGCATTGACGCACCGCTCACGCTGGAGTATATCTGCAAGCTCAATGAGTTTATCGCGCGGAACGAAGCGCTTGCCTGGGGAACACTCCGTACGGGGAGCGTTGGGATCTCCGGCACCGATTATCTGCCGCCTATCCCCGACAAAAACGCCGTAGAAGCCGATTTGGCGGTGATCATGAGCAAAGACACAACCGCAACCGAAAAGGCGTTAGAAGCCTTTGTGTGGGGCGCGCGCGGGCAATTCTTTTGGGACGGCAACAAGCGCACGAGCTTGACCGTGGCAAACAAGATCCTGCTTATGCACGGCGCGGGAATCATGACCATCACCGACAAGCACATGGAGCGGTTCAACGTTCTCCTGCTCGACTACTACAACACCGGCAAAGCAGAGGATCTGAAGCAGTTCCTTTACGAGAACGCGATTCAGGGAATAGAGGTATGATTGGAGCGATTTTATCCGCTCCGCCCGTACACCTTTCCATACCCCTTATCGCACCCCTTACCCCTTTTATATAGATTTTATTCAATTGTTTATAAGATGGCGAAAACCCTTGTAAAATAAGGCTTTTCGGAGAATAGATTGTATTAGATTTTACTCGATTTATTATCAATTGGAAAATTCAAATCTCTCCTTCTCCGCCAAAAAATAAAGGTGTTACCGCAAGGTGACACCTTTATTTTTTCGTTGAAAAAGTGCATGATGCAGAGCTCCGTAAAAGCCGCCGTGGCGGCGTTGCCAGAGCGTGCGCATAGTATGACTAATAGGTTCGCAATGCATTTTAGCGCACGCTTGAGTTCTTAAATCTCTCCTTCTCCGCCAACGAAAAGCACACGTTTGTCTGCCGACAAACGTGTGCTTTTTTCAACTAAATCCGCCTTCGTCGGAATAAATCCACTAACGTGGATGAAATCGCTACGCGATGAAATCTTGCTTCGCAAGGTTAAGGGAGGCGGATTTGATTTCATCTGAA
>SVSL01000081.1 GCA_015064315.1 Oscillospiraceae bacterium
CCGATGGCGCGGGTGCCGTAATTGAGGAAATTCTGGAGCGCTCTTGCGCGCTCATCCGTCCCCCCATGTCCAATCTGAACGTTCTGTTTGTCACGGTTGCCGCCGCATCCCCCGATCCCGTGTTCGAGACGGTGGACAAGCTGATCTCCATTGCGGAGTTCAACGGCATCGAGCCCGTGATGGTGGTCACCAAGTGCGATCTGAATCCCGAATACGCAAGGCGCATCGAGACTTGCTACAAAAAAGCCGGCTTCGAGGTCTTCCTTGAGGGAGAGGATACCGACGGCACTGAGAGCGGATTGCGGCATTACATCGAGACGCGGCTGGACGGCAAAATCGCGGCGTTTTCCGGGGCCTCCGGCGTGGGAAAATCCACCATGCTCAACAAATTGTTCCCTCATCTTTCCCTGGAAACGGGGGAGATCAGCCACCGCATCGAGCGCGGTAAGAACACCACCCGTTGCGTGGAGCTCTATCCGCTTTCGGAGGAGGAGAGCTGCGGCTTCCTTGCCGACACCCCCGGCTTTACCATGCTGGATTTCGAACGCTTCGACTTCTTTGAAAAAGAAGATCTGCCGGCTACCTTCCGCGAGTTTTTGCCTCATATCGGAAATTGCAGGTACACAAAGTGCTCCCATACCAAGGAGGAGGGATGCGCGGTTCTGGAGGCGGTGAAGCGGGGAGAAATTTCGCGCTCGCGCCATCGAAGCTTTACCGCTTTGTACGAGGTGTTGAAGAAAAAGACAAAATGGTAAGTCACGGGAGCGGCTTTGGCATTTTTTGACAAAAAGGGGAGATTGTTTTCTCCCCTTTTTTTCTTAAAAAAGGGCTTTTTCCTATTGACATTTTTCGCGCTTTATGATACAATATATCCGTTAAAGTGAGTTTCGAATAGCGCGCGCGTTTCTTAGGGACTCTATCATAGGATTTCCGCGACTGACGGATGTTTTTGTGGAGTACCACGGGGGAACGGAAATTGCTTTTTTGAAGAGGACCTCTCTTTATGCCGACCGTCTGGGCACGCTTATTTCTCACAGGAATAAGTGCGCCCTTTTTGTGTTCTCACGTCATTTTTTACTTTCTTTGAAAGGAATTTGATACTATGTCTAAAAAAGTTGGAATCGTAATGGGAAGTGACAGCGATCTGCCCGTAGTGGAAAAGGCGATCTCTATGCTGGAAAGCTTTGACGTGCCTTGTGAGGTTCACGTTTTTTCGGCGCACCGCACCCCTGTTGAAGCACGCGACTTCGCTCTGAATGCGCGCAAGAACGGCTTTGGCGCCATCATTGCCGCCGCAGGTATGGCGGCGCATCTTGCCGGTGCTCTGGCGGCAAACACCACCCTGCCTGTGATCGGTATTCCCGTAAAATCCAAATATCTGGACGGCATTGACGCGCTGCTCTCAACGGTACAAATGCCCACGGGTATCCCTGTGGCTACCGTTGCCATTGACGGCGCGGGCAATGCCGCTCTTCTTGCTATCCAAATGCTCGCCATCGAGGATGCCGCTCTTGCTCAGAAGCTGGATGAAAAGCGTGCCAAGGATGCCGCCGCCGTTCTGGAAAAGGACAGGGCGCTTGCCGCTAAGCTGGCGGGAAACTGATTAAAAGCCCGATTTTTTGAAAAACAATAATTTAATTCTATATCCAAAAAGGAGAATGAAAATCATGAAAACTCTTGTTTACACCGGAAAGACCAAGGACGTATTTGCACTGGACAATGGAAACTATCTGCTCAAGTTTAAGGATGACTGCACCGGCAAGGACGGCGTGTTCGATCCCGGCGAAAACTCGGTGGGACTGACCATCGACGGCGTTGGCGACGTCAACCTGCGTATGTCCATCTACTTCTTCGAGAAGGTCAACGCCGCAGGCATCAAGACCCACTACATCAGCGCAGACCTGAAGGACACCACCATGGAGGTTCTTCCCGCGAAGCCCTTCGGTAAGGGTCTGGAGGTTATCTGCCGTCACAAGGCAGTCGGCAGCTTCTACCGCCGCTACTCCGACTACATTGAGGAAGGCGCAGACCTGCCCGCATACGTGGAGACCACCTTCAAGAACGACGCAAAGGGCGATCCTCTGGTAACCAAGGACGGTCTGGTGGATCTGGGCGTTATGACTGCCGAGCAGTACGATGATATCAAGGTGATGACCCAGAAGATCACCCAGATCGTTGCAGACGATCTCAAGGAAAAGGGACTGGTTCTTTACGATATCAAGTTTGAGTTCGGCTACGATGCAGAGGGCAAGGTTATGCTTATCGACGAGATCGCATCGGGCAATATGCGCGTTTACAAGAACGGCGAGTATATTGATCCCATGACCCTCTCCAAGCTCTTCTTTGCTTAATTTTAAAACCGAAAAAACAACCTCACCAAACGAAAGGGATTATCCATGGGCGGATTCTTTGGAATGGCGGCTACCCGCGACTGTATGCACGACGTATTTTTCGGCGTGGACTATCATTCCCATTTGGGAACGCGCCGCGCCGGTATGGCGGCGTACGATGCGAGCGTCGGACTTCAACGCGATATTCACAATATTGAAAACTCTCCCTTCAGAACCAAGTTTGAGCGGATCTTTGACGAGATGAAAGGCAATTCTGCCATTGGCTGTATCAGCGATTTTGAGCCACAGCCTCTTCTCATTCGCTCCAATCTCGGAAGCTATGCCATTTGCGTGGTCGGACGGGTGAACAATTCCGAGGAGCTGATTGAAAAGTATCTTTCGGGCAACGGACATTTTTGCGCCATGACAGGCGGAAACGTCAACGCCACCGAGCTGGTGGCGGCAATGATCAACCAAAAGGAGAGCTTTGCCGAGGGTATCAGATTTGCCCAGAGCGTGATCGACGGAACGGCATCGATTCTGATCCTCAAGGAGGATGGAAGCATCATTGCCGCCCGTGACCGCCTTGGAAGACTTCCCGTGCTGATCGGAAGAGGAGAGGACTGCTATTGCGTAACCTTTGAATCCTTTGCCTACCAAAAGCTGGGCTGTTGGGATGAGAGAGAGCTGGGGCCGGGCGAGGTGGTGGAGATCACCGCCAACAGTCTGACCCAGCTGATCCCTCCCGGGGATGAGATGCGGATCTGCTCCTTCCTCTGGTCCTACTACGGTTACCCCACCTCCAGCTACGAGGGGGTCAACGTGGAGGTCATGAGAAACCGCAACGGTGCCATCATGGCTGAGCGAGACCGCGAGCTTGGCACTGCCGAGGGCGTGGAATTTGTCGGCGGTGTGCCGGATTCGGGTACCCCTCACGCCATTGGCTATGCAAACGCCAGCGGAATCCCCTTTGCGCGCCCCTATATCAAATACACGCCTACCTGGGCGCGCAGTTTCACTCCCTCGGATCAGAGAGCGCGCAGCATGGTGGCAAAGATGAAGCAGATCCCGATCCACGATCTGATCCAGGACAGAAGCCTTTTGTTTGTGGATGACTCCATCGTGCGAGGAACGCAGCTCAGGGAGACCGTGGAATTCCTTTATGACAACGGCGCCAAGGCGGTGCATATGCGCTCCGCTTGCCCTCCCATTATGTATAACTGCAAATTCCTCAATTTCTCCCGTGGCAGAAACGAGATGGAGCTGATCGCCCGTCGCACGGTCATGGAGCTGGAGGGTGAGGAGGGCTTCCGTCATTTGGAGGAATACAGTGACGGTGCCACCGAGCGCGGTCGAAAGCTTCGCCACGCTATTTGCGAGAAATTCAAATTTGACTCTTTAGATTTCCAGTCTCTGGAGGGTGTGATCAAGGCAATCGGACTGGAGCCCTGTAAACTTTGTACTTACTGTTGGAACGGAAAGGAATAAAACGACATGAAAAATTCGAAATCTGAAAGCTACGCAGCCGCAGGCGTGGATATTACCGCCGGCTATAAGGCGGTTGAACTGATGAAAAAACACATCGCCCGCACCAAGAACGAAGGGTGCCTTGACGACGTGGGCGGATTTGGCGGATGCTTTGGACTGAATATGGCGGGCATGGAAGAGCCCGTTCTGGTTTCCGGCACCGACGGTTGCGGTACCAAGGTAAAAATGGCAATTCTCATGGACAAGCATGACACCATCGGCATTGATGCCGTGGCAATGTGCGTCAACGATATCATCTGCTGTGGAGCGAAGCCTCTGTTCTTCCTGGACTACATCGCCTGCGGCAAGAACGTACCCGAAAAGATCGCTGCCATCGTCAGCGGCGTAGCCGAGGGCTGTGTGCAGTCGGGTGCGGCACTCATTGGCGGTGAGACCGCGGAGCATCCCGGTATGATGCCCGTGGAGGACTACGACCTTGCCGGCTTTGCCGTGGGTATCGTAGACAAAAAGAAGATTCTGGACAACACCCGTATGGCGAAGGGCGACGTGGTGATCGCGCTGGCATCCAGCGGCGTTCACTCCAACGGCTTCTCTCTGTGCCGCAAGGTGTTTGACATTGACAATAACCCCGCCTCCCTGTATGAGGCAAAGGAGGAGCTGGGTGGCAAGAGCATTGCCCAGACACTTCTCACGCCTACCCGCATCTACGTCAAGAGCGTTCTGGCTCTGCTTGAAAAGGTAGACGTTAAGGGAATCAGCCACATCACCGGTGGTGGATTCTATGAAAATATTCCGAGATCGATCCCCAAGGGACTTTCCGCCAAGATCGAAAAGTCCGCGGTAAAGGTGCTTCCCATCTTCGATCTCATCGCAAAGACCGGTAACATTCCCGAAAGAGATATGTACAACACCTACAATATGGGCGTTGGTATGAGCATTGTGGTTCCCGCCGCCGAGGTTGACACGGCTCTTGAGATCCTGAGAGCAAACGGCGAGGACGCTTACGTGATCGGTGAGATCATCGAGGGCGACGACGGAGTCGTATTCTGCTGATGGAAACCAAGATGACGAAAATCGCGGTGCTGGTATCGGGGGGCGGAACCAATCTGCAAGCCCTGATCGATGCCGAAAAGAGAGGCGAGCTGGGGAACGGCAAGATCACCTTGGTGATCGCCTCCAAGCCCGGTGTTTACGCGCTGGAAAGAGCGGCGAACAACGGAATCGACTCCAAGGTTCTGGCGCGCAAGGAATACGACAGCATTGCCGCTTATTCGGGGGCGCTGGTGGATGCTTTGGTGGATGCCGAGGCGGATCTGGTGGTGCTGGCAGGCTTCCTCACCATCTTTGACGAGCAGGTATACAAGGCGTTCCCCAACCGCATCCTCAACGTGCATCCCGCTCTGATCCCTTCCTTCTGCGGAAAGGGCTTTTACGGACTTTACGTCCACGAGGCGGCGCTGGCAAAGGGCGTTAAGGTTTCGGGGGCGACGGTGCATATCGTGACTCCCGAGTGTGACGCAGGTCCCATCGTTCTGCAAAAGGCGGTGGAGGTCAAGGAGGGCGATACCCCCGAGATCCTGCAAAAGAGAATTATGGAAGAGGCAGAGTGGAAGATCCTTCCCGAAGCCGTAAAGCTGTTCTGCGAGGGCAGAATTTCCGTTGAGAACAACATTGTACATATCAAAGGAGAATGATCATGAAGGTATCAAGCATTGTAAATGAGCTGAACTCTCTTGCCTACCACGGCAGAGGGATTATCATCGGCAAGAGTGCCGATTCCAAAAAGGCGATTACCGCTTACTTCATTATGGGAAGAAGCGAGAACAGCCGCAACCGCGTGTTCGTTGCCGAGGGCGACGCCATGCGCACCAAGGCGTTTGACGAATCCAAGATGATCGATCCCCATCTCATCATCTACTATCCCGTTCGCGTCCTTGGCAACAAGACCATTGTGACCAACGGCGATCAGACCGATACCATTTACGATCTCATGGACAAGCAGATGACCTTCGAGCAGGCTCTGCGCACCCGTGAGTTTGAGGACGACAAGCCCAACTTCACCCCCAGAATTTCGGGCATCATCCGTCTGGAGAAGGACGGCATGAATTACGCGATGTCGATCCTCAAGAGCGCCGAGGGCGACGACAGCTCCTGCGAGCGCTTCACCTATGCTTACTCTAAACCCATCGCGGGCAGAGCAAAGTTTATCCACACCTACAACGGTGACGGAAATCCCCTGCCTTCCTTTGAGGGCGAGCCCAAGACCCTGGAGCTTCCCGATCTGGGCATTGACGAACTGACCGACCTGATCTGGAAGAACCTGAACGAGGACAACAAGGTTTCTCTCTTCGTTCGTTACATCGATATCGCCACCGGCGAGACCGAGACCAGAATTGTGAATAAGAATCAGTAAATTGCTTAGCGAAAGAAACAATCCCTCAGTCACCTTGCGGTGACAGCTCCCTTTACACAAGGGAGCCTTGAAAAGTAGCTTGCCTTCAAAATGGCAACCTTTTGTGAGCCCAAGACCTCCAAAAGCCTCCCTTGTGCAAAGGGAGGTGCCGAGCTTGCGAGGCGGAGGGATTGTCATTGCTTTTCAACCTTTATCGATATGGTTCGTGACAATTATTTTTGTAAGGAGTAGCAATCATCATGAAAGAATTTGAACTGAAATACGGCTGTAACCCCAATCAGAAGCCTGCCAAGATCTTTATGCACGACGGAAGCGAGCTTCCCATTGAGATCCTTTGCGGCAGACCCGGATTTATCAACTTCCTGGATGCCTTCAATTCCTGGCAGCTGGTAAAAGAGCTGAAGGAAGCGCTGGGTCTTCCCGCGGTAACCTCCTTCAAGCACGTCAGCCCCACCTCGGCGGCTGTTGGTATCAAGCTTTCCGAAAAGCTGAAGAAGGCTTGCTTTGTTGACGATATCGAGGGTCTGGACGACTCTCTCCTGGCTTGCGCTTACGCGAGAGCTCGCGGCACCGACCGTATGTGCTCCTTTGGCGACTGGGTGGCTCTTTCCGACGTTTGTGACGTCACCACCGCCAAGATGATCAAGCGCGAGGTTTCCGACGGTATCATTGCGCCCGGCTACGAGCCCGAGGCTCTTGAGATCCTCAAGTCCAAGCGCGGCGGCAACTACAATATCGTTAAGATCGATCCCAACTACGTTCCCGCTGCCATTGAGCACAAGCAGGTGTTTGGCATTACCTTTGAGCAGGGAAGAAACAACTTTGAGATCAATCCCGCTCTCCTTTCCAATCTGGTAACGGCTAACAAGGAGCTTCCCGAGAGCGCCGTAAGAGATCTGATCGTGGCGCTTATCACCCTCAAGTACACCCAGTCCAACTCGGTTTGCTATGCCGTGGACGGACAGGCAATCGGTGTTGGCGCGGGTCAGCAGTCGAGAATCCACTGCACAAGACTCGCAGGCACCAAGGCAGACACCTGGCAGCTCCGTCAGCACGATAAGGTGCTGAACCTGCCCTTCAAGGCAACCCTTGGCAGACCCGACAGAGACAACGTCATCGACGGTTATATCAACCAGAACGAGGAGGACGTTTGCGCTGACGGCAACTGGCAGAAGTACTTTACCGAGCAGCCCGCTCCCTTTACCAAGGAGGAGCAGGCGGCATACCTTGCCACCATCGACGGCGTGGCGCTGGGCTCGGATGCCTTCTTCCCCTTTGACGACAATATTGAGAGAGCAAAGCGCAGCGGTGTCAAGTACATCGCAGAGCCCGGCGGCTCGATCCGTGACGACGTGGTTATTTCCTGCTGTGACAAGTACGGCATGGCAATGGCGTTCACCGGAATGCGTTTGTTCCATCACTAAAAAACGAACCGATAGGGACGTGCCGATTTTTCAGTACGTCTCTATCGCCATACAATCCCCAAAACAGAAAATATTGAATTGAGAGGAAAAAATATGAATTTCTTTGATGAGCTTGTAAATTACGATAAAGAAGTGTTTGATGCCTGTACGCTGGAGCTGAACCGTCAGAGACAGAATATTGAGCTGATTGCATCCGAGAACATTGTTTCCAAGGCGGTTCTTCTTGCCGCAGGCTCGGTGCTGACCAATAAGTATGCCGAGGGCTTCCCCGGCAAGCGCTACTACGGCGGCTGCCAGTACGTGGACATCGTTGAGGATATCGCTCGCGAGAGAGCCAAGAAGCTTTTTGGTGCCGAGCACGCCAACGTTCAGCCCCATTGCGGTGCCAGCGCAAACCTTGCCGTGTTCTTCGCGCTCGTAAAGCCCGGCGACACGGTCATGGGTCTGAATCTTGCCCACGGCGGACATCTTTCCCACGGCTCTCCCGTTAACATTTCGGGTAAGTATTTCAACGTGGTTCCTTACAGCGTCAACGACGATACCGAGATGCTGGACTACGAGGAAATGCGCCGCGTGGCTTTGGAATGCAAGCCCAAGCTCATCGTTGCGGGTGCCAGCGCGTACTCCAGAACCATTGATTTTGCCAAGATCCGCGAGATCGCGGACGAGGTGGGCGCATACTACATGGTAGATATGGCGCACATCGCGGGACTGGTTGCCGCAGGACTCCATCCCAGCCCTGTTCCTTACGCCGACGTGGTGACCACCACCACTCACAAGACCCTTCGCGGTCCTCGCGGCGGTCTGATTCTGTGCAAGGCTGAATTGGCACAGCAGATCGATAAGGCGATCTTCCCCGGAACCCAGGGCGGACCTCTGATGCACATCATCGCCGCAAAGGCAGTTGCCTTCGGTGAGGCTCTGACCGATGAGTTCAAGGAATATCAGAAGCAGATCATCAAGAACGCAAAGGCATTCTGCGAGGCACTCAAGGCAGAGGGCTTCCGCATTGTATCGGGTGACACCGACAACCATCTGATGCTCATCGACCTCCGTCCCTTCAGCATCACCGGTAAGGAGATGGAAAAGAGACTGGACGAGGTTCACATCACGGTCAACAAGAACGCCATTCCCAACGATCCCGAAAAGCCCTTTGTGACCAGCGGTATCCGCGTAGGTACTCCCGCCGTCACCTCCCGCGGCTTCAAGGAAGAGGATATGAAGAAGATCGCAACCTGGCTCAAGGAGATCGCAACCGACTTTGAGGGCAATCGCGAGAGAATTACCAAGGAAGTCATCGCCCTTTGCGAGGCACACCCCATTTACGACTGATCCAAGGTCGGAACAGGAGACAATATGAAGATTATGGTTGTTGGCGGTGGCGGCAGAGAGCACGCCATCATCAAGAAATTAAAGGAAAATAAAACGGTGGAGACCATCTACGCCCTGCCCGGCAACGGCGGCATGGCAAAGGATGCCGTTTGCGTGGACATTGGCGCCAAGGATATTGATGCCATTGTTGCCTTTGCCGTGGAGAACAAGATCGACTACGCCGTGGTAGCCCCCGACGATCCGCTGGTGCTGGGCGCGGTTGACGCGCTGGAAGAGAAGGGCATCCCCTGCTTTGGTCCTCGCGCCAATGCGGCGATCATTGAGGGAAGCAAGGTCTTTTCCAAGAATCTGATGAAGAAATACAACATCCCCACCGCTGCTTACGAGGTGTTTGAGGATATGGATGCCGCTCTGAAGTATCTGGAGAGCGCACCCATTCCCACGGTCATCAAGGCGGATGGCTTGGCGCTGGGCAAGGGTGTAATTATCGCCATGACTCTGGACGAAGCCAAGGCTGCGGTTCGTTCCATGATGTTGGACAAGGCGTTCGGCAAGAGCGGCGACCGCATTGTCATTGAGGAATTTCTGACCGGCCCCGAGGTGTCTGTTCTTGCCTTTACCGACGGCAAGGTGGTTAAGCCCATGGTTTCCTCCATGGACCACAAGAGAGCCGGCGACGGTGACACGGGTCTGAACACC
>SVSL01000082.1 GCA_015064315.1 Oscillospiraceae bacterium
CAACGCCTGCGGAAAGCAATCGCTCACCATGTGCATGGGCTTTGGATGCAATGCGGCGGGGGTGGTGGGATGCCGCATCATCGACTCTCCGCGAGAGCGTCTGCTTGCCATTCTCACCAATAGCCTTGTGCCCTGTAACGGGCGTTTCCCTGCGCTGATCGCGATTCTGACCATGTTCTTTGTGCTCAGCGGTGGTCTTTTGGGGTCCCTCCTCTCGGCAAGCCTTCTGACACTTCTCATTCTGTTCAGCATCCTCATGACCTTTCTTGCCACAAGGCTTCTTTCCGTCACACTTCTGAGAGGCATCCCCTCCTCCTTCACCTTAGAGCTTCCACCATACCGCAAGCCGCAGGTGGGAAAGGTCATTGTGCGCTCGATCTTTGACCGCACCCTGTTTGTTTTGGGACGATCGGTGGCGGTTGCCGCCCCTGCGGGAATGGTGATCTGGTGTCTTGCCAATCTTACGGTGCGCGATGCCAGTCTGCTCTCGCTCTGCGCCGACTTTCTCGATCCCTTTGCCCGATTGATGGGGCTGGACGGAATCATCCTCATGGCGTTTATTTTAGCCCTTCCAGCCAACGAGATCGTGCTCCCCATTATCACCATGGCGTATCTTTCGACAGGAACGCTGACCGAAGCCGCAACGCTCTCCCAGATGAAGGCGCTTTTTGTAGCCAACGGCTGGACGTGGGCAACGGCGGTCTCGGTTCTCATCTTCTTTTTGCTCCATTGGCCCTGCTCCACCACCCTTTTGACCGTCAAAAAAGAAACGGGAAGCATCAAATGGACAGTCGTCGCCGCCCTTCTTCCCACGGTGATGGGGATGCTGATTTGTATGCTGTTTACGGCGATAGTAAATTTTGGGGGAATATAGGACAGTATCGGATAAAAAAGAAAAAAGAATTCACATTTTTAAAAAAGGCTACACAATTCTCTTGACAAACGTCTGCCAAGCGTGTATAATAAAGGTTATGAATATTCGACGAATTTCGAGCGGAGGTTCAAAAAAAGAAAAAGGAGAAACACCATGAAAAAATTCTTTGGAGAATTTAAAAAGTTTATCACCCGCGGCAACGTGGTTGATATGGCAGTCGGTGTTATCGTTGGTAGTTCCTTCACCGCCATCGTAAACGCTATGAGTAACCAGATACTCAAGCCCGTTATCAACTACGTTCTCTCTTTGATTTTCAAAAAAGACTCTCTCAGCGAGCTCTACACCTTCCTGACCCGTGTGGACACGGTGGACGAAACCGGCGCTACGGTTCCCGATCTCACGCAATCCATTTACATTGACTGGGGCGCATTCATCAATGCAGTCATCAACTTCTTCCTCATTGCGCTGGTTCTCTTCATCATTGTAAAGATCGTAAACAGAACCCGCGACGGACATAAGGCTTTCACCAACGATATGCTGGAGGGTCAGCCTACCCGCGAGGAAAGAAAAGAAATGAAGAAGCAAGGCATCAAGTTCTCCAACAAGGCTGCCGTTGCCGCCTTCTATGCTGAAAAGGCAAAGAAGATCGAAGAAGAAAAGAAAGCCGCTGAAGAAAAAGCAAGACTTGAAAGAGAAGCAAATCCCACCACCGAGGATCTGCTCAAGCAAATTCTTGCAGAAATGAAGAAGGCTTGATTTTAAAAAACGATAGCATAAAAAGCTCACCGCTATACCGGAATGGTTAGCAGTGAGCTTTTTCTATTTAAAACGTAACAATGAGAATCTCAATCACACGTTCCCACAACGCCCAGCAAGGGATAAGCAGAACGATCGACAATAGGATTTCGCAAGCAACGATGCGCTTGATTCCTCGGTGATCCTTCCCTTCCGGAAAGCGCAAAACATTCAGCAGAAAGGTTCCCACGATCAAAAGTGCCGACAGGATCACTGTCCCCGTGCAAAAGGCAAAGAAGCGAGGACTTTCCCCTCTGTAAAAGGGAGATATGAGCATGGAAAGCAGATTCAATCCGCAGGTGATCAGCAACGCTCCAAATACGCCGTACGATGCGGCACAGAAAAACGGGATGGCTTTTTTCATAATGAGCTCCTCCCTACCGTTACGGCATCTTGAAATTCACAATGTTATCATACAGCTGCTCGTATCTGGCGTAAACCTCCTCGTTGGAGGTGGCACCCATGTAAAAGGGCTTGGCAAGCACCAGGAGCGTGTCCGCGGGCAAAACCTGCACAGCGGCATAATATTGATAAAATTCCGTATCCCCCAGACGAATGGCGTACTCACTGCACGCCGACGCAGGGATATTCTCCCCATACAGCTCGCTAAGCGGCACGCAAAGCTCCGAAAGCTTTCTCTGTTCAAACACAAATTCGCTTACAAACAGAACCGGACTCTCTCCTGTTTTGAGGAAGGTTCCAAACGCCTCCAGCTGCTCCAGATTATACCCCTTTGCCGTATTGTATCCGGCATCGTCACGAACCCCCGTCTCGGGATTGGTATAAAGCTTCTTCAATTCTTCCTCGTTGTAGATCGAATAGCTGCTCAGAGATACGGTCAGGCGGTCACCGCTCTTTTCATCCTTGGGAGATACCGCGTTGATGGCGTCCATAAACGCCTCTCGCTCCTCCCCCTGAAAGGTGTAAGATCCGGCAAAGGTAACCGTAAGGTCGCCCGTCTCCTTAGTAGCGCACTGCACACAGCAAACCGTTACCACAAAGATGATAAAGAGTCCCACCAGTGTGTGAAATTTGTAGTAATACCAATAATTTTCAAGCCAAAGCGCGAACTTCCCCTTGGGCTTTTGCGGTTCTTCCTCGCGAACGCGTCTGCGGGAAGCTCCTACCACAATATCCCTCGCTTCAATTTTATCCTGCCTTTGGCGATCCTTGTTTTCGTTTGACATAAAAACTCCTATAATTGCTCAAAAGGCGGAACAACACAGTGCGTGCTCCGCCTTTTTGGATTTTTATCAGCCTTGGGTTCTGGAAACCTCTACCACTTCAAGACGAACAACGCCGCCGGGAGTGGAAACCTCCACCTTGTCCCCTGCCTTCTTGCCCATGAGAGCCGCGCCAATGGGAGACTGATCCGAGATCTTGAACTCCATGGGATTGGACTCGTTGGAGCCAACCAGATCATAGGTAAACTCTGCGCCGATATCGATATTCTTTACCTTTACGGTAGAGCCAAGGCTTACCACGCTGGTGTCAATGTTGGATTCATCGAGGATCACGGCGTTTTCAACCAGCTCCTCCAGCTCCTTGATGCGTGCCTCGTTCTTAGCCTGCTCGTTTCTCGCCTCATCGTACTCGGAGTTCTCCGAAAGGTCACCGAAGGAACGTGCAAGAGCGATATCACTCTTGATCTTCTCTCTCTTTTCGTGCTTCAGGTAATGCAGCTCGTCTACCAGCTCCTGATAACCCTGTTGCGTATACATTTGTTTCTTTGCCATGATCGTTCTCCTTATGAATCTTATGAATCTTATGAATTATGAATTAATACGTTTAATTTTGAAACAGCTCCAAGGCAGCCTGCAGCTGATTGTCCTTGGATTGCGGAAGCACATAGAAATTATACTCCAACGCCTCTTCGGAAAGAATCGATTCCACATGAGGCGTAATGCCGGTATCATGATAGGTCACACCGCATTTGGTAACGTATGCGTAGGTGGTCATTTTAACGTAACCGGTATAGTCGCCGAACCAAGACATGGGAAGGTAGGTCTGCATAATGCCCTTTCCAAAGGTGGTCTCACCTACGACCATTGCCATGCCGTAGTCTCTCAGTGTTGCCACAAAGACCTCCGCGGCAGATGCGGTACTGCCGTTACAAAGCACTACCATATCCAAATCGGCAAACATACCGATCTCATCCCGCGACACGTTACAAGCAGCATAATCGCCAAAGCCTGTCATGGGCTCGGCAACGTAGGTTCCTGCCACGTTTTCGTTTCGGTCAATGGCACTCAGGATCATATCTCCCGGCTGTAAAAAATAGGTCATAATAGCCTTGATTGATTGCAGATCTCCACCGGGATTGTAACGAACGTCAAAGATGAAATGCTCAACTCCCTGCGCCTTGAGATTCAAAACCGCCTCCTTGAATTGCTTTGGAGCAGTCAGATCAAAGCCGGCAATATGAACAATTCCCACCGTGGGATCACTCTCACTGAGGTAGGAGGTAACCGAAACCGATTCAAAGGAGTCGCGGATCACCCGAATCTCAATGCTTTCCATCTTTCCGTCAGCCGACTCTCTGAGCACGGCAAATTCGGCATAGGTTCCCTTCTCGCCGCGCACGTAATTGATTGCGGTGGTATAGCCGCCCAGCGCCGCGATTGTCTGATAGGTGTCATCCACCTTAATGCAATAAATATAGTCGCCAACACGAAGATCCGAATTTTCGGCAGGAGCTCCCTTGTAAATGGAAATCACCTGGAACACTTGATACTCAAAGCCGTTTGCCTCACACGTGGTCTGAATTACGCTGACACCGATGCCCTCGTAATCTCCCGCATTCTCATAGGCGAGCTGATTGTATTCCTCCTCGGTGTAATATTCCGCATAAAGATCTCCCGTTGCCTCCGCGTAAGCCTTGAGCACCGCGGTGATCATTTCCTCCTCGGTCTTCTGACCTGCGTAGTAGGAATACTGATCGAAAATCTGAGACAGCACGTCCAGCTTTTCAAACGAGCTGCCGGAAAGCGTGGGCTCCACCTTGTTAAGGGATTCCATCTGATTGATCACAGCCTGCTGCTCATCCAGCTTCTTTTGATAGTAGCTTCTGTCGGCTGCCGACGTCAGCATGAAGGTCAACAGCACCGAAATCACCAATAGCAAGCAAGCAATGCTGCAAATGGCAACGTTGGAAAACGATTTTAATGATTGGTTTTTCTTGTTGGAAAATTGTTCTTGCTCTTTATTATCCATGCAAAAATCCTCTCCGGGTCTATCGAGTTTCTTTGATAAAAGCCCTATTTATTCTATGGAAAAAATGCACCTCTTTATTCGGCACAACCGCCAAATAACAGTACAGAAGCGAAATGCGCCGCATCCGTCGCATTTCGCCCTCTGCAAACTGAAGTGTCAAATTAGAACTTGATCGGCTTGGAATTGAGATACTTCTTAACCATCAGGGCTACCTTGAAGGTAATGGCGTGCTCAAACTCACGCAGGTCAAGACCTGTGAGCTTGCGGATCTTCTCCAAACGGTAAACCAGAGTATTACGGTGAACGAACAGCTTTCTGGAGGTCTCGGACACGTTGAGGTTGTTCTCAAAGAAGCACTGAATGGTCATGAGCGTCTCGCGGTCGAGGGATTCCAGACTGCCCTTCTTAAAGACCTCCATGAGGAACATCTCGCAAAGGGTGGTGGGAAGCTGATAGATCAAGCGTCCAATACCAAGATTCTCATAGCTGATGATGTTCTTCTCGGTCTCAAACACCTTTCCAACCTCCAGAGCCACCTGTGCCTCCTTGTAAGCACGCGCCAGATCCTTGATGTTCTCCACAATGGTGGAGATACCAATGGAAACCTTAGTGTAGAACTCCGCAGAAAGGGTGTCGGCAATGTTGGTGGCGATCTTTTCAATATCGCGGGTCTCGGTGCCGGGCTTGACGTCCTTTACCAAAACGATATCATGCTCGCCTACGCTGATGACATAGTCCTTGGACTTGTCGGGAAACATATTCTGCAGCATTTCAAAGGGCATCATATCGGTCTTGCCGTAGAACTTGATGAGGAAGACGATACGCATCTCCTCGGTGTTGAAATGAAGCTCCTTGGATTTGATATAAATATCGCTGGGAAGGATGTTGTCCAGAATGATGTTTTTGATAAAGGAGCCCTTATCATATTTTTCATCGTAAAGATTTTTAATGTTTCCCAAGGAAATGGCAAGCAGCTTGGACATCTTCTCCGCCATCTTGTCCTCGCCCTCTACAAAAACGATGTAATCGGTTTTGGGACCGTTGGTCATGGAGCGATAGGTATAGCCATTGTTGGAAATCACATCATTGGTATAATTCAGCTCATCGCGCACACCCTGACGGATCTCACCGATCTTGATCAATTCCGAGCAGGCAATGATCACCCCATTCTCATCGATCACACCGATTACACGGTCAATGGCATCCTTCATTTGGTGAATTACACCTTGAAACAGTCTGTTAGACATACAACTTCCTTCTCCTTTAAATCATGTTTTGAAAAGCGTTCGTATAAAACCACTTATATTTTATCGCATTTTTTGTGATTTTTCAATAGGTTTTTCAATATTTTTCATAAAAATTTCAATTTTTTTCATGCAAAATGGATAGCGTGTCAAAAAAAGCATGATTTTTTTGACTATTTTGATGATTTTTCAATAAAAATCACGAAAGCTCCAGCTCGTAAACCAAGCAGGCAAGCGCAAACGAGGAGGCGGTTTCGGTTCTGAGGATGCGTTTTCCAAGTCCTACGGAGATCAGCCCCGCATCCTTTGCAGCCTTGACCTCCGCCTGAGAAAAGCCGCCCTCCGAGCCGATGACGATGGAGATCTCGGGAATTTTCCCATCCGTTTGGGCTGCCTTGTATTCCTTTAAAACGGCGGAAAGCGTCTTTTGATCCTCACCCTCATAGCAGAACAAGGGGATATCCGCCTCTGCCGCCTGTCGGATCGCCTCAGAAAAGGAAAGCGTGGGAGAAACGGTGGGCAGAAGGCTTCTTCCGCTCTGCTTTGCCGCCTCGGCAGCAATGCGCTGACGTCGCTCCACCTTTTTTGCCTCGGCATCCTCCTTCACCTTGACCACGCAACGCTCGCTGGAGAAGGTAGTAATGCTCGCCGCGCCGCATTCCACCGCCTTTTGGATGATGGAATCCAGCTTATCCCCTTTGGGAAGTGCCTGATAGACGTGGACGCGGTAGGGCGGCTCGGTGTCACTCTTCCGCTCGGTCAAAACCCTTGCCAAAACCCGATCCGGCAAAAAGTCGGTCAGCTCACAT
Organism: Oscillospiraceae bacterium; assembly: GCA_015064315.1. Classification (GTDB taxonomy): domain Bacteria; phylum Bacillota; class Clostridia; order Oscillospirales; family CAG-272; genus UMGS1865. The sequence continues at coordinate 6,936 of SVSL01000082.1, forward strand.
TCATATTCAAGGCTTTGCATATCGCAAACCGTAATGCACTCCCCCGCCGCCATTCGCAGGGCGCGGGAAATATGATGCGCGTCGTCACCGAAAATCGAAACAACGCCGTCTCGGATCTGCTCCTTTTGCACAAAAAATCTTGGCATAGTACACACTCCTCTACGAGAATAATCTTATTATACTACAAATTACCCAATTCGTCAATATCTTTTTTGTATTTTTTGTCATAGAAAATGTCATTCTCAACAAAAAAGAGGTTCTATATTCGTTTTTTTGCACCATCTTTTTATACAGAACAGTAAAAAAAGACCTTCCCTTCGGAAATCCTCCGATGAAAAAGTCTTTTTTGCGATTATTTTTTCTTTCTTTTTTCTTCAAAAGCGCGTACGGTCTCTACAACCATCATACCCATCACCACCGACATGGTAAGATATAGGAAAATACAGCTTCGGTTGCCCGATGCCCACACCGTAGGGGAAAGTCCCATTGCCATACGCGAGGCGGCACCGAGGAAGAGCAAAAAGAAGGCAAGACAGTACTGCTTGGTATCCTCAATGGCAACGCGCATGGAGAGTAGAATCAACGCCAGCAACAGCACAAAGATCACGTCGGGAAGCCAGGTCAAGGGATTTGACAGCGTAAATCCGGTTCCCATTTCCCCAACCATATCCGCGCCAAGTCCGCACACACCGCGGAAAAAGCCGTAAAGGAACGGAAAAGCTGCGGGAATGGCTCTTCGCCAAGAAGCGGATTTTACCCAAACTGCAACCGCCAACACTGCGCAAAAGATCAGCACAAAGGAATTGGGGCACAAAAACATTACCTTCATCATGGAAGAAAATCCGATCTCCACCTTTTTGAAAATCGAAAAATCCGCGTATTCGGGAAACCATGAAGCCGTCTCGAGAAGCGTTCGGTTGTCGTTTCCGGGACAGGTCAGGGCAAAGATCAGCATACCGCCGCAGATCAGCGCGCAAGCGATCTGAAAAGACGGGTTCTTCTTTTCAAAGAAGATGCGGTATACAAGACTTCCCAGCACCGCCAACAGAAAGGTCGCACAAAGAAGCTCCTGAAAGCAAGCGAACAGAAGTGCGGGAAAGGCAACGGCGTATTCCCATGCCTTAACGGTTCTCCCCTGAAACTGCTTGACCATGGGCGTCAGCGCCAGCAATGCCGCCGCAAGAGGCCACGTGTAATTCAGCGTGGTGGCAAGAAAGCCTGCCTCCCAGGTCAACCATACGGGAAAAGCAAACCAAAGCGCGCAGAGGAGAATATTCTTTTCTCTGCTCTTTTCGGGATTCACCAATCGCGAAAGCAAAAGTGTCATGGCAATACACACAAAAGTATCAAGCACTCTCCAGAGCCACGGAAAGCGCGCCACAAGGATCAAAAGCCCCTCAATGGCAATGCGCGAGGACCAAAGCTCATATCGCTCGTACAAAAAACGCGACCAGTTGGCAAAGGTTGCCTTATCCCCCGCTAAGATCTGCGCAAACCACGTATCATCCGCCAGCGTAACAGGGAGAAAAATATGTATAATGGCAAACACCAAGCCAAGAAGCAGCAACGGAAATGAGGGTGAAGAGCAGATCTTCAAAGCACCGGTTTTAAAGCGACTCATTGCTCGTCCTCCGAGCTTTCCTCTTTGATCACGTAGATCGGACGACCCTTGATCTCAAAATACATTCTGGAAAGATAGGTGCAAACCAGTCCCAGACAGATCAGCTGGATTCCCACAAAGAAGGATCCCAGATTGATCAACGTCCAAACAAAGGACAGAGGATTTCCCATTGCCAGCGTTACCATCTGTACCGCAAAGAGTCCTAATGAGAACAGGCAGAACAAAAATCCGCAAAGCATGGGAACCAGGAGAGGCGCCGTGGAGAATGCCACAATTCCCTCAATGGAGTAAAGCAACAGGGAGAAGAAGGACCACTTGGTCTCTCCTGCCGCGCGCTCGATGTTTTCATATTCCAGCCACTTGGTCTTAAAGCCGACCCAGCCGAAAATGCCCTTGGAGAAGCGGTTGTACTCCTTCATGGAAAGAATGGCGTTTACCATCTGACGCTTCATCAGACGAAAATCTCTGGCACCGTCCACAAACTCGGTCTTGGAAATACGGTTGATAAATTTGTAAAAGCAACGGGCAAAGAAGGAGCGTATGGGAGGTTCTCCCTTACGGGTGGAGCGACGGGTGCAAATGCAATCGTAGCCCTCCTCGGTGTTCAGATCGGCGTACATGGTAGGCAGAAGGCTTGGCGGATCCTGCAGATCGGCATCCATGGTGGCAACGTAATCGCCCTTGGCCTTCTGAAGTCCCGCATACATGGCGGATTCCTTGCCAAAGTTCCTCGAAAGCGAAATATATTTGACGCGTGCGTCACGTGCGGAAAGCTCCTTGGATATTTCCAGTGTCCTGTCGCGAGAGCCGTCATTGACAAGGATCAATTCAAAGTCAACGACATCTTTCATTTCCTCCATCACCTTACACATTTCGGCGTAGAACAGGGGAAGCGATTCCTCCTCATTGAAATATC
>SVSL01000083.1 GCA_015064315.1 Oscillospiraceae bacterium
TCAGTGCATCCACAACCTTTTGGGACGGCTTGATGATATCGATCAATCTCTTGTGCGTACGATACTCGAACTGCTCACGGCTATCCTTGTACTTGTGTACTGCGCGGAGGATCGTGATGATCTCCTTCTCAGTAGGCAGCGGGATAGGACCGGAAACCTCGGCACCGTTTCTGGTTGCAACCTCAACGATCTTCTTCGCCGCGGTGTCAATCAGAACGTGATCGTAGCTCTTCAGTCTCACTCTGATCTTTTCTTTGATTGCCATTTTTCTTTGCCTCCTTATCAGATTACACTTGCCTGCGTCGCCTTTATATAAAGGAAGAGTTTCAACGCAGCCTGCGATTTGCAAGGTGGGCATTTTTCCTCAACACCGCTCCGTGTGTTTCGTACCCCTTCTGAAAATATTGAATTCATCCTTCCTATCAGCATCTAAGAAGAACGAATCCATTCGGAAGCGGCACGCCCTCGAAGCCCGGCGCACGTTCGCCGTTTCAGCGTCTCGGTGAATACCTTTTCGCCCGTTTGTCTCGGACATACTCCACGAAAATTACCTGCCTCAGCGTCCCTCGGCAGCAACCTTTCGCTTCATCGCATATCAAGCCCTTGTATTATACCATAAGTTTCCCAAAAAAGCAAGTCTTTTTTTGTCTCCAAAACGTAGATTTTTCAGAAATTTCCAAGGCATAGTTATGGCATACTGCACAAATCGCGCCCCAAAAAGACGTTTTTTGCCTTAGAAATCGCATTTTTGGAGCCAAGCGAATCCGCCAAACTGCACAAAACTCCTTTGGTTTAACAAAGGGACGAGCCAAAGCACACGCGCACATTTAATAATACCAAAAAAACGATGGTTTGTCAAGATTTTTTCAAAATATTTTTTGTTTTTTCAGGGAAGCGTGGATTTTGTAACAGTATATTCACATTTATGCGATATAATAAAGAGAAAACTTTTTACGCTCGCTCAACGCGGGAACACAGAACGAAAGGAAGATTTCTTATGAGATCACTGCTCGGTAACCCAAGGATCTCCATCCGAATCAGTCTGCTCTGCTCGGGATTAACGGCGATCCTTCAAGCCCTCGCCTACGCGCTTTCCTATGAGGGGCCGAATGTAAACTATTTTATTCCGAACGCGCTTTTCCCCTTTCTCGCAACCATCCTCATGTTTGTTGCGATCGGATTTGGCGCGCTCGCAGCATTCACCGTTTCCCCAAAAGCGCAGGCGCTAAAGGCTCTGCCTTGTAAAGCTGCGTCAATTCCCGCCGCGGTCGGATTTGTGGCAGGCGCCGCTATTCTTCTGCTTTCCAACAACACCACTCCCGCACGCATTGCCGTTGCCCTTCTGCTGGTGTCCGCCGCCTACCACGTGGCAGTTCTCGCCGTTCCCGAGCGCCACGCCGCATGGGTTGCCTTGATCGGATTTGCCCCCATCATTGCTTGCGTACTGATTTCGGGAATCTACTATTTTGACAACACGCTGGAAATGAACGCTCCCGTGAAGGTGAGCGTGATGATGGGATTGCTTTGCGCCACCGTCTACTATACGGGTGAGCTTCGGATCCTATTGGAAAAGCCCATGCCCAAAACCTTTGTTATTCTTTCGTCCCTGACCGTTGCAGTGTGCAGTCTCTCCGCGCTGCCCCTTCCGATCGGCTTTCTGACAGGGCACTTCGACCGAGTTGGGACTCTCACCTCCCTCCCCCCTCTCGCATCCACACATGAGTATCCGATTTACCTCGCCGGCGCAACCATCCTTTTGGGAACCGCCGTTTGCGCGGCACTTCGGTGCCTGTATCTGCTTTCCAAAGCTTCTTCGGAGGAAACAGAATGAACGCCAACACCAGAATTCAATGGGTCCACAAAAAGATCCTGAACAACAGTTATCCCAACGCCCAGCGACTTGCCGAACGCTTCCGCATCTCTCACCGGCAAGCCCAGCGAGATTTAGATCTGCTGCGAAAACGCCTGGGCGCGCCCCTGGAATACGATAAGAGCAGAAAGGGCTTCTACTATTCCGAGCCCTTCACCCTCCCCATTCTGATCACCTCGGACAACGACGAGCTTTACATTCAGGAGATCTCCAGCGTTCGGGACGACGAGGAGCTGGGCGCCGATGCATCCATCATTCAAATGCAAATTCCCTACTCCGCCACCGTGGAGCTGAGCAACAAGCTTGCCGCCATCGAGCTATCCAACTACATCATTGCCAAGCAGGGCAAGGATCGCTATTACTGCGAGTTCCACAGCATTGAAAAATTTATCGGCATCCTCATGTCGCTGGAATCGGATTTTCGGCTTGTGGAGCCTGACTGGCTGCGAGAGCGCTTGGTACGATGCGCCGTCAGGGTGCTCGCCAATCACCCCACTTCAGACGATACCCCTTGATTCAATCAAGCCCCATATTATAAAAGGAAGGAACTTTCGCGAATGCACGAGGCTCCTTCCTTTTTTAGCGGCGATTCAGCACCGTCCCAAAAAAACAAATCCATTTTAACGGTTGACATTTTCGACGTTTTATGCTATACTTTGTTCAGTGAAAAAGCGGAGGAAAAAGCGGTTATCACCAACCGTTACCCATACAGCATGAAGTTATATTTTACCATTATCGGAGCCGCGATGGCGCTGATCTCAGCCGTCAATATCGTCCTTCAAGCAGCGCCTTGGCACCTCGTGATCCTTTCCGTTATTCTATGTACCGCGCTGCAATTTGTGTTGGACGGAATCGTTGCCGCCACCGTAAGCACCCTTCCCGACCGCTGGTTCGGCGCGAACAATCCCCTCTTTCTCGTTGCCGAAAAGGAAAAAAAGCTGTACAAAAAGCTAAAGGTACGGCGCTGGAAGGACAAGGTATGGGAGCTGGGCGGCTTGGGCGGATTCAGCAAAAGAGAGCTGAAGGAGCCCGACAATCCCCGCTACATTGAAAAATTTCTCATCGAATGCAACAGAGGAACGGTCACCCACAGGCTTTCCTACCCCATCGGCTTTTTGGCGATGCTGGCTGTTGGCTCGCCGCTCCGCTTCACGGTAGCGATCCCCGTGGCAACCGTGAACCTCTTTCTCAACGTTTTGCCAACGCTGGTGCTGAGATACAACGCCCCCATGCTTCGCTCCCTCCTGAAGCGTCTGGAGCAAAAGAAAAACCGCAAGCATTCGGAAAATTCAGAAATTTCTTGATTTTTTCTTGTTTTTTTCAAAAAAGCTATTGACAAATCAACCCTTTTGTGGTATAATCTTTGCGTTATCCAAAGACAGCAGGTTCCGGTAAAAGCATAGCTTTCCTGCCGAGGAGAAATGAACTGAACATTTTTTTGTGCAGTCTTTCTTTGCGGCGCTATGTCTGGCTCCCGGAGAAAGATTTTTTTATTCGCTTATCTTCACATTGGGAGGTGAAACAAAAAATGCCCAGCAATTCTATTCTGGCTCAAAAGCAGCAAATCGTTGCCGATCTCGCAGAACAGATCAAGAATTCTGCCGCAGGTGTCATTGTTAACTATCAGGGCATCACGGTGGACGCTGATACTGCAATGCGTAAGGCACTTCGCACCGCAGGTGTTAAGTACGTTGTTATGAAAAACACCCTCACCGGCAGAGCTTGCGACGAGGTTGGTTACAGCGCGCTGAAGGAATACCTCAACGGTATGACCGCAATCGCGATCAGCGAGAACGATCCCGTTGTGGCAGCGAAGATCCTGAAGGAGTACGCTTCTAAGGTTGAATCCTTCAACATTCTGGCAGGCTACGTTGACGGCGAGGTGATCGATGCCGCTAAGGTGAACGATCTGGCAGAGATTCCCAGCAAGGAAGTTCTCATTGCCAAGTTCCTTGGCTCCATCCGTTCTCCCCTGTACAGCTTTGCTTACGCAATTCAAGCCGTTGTGGACAAGAACGGCGAAGCAGCTCCCGCAGCAGAAGCTGCAGAGGCTTAATCCACATTTTCTACACGGGTGTTCCCGTCGGTCACCGTCCCCGTCAGTGTCGGATAAACTAAACAAGATTATTTATTTTGGAGGTATACTGAAATGGCATCCGAAAAGATTACTAACATTCTCGAAGAGATCAAGACTCTCACCATCCTCGAGCTCGCTGACCTGGTTAAGGCAGTTGAGGAGGAGTTCGGCGTATCCGCAGCAGCTCCCGTTGGCGTTGTTGCAGCAGCAGGCGCAGCAGCTCCCGCAGCTGAGGAGAAGACCGAGTTCGACGTTATCCTGGCAAGCTTCGGCGCTAACAAGCTGAACGTGATCAAGGCTGTTCGCGAGATCACCGGTTTGGGTCTGAAGGACGCTAAGGATCTGGTTGAGGGCGCTCCCAAGACCGTGAAGGAAGGCGTTTCCAAGGACGAGGCTGAAAAGGTTAAGGCTGCTCTCACCGAGGCAGGCGCAACCGTTGAGATTAAATAATCAACACCCTAACGTTCTGTTTTATTCTGTCTGCGATAACAGAGAAGATCCGTATTCCCTTGTTCGGAATACGGGTCTTCTTTTTTCTCGGATACAATTTTCGCTCGCTTGCTTGGCGCGCAAAGCCTCACTTTGGTTTGCATAAAGCAAGCGCATGAATATTCAAAACAAAACCGCAATTCTCCTTTTTGCCAAATTTTCGCCCGATTTTTGCAAACTTTTCAAGAAAAACTTTCAAAAGAAGATTGTTTCCGATTGAAAAAATAAAATTTATGAATAAACTGTAACCTTTTCAAAATCCTATTGAAAAAAATCGAATTTCCGTGTAAAATATATAATGGGTGAGGATTGGATCATTGCCCTTGTTTATGTTTTAACAAACTACTTACATAAAAGGAGAACAACCATGACCAACAACAAATTTGTACTGGATTGGATCAACTCTATGGCAGAGATGGTTCAGCCCGACAGCATCGTTTGGATCGACGGTTCCGAGGAGCAGACCGAGGAGCTGCGCCGCCAGGCATGTGCTACCGGAGAGCTGGTGAAGCTGAATGAAGAGGAGTATCCCAACTGCTACCTCCACAGAACCGCCATCAATGACGTGGCTCGCGTGGAGAACAGAACCTTCATTTGTACCCGCAAGAAGGAGGATGCAGGAAACATCAACAACTGGATGGATCCCAACGAGTGCTATGAGAAGCTCTCCAAGCTCTACAAAAACTCTTACAAGGGCAAGACCATGTACGTCATTCCCTACTCCATGGGTGTGGTTGGCTCCGATTTCGCAAAGATCGGCATCGAATTGACCGACTCGATTTACGTGGTGCTCAATATGCTCATTATGACCAGAGTTGGCAAGAACGTGATTGAGGCTCTGGGCGACTCCGCCGATTTCGTGAAGGGCTTGCACGCGGTTGCCGACTGCGATGAGGAAAAGCGCTTCATCTGCCACTTCCCCGAGGATAACACCATTTGGTCGGTAAACTCCGGCTACGGCGGAAACGTTCTGCTGGGCAAGAAGTGCTTCGCTCTGCGTATCGCCTCCTATCTGGGAAGAAAAGAGGGCTGGATGGCTGAGCATATGCTCATTCTGGGCCTTGAGGCTCCCAACGGCGAGGTGAAGTATATCTCCGCCGCATTCCCCTCTGCCTGCGGCAAAACCAACCTGGCAATGCTCATTCCCCCCGAAATCTACAAGAAGGCGGGCTACAAGGTTTGGACCGTTGGCGATGACATCGCTTGGATCCGCGTGGGCGAGGACGGCAGACTCTATGCCATCAACCCCGAGAACGGCTTCTTCGGCGTGGCTCCCGGCACCAACGTTCACTCCAACTACAACGCCCTTATGACCACCAAGAAGAACTGCATCTTCACCAACGTTTGCCATGATCTGGACAACAACACCGTTTGGTGGGAGGGTCTGGACAACAATCCCCCCAAGAACGCACTCAACTGGAAGGGCGAGCAGTGGGATTACACCAAGTATGACAAGGCAGACAAGGTGAACACCTCCGGCGCGCATCCCAACTCCCGTTTCACCGCTCTGGCTGAGAACTGCCCCTGCATTTCTCCCGAGTTCAACAGTCTCAAGGGTGTTCCGCTGACCGCCATCATCTTCGGCGGCAGACGCGCGAAGACCGCTCCTCTGGTGTACGAATCCCGTAACTGGCAGCACGGTACCTTCGTTGGCTCCATCATGGCATCCGAGACTACCGCAGCCGCAGCAGGCGCTGTTGGCGTGGTTCGCCGCGATCCCATGGCAATGCGTCCCTTCGTTGGCTACGACATGGGCGACTATTTTGCTCACTGGCTGAACATGGGCAAGAAGATCCCCAACGCTCCCAAGATCTTCCACGTGAACTGGTTCCGCACCGATGCTGAGGGTCACTTCATTTGGCCCGGATTCGGTGACAACATGAGAGTTCTGATGTGGATCCTGGCTCGTTGCGCGGGCGAGGTTGAGGCCGTGGAAACCCCCATCGGCTTCGTTCCCAAGGCTGAGGACATCAACATTGAGGGTCTGGACGGCGTGACCGTTGACACCATCAAGGAGCTACTCTCTATCGACAACGCAAGCTGGCTGGAGGACGTTGAGAATATCAAGGCGTTCTACAAGCAGATCGGCGACCGTGTTCCCGCAGAGCTCTACGCTGAACTGGCTGTTCTGGAAGCAAATCTCAAGAAGTAATCTTCGATTGCAAATTGCATAAGCCATAAAACAGAAGGAACCGTCCGCTTGGACGGTTCCTTCTGCCTTATGACAAAGGTAATAGTACTGTCAAATTGCTGAAAAGTTTTGGTCAAGCTTTTTTCAAAAGCCTGCGCGATCAAGGGCGCGGAGCCCTTTTCGCCATCCGCAGAGGGCGAAAACTTTTCGTCAAAATGATAGTGCTAACCCCTTTGTCAGCAAGCTGGGGCAGAGTCTCACGACTCTGCCCCTTTGTTATCAGTCATACAATTTTGCCCAGCGGCGTTTCCGCAGGAAGTTCAGCACGATCAGAAGGATCAACGCCGCAAGAATGACACCGCAGCAAACGTAGATCCCCTTGCCAATGGTGCTTTCTACCTTCAGCTCCTCCCAAAGATCATTGAGCATCACCAGACGCTCGGGAGTGAGGTTCCGATAGGAGGAGGTTTCCACCTCGTCCACAGAGTAGTAGAGGTACTCCATGGCGTTCTCGTGGACAGAGGTCATGTACTCAACGTACTCGGCATTATCAATCACAAGCGAGTTCGGAGACGCATAGTAGTGATATTCCGCATTCGCCACCGCAGCCTCCTCCGAGCAGAGGAAGTTGATATAGTGCATTGCCAGCTCCTGGTTTTTGGAGGTGTTCGGCACGCACATGGCATCCACGTAAAGGTTGGTTCCCTCTCTTGGGTAATAGAAACAAAGATCGGGATTGTCCTCATACATGGAAAGGAAATCACCCGCGTAGTAAGCCGCAACCGCTGCGGATCCGCTCTTCATTTTGTTGAAGATCTCGTCCATCACGTAGCCCTGCACCAGCTCCTTTTGCGCCAACAGCTTGTCCAAAGCCTCCTGCCATTGCTCCTCGGTTGCTTCGTTCACGTCGTATTTGAGAGAATACAACGCTGTGCCGAAGGCGTCTCTGCTGTTGTTAAACTGGAGAATATCTCCCTTGAAGGCTTCATCCCACATCAGCTCCCAGCTTCCCAGCGTGGGATGCTCGGGGTTGGAAACAATGGAGGAATTATAGATGATACCGATCATGCCATAGGCATACGGAACCGAATACACGTTACCATCCTGGGGCTCATAGAACACGTTCTCGCCCTTGAACTCGGGAAGGATGTACTGATAGTTGGTAATGATCCCCTCGACGTCCAGCGGTGCCAGGCGGTTCTCCTCCACAAGGCGCTGAATCATATAATCCGAGGGGAAGAGCACGTCGTAATTGGCGGCACCGCTGCTGATCTTGGCGTACATATCCTCGTTGCTGGAATAGGTGGAGTAGTTGACCTCCACGTTCTTGCCCAGCACCTCGCGGCAGTATTCCTCAAAGGCGGCATTCACGTCCAGCGACTCCTCCGAGCCGTCGGAAATGTACTCACCCCAGTTGTAAACGTAGAGCGTGACCACTTCCCCGCCGTCGCTTTGGCAGGAGGTCATGGTCAGAAGGCTCACAAGAAGCGCCAACAGCGCCGCAAGGCTGAAAATTCTTTTGGTCATCATTTTCTACCTCCTTGCAGCTTTTTTTGCCTACGCTCTCCCACCGAGCCCGCCACGTTCACGGCGATCAAAAGGAGAAGAATCACAAGGATCATCAGCGTGCAAAGCGCATACATACTGAATTTCACCTCATGGGCGGTTTGATTGTAAATGTAAAGCGGCAGGGTTTTAAAATCGGGAGACGACACAAAATGACTGATCACGAAGTCGTCCAGCGACAGCGTGAAGCTCATCATCAGTCCCGACACCATACCCGGAAGAATATTGGGCAGCTCCACGCGGAAAAAGGTTTGCGCGGGGGTACATCCCAAATCCAACGCCGCCTCCGTGAGGTGCTTATCCATTTGACGGAACTTGGGCAGCACCGAAAGGGTGACGTAGGGCAGGTTGAAGGTGGTGTGGGCGATCAGCATTGTCCAAAAGCCCAAAAAGCTGGAGAGCTTCAGAATTCCCGCCACGCCAACGAACAGGAGCATCATGGAAACACCCGTTACGATATCGGGATTCATCATGGGAATATTGTTTACGCTCTCCAAAGCCTTGGAGAGCCATTGACGCTTGGCGCGGTCGATGGTGAATGCCGCCAGCGTTCCGAGAACGGTGGCAAGCAAGGAGGAGCAAACCGCCAGCACCAAGGAATTCTTTAATGCCGCCAGCGCTTCCCCGTCGCGGAAAAGCTCCCGATACCAATAGGTAGTAAAGCCCGAAAAGCTGCTCAGGCTTCCCGACCCGTTGAAGGAGAAAAGGATCACCACAAGAATCGGCGCATAGAGCAACAGAAAAATGATGAGGATGTAGGCTCTGGAAAGGAACTTCATATCACCATGTCCTCCTTTCCGTCGGAAAACCGATTCATAATCGCCATGGAGATCAGAATGAGAATCATCATCACCAGAGAAACCGCGGCGCCCGTGTGATAGGTGATGGCGTTCTGGAACTGACGCTCAATGGTGTCACCAATCAGATCGAAGGAGCCGCCGCCCAGCTTTTGGGAGATATAGAAGGTGCTGATGGAAGGCACGAACACCATGGTGACTCCAGAAACAATCCCGGGAACCGTGAGAGGAAGCACAACCTTAAACAGGGTTTGCACATTGTTGCACCCCAGATCGTTTGCCGCCTCAATGTAGCGCTTATCCAGCTTTGTGACAGAATCTTAGTTCTCTGTGATGGTAAGATGAATGGTATTGTTAATGCCAGAACATCTACTAAAGAAGAAATCGGTATGCTTATGACTCATCTGCAGGAAAGAAAGGAGGAAAACTAAATGTCTGAAGTTGCTAAGACAACGGG
>SVSL01000084.1 GCA_015064315.1 Oscillospiraceae bacterium
GGAGTGCTTCTACGGGATCCTGAGGGACGTCCTTGCCTTCAATGATGAAGCGGTCGTAGATCATGGAGCCCCACTCGTACCAGTGAGAGAAGTGTGCGATAAACTTTGCCTGGGGGAAGTTGGTCTCAATGGCTTCCTTCATTGCCCAGTAGATCTTTTCGATCTTGTCATAGGGAGCGATGGTGTCCATGGTACCGAACATCTGAGGAATATCCATCATGTGACCGGGGTAGAAGAAGGTGATCTTTTCCTTCCACCACTTTTCACCGTACTCGGAGCCAAGGTCCTCGGCGCCGTACTTCTTAAAGGTGTCCAGAAGGATCTTCTCCTCAACCTCTACCATTTCCTTGCAGCCCTCATAAGCGATGTTCATGAATGCGCCCTTGCGCTCCACACCTACGATCTTTTTGATCAGAGATGCAGTCTCTGCCTCGTCATACAGACGCATAACCGAGGGCTTGAACTTCTGAAGCAGCTCACGGGATGCCTGGAACGCGCCGTGCATATCCTGAAACAGGAAGCCGCGGAAGCGTCTTTCCTCGGGCTGGTCGAAAATACGGATCTGTGCCTTGGTGATGATACCCAGCGTACCCTCGGAGCCGATGAAGATCTGGTTGAGGTCGGGACCTGCAGCGTGCTTGGGAGCGGGGCTGGTGAGAATGATGTCACCGTTGGGGAGAACGACCTCCATCTGGAGCACCATGTCGTCGATCTTACCGTACTTGGTGGAGCAAACGCCGATACCTCTGTGAGCGAGGAAGCCGCCTACGGTGGAGCAGGTCAGAGAGGAGGGGTAGTGCATGGTAGCCTTGCCAACCTCGTTTGCAGCCCACTCGATGTGCTTGTAGATGGCACCGGTGCCGCACTCAATGTACATACCCTCGGTGTTTACGTCGTAGATCTTGTTCATGCGCTTGGTGTCGAGGATGATACCGCCGCATACGGGAATGGCACCGCCCTGGGTTCCGCCGCCGGCGCCCCAAGTGGTGATCGGGATCTTGTAGTAGTTGGCGATCTTAACGACCTTGGAAACCTCCTGCGCGTTCTCGGGGCAAACCACAAAGTCAGCCTCGGGCATACGGCAGCCTCTGTCAGCCCACATACGGGACAGCCAGTAGTAGTCCACGCTGTGGGTTACCTTGTCAATGGCTCTGGTAGAGCAGTTGTCCTTGCCTACCGCGTCCTCCAGCTCGGTGAGAATCATGGAGAACAAGAATTCGTTCATTTGATATTGCATTTTTCTATCTCCTTTTTTTTGATTACTTTTTCAGGGATTTGTCAACCTTCAGGTTGGGGAAGTACTTGCAGAACTCCTCGATCTCGCGGGTGTAGTCGCCCTCGATCTCAACGAAGTGGTGAATGTAGGGACCGTCGATGAGGCGATCCTCAACGGCTTGCAGATCCTCAAACTCGCCCCAGATGTAGGTTCCGTGGGTCTGAGGACCCTCGGTGGTCTTGCAGACCATGGGAAGGATCATGTAGTTGCCGCTTTCCTGATCGATGCGAGCCACGGTGTAGGTGCCGTCCTTGGCGCGCAGCCATGCACGCTGGTTGACCAGACGCGCCTGCGTGCCCTCTGCCTTTTGCGACACCGGGAAGGGACCGCAGTGCCAGAGCAGCTCGGCGTTCTTGTTTTCGGGGTGACGGACGGTGAACTCACCAAAGAGGGGAAGTCCCTTGCCAAGAGTAGCGCACTTGAGCAGAGCCATGGTCATGGCGCAGTGCATATCGCTCTCGCAGGCGATCATGTAGCCCATCTCGTTGAGCAGTCCGTAGAGGGCGCAGGGCGCGAGTCCGCCGAACATAATGGGGGTAGCCGTCCAGCACTCGGCGCTGATCACGTCCAGTCTGAATTCCTCAAACAGGTGCTTATACATTGCCACCATGGTTGCCATGGGCTTGATGTAGGGAGGCGTCAGCTCGTCCATGATGTAGTTGTGGAGGAAGTACTTTTCGTACTCTGCGATCTCATCGGCGTAAAGCTCGGGAGCCACCTTCATTCTCTGCTCGATCACGGCAAAGTTGATGGGGATGATGCGAATGCCGAATTTTTCCATCAGCTCGCCCTCGTTCCAGATGACCGAGAAGAAGGGAGCGGGTCTGGCTCCTACCTGACCGATGCGCATACCGCGGAAATTCTTGACCATGCAGGCAACGCGAACGAATCTCTCAAAGCCCTCCTTGAACTCCTCGGACTCCACACGGCAGCAGGGGAGGTGAGAGAAGGGGATGTGATAGCGCTGCATCTGACGGGAAACGCCGAACAGACCGCATTGGGAGTCGGTGGGGCGCATACCGTCCACGTAGTACTCGTCGTCAAGAGGAGCCCAAAGCAGAACCGGCTTGTCAAGTGCCTTTGCAATGTCGGCGGCAGCCTCTTCGTTGCCGAAGTTGCAGTTGATGATCATTACGGCATCTACTGCGGCGTTTCGGAACCGTTCGATTACCTCTGCGGCAGAGGCATCGTCAAAAACCAGATCCTCGATGCCGATTCCCTTGTTGTCAACGAATTCCACGTTTTCGTTTGCGAAATTCTTTTCGATGTAGTCCACAAAGCGTTTTCCTCTTTGCTCAGCGGAGTACCAGGTCAAAAAGGTGCCTCTTGGACGGTCGGTTGTATTTCTGCGCATAGCAACCAGACCGATTTTCACGCTATAGTCCATAGATTTTTCTCCTTTAGAAATTTTTTTGAAAATTTTCCAAACTATATTGTAATCCTTGCGACTTTGTGATACAATGAACGTACCGACTGCTTTATTGTACAAATCGACTTTTTTTGGAGGAGATCTTATGCAAAGGATCGTTTTTTCCGAATTGCTGAACAGAAGCGTGAACGTCTGCAAGATCGAGGCGGTGGAGCGCACCTGGCGTGACGGCAACGTCAACCGCTATCCCGAGGGACGCGGCGAGAATATCATCTCTTATACCTTTACGGGAGGAAAGCGGATCGTGGACTTTGAAAAAGGAACGCAATACGCTCTTGAGGCACCTGCCGTGGTGCTGATCTCCAAGGGGACGCCCTATCTTTCTCAAACCGAGCTGACCGGTGGGGATGGGATGGGACACACGGTCTGCATCCGCTTTGCGCTTTTTGACGACAGTGGCGAGGAGCTGTGCTTTGACGAGCCCTTCCGCCTTTGGAAAAACGATATGGACGGAAGGATTTTGCAGGCCTTTCGCGGTGTGCTTTCGGCGTATCTTGCCACCGATGCCTGTCCCATGACGGTCAAGGCGAAAATGTACGAGCTGCTCAAGCTGCTTTGCATCAAGGAGAATGACGGCGGACTCTCCAAGGCGGCACGGCAGATTCTGCCTGCCGTTGAGCATATTGAAAAGTACCCGGAGCTGAACACCTCGGTTACCGAGCTTGCCGCCATGTGTTTTTTGAGCGAGAGCTATTTCCGTGTGCAGTTCCGCGAGTATCTGGGCTGCTCGCCCACCGATTACCGCAACCGCTTGCGGGTGGAAAAGGCGCAGGAGCTGCTGGATAGCTCGCTATGGACCACCGAGCTCATTGCCGAGAAGCTGGGCTTTTGCGACACCTCCCATTTTTATCGGGTTTACAAAAAGATCATGGGGACGACCCCAAGAAAGGGAAGAGAATAAAAGGAGGAAAATTATGGAGATCAGAAAAGCGACCCTTGCGGATTTTGAAACTGTCAAGAGGATCTATGCCGATGCCCGTCGGTTTATGAAGGAGCAGGGCAACCCCGATCAATGGGGGGACCGTCACCCTCCCGTGGAGCTGCTGCGTGAGGATATTGAGGTGGGACGTCTTTATCTTTGTGTAGAGGGGGATGAGATTCTGGGCTCGTTCTTTTTCCAAGTGGGGGATGATCCTACCTACCGTGTGATCCATAACGGAAAATGGCTCAACGATGCTCCTTACGGCGTGATCCATCGCATTGCGGTGGCAAAGCAGGGACGCGGCGTGGCATCCGTCTGCTTTGATTTTGCGCTTTCCCAATGCAAAAACGTAAAAATAGATACCCACAAGGATAATATCCCCATGCAAAGAGCATTGGAAAAGAAGGGGTTTTCCTATTGCGGGATCATTTATATCGCAAGCGGCGATGAACGGATTGCCTATCAGAAATCGATTCTCTGAAAGGAAAGGACTATGAAAAACCAAAATTCAAAAGGAAAATTCTTTGCGGCACTTTTTATTTTCAGCCTTACGGGTCAGGTCGCCTGGGTGGTTGAAAATATGTACCTCAATGTCTTCCTGTATAAGATGTTCAATGCCTCTGCCGATCAGATCTCGCTCATGGTCTCTGCCAGTGCCGTGGCGGCAACTCTGACCACCCTTCTCATCGGCGCTCTGTCGGATAAGCTGGGCAAGCGTCGCGTGTTTATCTGCGGAGGGTATATTCTGTGGGGAATCTCGATCCTCGGCTTTTGCCTGCTCCGCAAGGACGTAATCGGAGCGCTCTTTCCTACGGCGGCGTCGGTCAGCGCCATTGGCGTGACGCTGGTCATCGCGTTGGATTGTCTGATGACCTTTTTCGGTTCGTCCGCCAACGATGCCTGCTTCAATGCGTGGCTCACCGACGTGACCGAGGAGGGCGACCGAGGACGCGCCGAGGGAATCAACGCCATGATGCCGCTGATCGCGATTCTCGCCGTGTTTGGAGGCTTTATGTCCTTTGATCTGAATCGGGAGGATTCTTGGACCGCCATTTTTGCCATCATCGGCGCAGTGGTGCTTGCCATTGGCGTGCTGGGCTTTTTCCTCATCCGCGAGCCTGATTTGAAAACCGATGGAAATCAGAGCTATTTTGGAAATATTTTTTACGGCTTCCGTCCCTCGGTGGTAAAGCAAAATCGGGAGCTCTATCTCTTTTTGATCGCTTTTGCGGTGTTTGGAATCTCGATTCAGATCTTCATGCCTTATCTCATTCTTTACTACACGGTCAGCCTTGGAATGGAGAATTACGTGCTGATCATGGCACCCGCCATCCTTTTGGCGGCGGTGTTTACCGCTCTGTGGGGACGCGTGTACGATAGGATGGGCTTTGGCAGATCGGTCATCCCCGCTTTGGGATTGCTGATGGCGGGATACCTGATCCTGCTCTTCTTCCGCCAAACGGCACTCGTTTTCGTGGGCTCGCTTCTGATGATGTGCGGCTATCTTTCGGGCATGGCGGTGTTCGGTGCGATCATCCGTGACCGTACCCCCAAAAACCGTTCGGGAATGTTCCAAGGACTTCGCATTGTGGGACAGGTGCTGATTCCCGGCTTGATCGGTCCTATGATCGGCTCTGCCGTGCTGAAAAACGCCGAGACGGTGACCAACGATGACGGTACGGTTTCCTTTATTCCCAACGCCAATATTTTTCTGGCGGCGTTGCTGGTTGCCGTGGTGCTGGCACTGATTCTGATCCCCATGCTCCTGTTGCCGAAGAGAGGAAAAAACGATGAAGCAAACGCCTGAATACAAGCATTTAAGAACCCCGTGGGGGGAAAATCTCCCCGAAACGCCGTGGGAGGTCTATCCTCGTCCGCAGATGAAGCGTGATTCCTTCCTTTGCCTCAACGGCGCGTGGGAGTTTTCCGCCGAAGGTGTTTTGGAGAATGGGAGGATCACCGTTCCCTTTGCTCCCGAGAGCCTTTTGTCCGGGATTCACGGAGATATGGGAAAAACACCGAAATTGCACTACGTCAAGCGTTTTTCACTTCCCGAGGGCTTTGTAAAGGAGCGCGTGCTCCTGCATTTTGGCGCGGTGGATCAGATTGCCCGTGTGACCCTCAACGGCGTGTTCGTTGGCGCGCATATCGGAGGCTACGAGGCGTTTTCCTTTGACGTCACCGAGCTTCTCGAAAAGGAGAACCGCTTGGAGGTAGACGTGGCGGACGAATTGGAGAGCCACGTTCTTCCTTGGGGAAAGCAGAAAAGAAACCGCGGCGGTATGTGGTATACCCCGGTCAGCGGCATCTTGCAGACGGTATGGCTTGAGAGCGTTCCCACGGAATACGTGGAGGGCTTGAGGATCGAGGTAGGGCTGGATTTTGCCAAAATAAAGGCATACGGGGTGCAAAACGGGGAGATCACCGTTACGACCCCCGAGGGCGAGATCAAGGCTTCCTTGCAAAACGGAGAGGCGCTGATCAAGGTGGAAAATCCCCACTTGTGGTCCCCCGAGGATCCCTATCTCTACCGTTTCAAGCTGGCATCGGGAGCGGATCTTGTGGAGTCCTATTTTGCGTTGCGTACGTTGAAGATTGCGGACGTGGATGGATTTTCTCGCATCTGCCTCAACGAAAAGCCCTATTTTTTCCACGGATTGTTGGATCAGGGCTATTTCAGCGACGGCATCTATACCCCCGCCTCACCCGAGGCATACGAGTTTGATATTCTTTCCATGAAGAAGCTGGGCTTCAATACGCTCCGCAAGCACATCAAAATTGAGCCCGAGCAGTTTTATTACGATTGTGACCGCCTTGGCATGATCGTTTTTCAGGACATGATCAATAACGGGGGATATTCCTTCCTGCGAGATACGGCGCTGCCCACGGTGGGCATGAAGCGGCTGAACGATAAGCTTTTGCATCGCGACAAAACAACGCGGACGGCGTTTGAGGATGCCATGGAGAAGACCGTAAATCAGCTTTTTAACCACCCGTGTATCTGTTATTGGACCATCTTTAACGAGGGATGGGGGCAGTTTGAGAGCGCAAGAATGTATGAACGGATGAAGAAATTGGACACCTCGCGCATCATTGATACGGCGTCGGGCTGGTTCGCGGGCGCGCCCTCGGACGTGGAGAGCCTGCACGTGTATTTCAAGCCCGTGAGGATGAAAGGGGCGAAAAAGCCCATCATTCTCTCGGAGTTCGGGGGATATTCCTACAAGCCCGAGGGACACGTTTTCAATCCGTATAAGACCTACGGATACCGTTTTTTCAAGGAGAGAGCCGATTTTGAGGACGCTCTGATCAAGCTCTACGAGGAGGAGATCGTTCCTGCCGTAGAAAAGGGACTCTGCGGCGCCATCTACACCCAGGTTTCCGACGTGGAGGACGAGACCAACGGCCTGCTTTCCTATGACCGAAGGGTCCTCAAGGTGAGTGAGGAGCGGATGAGGACGATCGCCCAAAAATTGAGAATACGTGAGTAAAAAAGTCGTATTATTCAGACTAAACAGCACAAAAAAAGCCTCCCCTGTGTAAGGGGAGGTGGATCGCGAAGCGAGACGGAGGGGTTGTAAAAACAAGAAAGCATGCAAAACAATCCCTCAGTCACCTTCGGTGCCAGCTCCCTTTGCACAAGGGAGCCTTTCTTTATTCCATGATTCGTTCAGATTATTTCTAATGAGACAGTTTCCTTGAATTTTAGAAAAAGGGTTGTTGTAGCTCAATAAAGCTTAGGATACAAGCCCTTTTCAAAGTCCAGGTTAGTCAGATCCCAAACCGTGTCGTCCCATTCCAGGGTGCCGGTATAGAAGTTGTGGTCGTCGAGATAACTGTTGGGCACCGCCGTGCCGCCAATAATGGTTACCGCCGAGGATTTATAATTGTTGTTTTGTGCGGAATTTTCGGTAGAGGTTGCTCCTGCAACTGCGTTGGAGGCGTCGATTTGTTTACCGCCTGTTGCGCCAACAAAAAGACAGTATTCGATCATTGCTTCATCGTTCATACCGGCAATGCCGCCGATGTAGTTCATGGACCCTGATAAGGATGCGTTACATACAACTGAAGCGGATGATAAGCATTTAGAGATATTACCTTGATTCAACCCTGCAATCCCTCCGGTGTATAAATCATCACCACTATCGCCGTCTTGGGACACTATAGAACCGAGCGCATGGGAATTGCTGATTTTTCCGGCGTTGCATCCAGCAATGCCACCGACATTTCTATCTATGGAACTGTTTCCTTGTATGTTCGTATTCACGGTTACTTGATGGATAATTCCGGCATTGGTTCCAACCAACCCTCCGCAGTTGGAGATGCCTTTGACGGTCAGTGCCATCCCCGTAACCGTTAACGAGCAAATGGTGCCGTTATTGACCGCAAACAATCCTGCGTTGCTTTTTTCGCTTGTAGGGACGTTGACAGTAAAGTTGGAGAGGGTATAGCCGTTTCCGTCAAAAATGCCGGTGAAGGGCTTTTGAGTGGTTCCCAGCATGATGATCTCCATGCCGCCCAAATCGATGTCGGCAGTCATCACGTAGTTGGCGTTCATATCGGTGATGTTTTGGAAATCAACCGCGTTGGAGATCTTGATATAATCCGCATAAGGATCTATCCAGGTCCATTTTGCGTAGAGGATCTCGTTTTGGGTAGCCTGATAGGGATAGGTGACCGCATTTTTCAAGGTGCCGTCCGTATACCATCCGTCAAAACGGTAATCGGTACGGGTGGGCTTGGGAAGGGAATCAACATAAACGCCGCCTTGGAATTGTTTCGACGAAACGTAGCTTCCACCGTTGGAAACAAAGGAAAAAGTGTAATATACGACATCCCATTTTGCAAAGAGATCGGTGTCGCATTCCAACGTGAAGGGATAGGTAACCTTCTGCGTGAAGCCGGAATCCAGATACCAGCCCTCAAACTGATGATTGGTGTATGCGGGGGCTGTAAAGGAATTGTATACCGTACCTGCCGCCGCGTATTGCGCGGGAATGGTTGTGCTGTTGCCCGTGTGGAAATTGATGTAATAGTACGCCGTTGACCATTTTGCATATAGCACCGTGTTTTCGGTCAAGGTCAACGGATATGCAACGTGATTGGTGAACCCCTTATCCAAGAACCAGCCTTCAAATACGCAACCATATTTTACGGGCGTGGGAAGCGCAGTAATGGCTTCGTCAAAATCGTAGTACATGGGAGAAATACCGTTGCCGCCATCGGTGTCAAAGGTCAAACGGTATTGGGTATCTGCCTTCCATCTTGCATAGAGAGTCAGCGTTTTGGTCACGGGAGTTACCGAGGTGAATTTTCCGTCGTTAACAGTAGTTCCCGTATACCATCCTTCAAAGGTAAAATTGGCACGTGTGGGGATGGGAAGGGTAAGCGTATCGCCATAATTGACGGTAACGCTACTTGCAAATCCGCTTGGCAAGGTGCCGCCGGTTGCGTCATAGGAAATCGTGTGGGTCTCGTTTGCGTGTGCCGCATCGTCACCCTTGTCACCCTTTTCGCCCTGGATGCCCTGAGCGCCGGTGTCACCCTTGTCACCCTTTTCGCCCTGGATGCCCTGAGCGCCGGTGTCACCCTTGTCACCCTTTTCGCCTTGGATGCCCTGAGCGCCTGTATCGCCCTTGTCACCCTTTTCGCCCTGGATGCCCTGAGCGCC
>SVSL01000085.1 GCA_015064315.1 Oscillospiraceae bacterium
ACAAGGGGTCTGCCGGCGTAGGTGTACTTGAACACCTTGTAGTTCTTGAACTCCATAGGGGAGCTGATGGGATTAGACATTCTTTTTTCCTCCGTAAAATTTTTCTTTTTTGTTTTTTTCTTACGCAGGTTTAGCACTTAACCACACTCCCAAGGCTTGTCCCGAGAGGGGCTTTGGGGGCACGGTTAACTGCTAATCCAACGTAAGAGGATGGGTGGAGACCGAAAATAACGATAGGGAGCGAGGGCAGAAGCATACGCCGCTGCTCTCACTCCCAAATCGGAATTATTTTCTAAGTCCGAGCTTGCTTACGATTGCACGGTAGCGCTCAATGTCAACCTTCTGCAGGTAGTTGAGCAGGTTTCTTCTGTGACCGATCATCTTCTGCAGACCGCGGCGGCTGTGGAAGTCCTTCTTGTTGGCCTTCAGGTGCGTGGTCAGGTTGTTGATGCGGGAGGTCAGAATAGCGATCTGAACCTCGGGAGAACCGGTGTCTCCCTCGTGGGTAGCGTACTGTTCAATCAGTGTGAGCTTTTCGTTTTTCTCCATGGTATTTTTCACCTTTCTTTTATTTATGCGTTTCACTCAGTAAACGGTGGGTGAAGAGCGATGTAGAACCGCCTTTGATCCGAGAACCGAGTTGACGTCATTTACAGATATTATACCACAACAGAATTGATTTGTAAAGAGGTTTTTGAAAATTTGCAAAAGTTTTTTATATTTTTTTCGACGTTTTTTTGTTGCTGGAATGGAAAGAGACAATAAATGATAATTTTCGCACCGCATCCGATGGAAAAGTTTTGATAAAACTTTTTCAAAAGTTTTTCGTGCGCCGGCGGCGAAACGCTGGTCGCCACCCGCAGGTGGCGAAATTCCCCAATCGGCGTTTCTCTTTTGCGAACTTTTCTCTTTGCGCCTATGGTGTCAAAGAGAAAAGTGGCTAAGGAAATTAGGCTGTTTAAGGGTGGGCGAACACAGTTTGCCCCTACCGAAGATTGGTGAGGCGGGCGACCAAACATCACGCAAGCACGGCGACCGTCGGTTCGTTGATTTTTATTGTTCTACGATGTTTCGGTTTTCATCATACAGGAAGTGTTCTTCTAAAATCCACTCTCCTTGTTCGTTGAGCCTGTAGCCGTTTTTTGTCATATAACCGTTTTCATGATAAACATACTCAAATTTGTAGCAAAAAACACCATGATCATCGTAAAGGTGTACCCAAAGTGGTTCACAGCTTGCGTTGTATTTGCTTTCGGAGTCGAGTATCATGGTGCCGTTTTCATCAAAATCATACCCTTTCTCCGTGCAATTTTGATCCGCGTCAAAGGAGAATTCGTATCGCGAAAACTGTTTTGGGGAATCTGCTTGTGTAGCATCGAAGCAATCCACGGATTTCCAAGCACCGCTTTCCGTGTATTGAATTTCCAACACCGTCCGTGTTTTTTCATTGTTGGAGCCTGTTACGGTGTAGTCAACCTTGGTCACGCGAGTTTGCGTTTGATCATAGGTGTAGGAATACGAAGCGTTGGATTTTTCTCTTGCAATCAATTTGTTGTTGGCATCGTAGGTTTCTCGGTTGATCAGATTGTTATTTTTGTCTCCGCGTAGCTCCTTTTTGATCATGTTTCCGTCTTGATCATAGGTAAAATAATAGGTAGAACCGTATTCCGCATCGGTTTGCAGAGGAGCGTGGGTAGCTCGTCCGTTTTTATCATGCTCACAGTTCCAAATAAGGATGCCTGCCGAGCTTTTCATGGTAATGCGAAGCAGTTGATCCTGTTCGTTGTATTCATAGTAGTAAGACCAGTCAAGCCCCAGCTCGCAAGTGCGGAGACCTTTTTCGTTCCGGACGACATTAGCAATTCCGAATCCTGAATAGCAGTGTTCAACCAGCGTTTTTGGAGCAATGGTGATGGGGGGCACTGTTTCGGAGGTGTTTTGTGTTTCTTGCGTGTTTTCGGGATTTTTTTCGTTGCAGGAGATTAAAAGCGTTGAACACAGGAGTAACGCCAAAATGAGTGCAAAAAAACGTATTGCTTTCATAGTTAAGAACTCCTTTCTTTTTTGCTATGTCATTGTAAATGCTTGATGTTTTTCAAGAGTATTAACGGAAATATCAACCGCTGTCACGGCGAGTCGTGACTGAGGGAGAGGTCGTATGGGGGTAATTTGTTCGTTTTTTAAAAGAGGAATTAACAAAAAATCAATTTGGAGTGTTTTTTTATAATAATTTTATAAGTTGTGGGGGAAGAGAGGCTTTTTCAAAAAAGCTCCTCTTCCCCCACAAACTTCAAATCATTGATTCTCTTCTGTTTTCTCATCAAAGAATCTCTCCAGATATTGCTCGGGGGTGATGAGAATGGTACGGGGCTTGGAGCCGTCGGGGGGAGATACGATTCCTTCGGCTTGCATGCGGTCGATGATCTTTGCGGCGCGTCCGTAACCGATCTCCAGCTTGCGTTGGAGGAGGGAGGTGGAAACGCGCTTTTCCTCTACGGCTACGCGAACCGCATCGGCGTATTTGGGATCGTCTCCGCGCTCGCCGTCGGCGCCCATGGGAATATCGTCGTTGGACTTCGCCTTGGCACCGCCGCATTGTGCCGCCAGCTCCTTGAGCTTGGCGGTAAACTTTTCATCGTAATGAGCCGTTCCGTTTTGAGAACGGATGAAGTCACAGATCTTTTCTACCTCCTTGTCATCCACAAACGCGCCCTGCACACGGGTATCTCTCATGGCGCCAATGGGAACAAAGAGCATATCTCCGCGACCCGTCAGCGCTTCAGCACCGCCGTGGTCAAGGATAACACGGGAGTCGATCTGAGATTTTACCGCAAAGGCGATGGAGGAGGGAACGTTTGCCTTGATCAGACCGGTAACAACGTCGGCAGAGGGACGCTGGGTACCAATGATCAAATGCATTCCTGCGGCTCTCGCCTTCTGGGCGATACGGCAGATGGCGGTTTCAACCTCGTTCTTGGCGGTCATCATCAGGTCGGCAAGCTCGTCGATGATGATCACAATGTGCGGAATGTAGGGCATATCGGGATCATCCTTGGTAACGCTGTTGTAGCCCTTGAGATCGCGGACGCCCACGCTTTCAAAGATCTCAAAGCGGCGCTCCATTTCCTCAACGGCTGCCTGCAATGCACCTGCCGCATCCTTGGGCAGGGTCACAACGGGTGCCATGAGGTGGGGAATGTTCTTGTAGATGCTGAACTCAACCTTCTTGGGGTCGATGAGAATCAGCTTGACCTCATCGGGACGAACCTTGTAAAGAAGGCTCGTGATGATGCAGTTGATGCAAACCGACTTACCGCTACCCGTGGTACCGGCAATGAGAAGGTGAGGCATTTTTGCGATATCAAAGATCAGAGGGGAGCCGGCAATATCGGCACCGAGGCAAGCGGAAAGCTTGCTGGAGGATTCCAAAAACGCCTTGGACTCGATCAGATCACGCAGATAGATGGTGCTTCTGGTCTTGTTGGGAACCTCAATGCCCACGGCGTTGGTGCCGGGAATGGGTGCCTCAATACGAACGCCGCCCGAGGAACGGAGCGACAGGGCAATGTCATCGGCAAGGGCGGTAACGGTACGAACGCGCACACCGGGGGCGAGGATGACCTCATATCGGGTAACGGTAGGACCGCAGGAATAATTGATCTCCTGAACGCGTACGCGGAAGCTTGCCAGAGTCTCGGCAAGCTGCTTCATGCTGGCTTCGATCTCGGCTTTGTTTTCCTCCGTCATGGGCTCTGCGGGATGCAGGAAGGACGTGGGCGGGAAAACGTATTTCTTTTCGGTCTCCACGGGCGTTTTCGCCACGGGATGCGTTGCCTTTTGAACAGGCTTTGCGGCAGGCTTTTTCTCGGTGGACTTGGAAAGATCCACGTTCTGTGCCTCGCGCTGCTCAAACTCCTCGTCGCTCAGACCAAAGGATTGCTGCAAGGGGGTATCCGCCTGCCGGAAGACCGTTTTGGGCGCGTTTGCGGAAGCGACCTTGACCGCAGGACGTGCGGCACCTCCGGCAACCGTCTGACGTGCGGATGCTGTGGGAGTAGCGACCTGGGAGACAGGCACGCCGAGCGGAACCTCAGGGGGAACAGGGGCGTGCTCGCGAGCGGCAGGCTTTTCGGATTCCTCAAAGTCAATGAATACGTTCTTCAGATCAAAGTTTCGCTCGTCCTTGGGGACGCGACGGGCTTGACGAAGCTCGTTGCTCTGCGGGAAGATGGGATCCACCGCCGCATCCTTGTTCAGCGCCGCGTCAAATTTGGGCGCTTCCACGGGAGCGGAGGACGCATCTTGTGCAGAAAGCAATTTCTTCGTATCTGCCGAGGCGGTCTCCTTGACGGCAGGCTGTCCCTCGTTCATTTTGCGATTGATATCCGAGGGAACAAAGAGGCGCGAGCCGTCGTTGGGATCCAGTCGGGGTTGGGGCATGGGCGCGAGATTGTCCTCGCGGGATTTTGTCTTCTTGGGCTCGGGGGGCGCAACTACGCGTACTGCACCAAGGGGCATATCCTCCTCGTCTACATCGGTTACCGTGACCTGACGGGAGGCGGTGCGGCGGAATTTTTCATCCATTTCGGCTTGATACTTTGCGTTCTCTGCATCTTGCTTGGAAAGGCTGGGGGCGCGCTTGGCGCGCAGATCGCGCTGAAGGCGAATGCGGTTCCAAAGGTGCTGAGGCGTCATACCGAGGAAGTAAAAGGCGGAGGCAATCAGGCATACAAGGCTGATGAGAATGCCGCCAACGTAGCTGCCAATGTCATAAAGGAAATATCCCAGCTTGCCGCCAATCACGCCGCCACCGGTCATCTTAGCGCCCGATTCCAACAGGAAGTCGGCGGAAAGATCCTTTACGGAATCGTCAAGTCCGATCAGGCAGAAGCCGTGGATCAGAGAGCTGAGGAAGACCAGTGCCAGGAAAGATACCACGATTTTAGAAATGGTGAGTCGGTGATCCACGTATTTTTTCCAATAGATCGCCAGATTGACAAGGATCAAGGGCAGAGCAAACACCGCGGGACCAAAAACACCGAACAGGGCAAAGCTGATGTAGTAGCCAAGCTTACCCATCCAATGATCCTCGGGGCGGTTCTGCAGTTGGTTCCCAAAATTACAAAAGAGATTCAAAAGCAGGGAAATTCCTACCAAAAACGCCAATACACCCAGCACGTAGGGCATGATCTGATGTGCGGGCCTTGCCGAGCGAGGGGTTTCCAGATCAACAGGCTCCTTTTTGGGCGCGGCAGCGTTCTTTGAAGAGGTGCGCTTGGATCCCGTAGCGGTGGATGCCTGTACCTTTTCACTGTTCTTTGCCGATTGCTTCTTCTTGGCGGGGGAAGAAGATTGCTTCTTTGCCGATGAAGAGGATTTTTTCTTGGCGGGGGTACGGGGCTTTTGTTCATCGGGGGTGGCATTTGCCATCGTGACCGTGGTTTTCATTACAGGAACGTCCTCGGGCGCATGATAGATGGGCGGGAGCTGTCGCTCGCGAGCAGGTGCGGCATTCTTTTTGGGCGCACCAAAATCGCTGATCATATCAGTAGTGTGCTCCATGCCCGGAGGAGACTGCCGAGTGGCGGCTTGCTTTTTCTTTGGTTCTTGACTCATGATTTATGATTCCTTTCCCGAATCTCCCCGCAGGGAGCGTCGGCTTCTTTTGCGTGTAATATACCACCCTATAGTATAGCATTATTTGTTTTGAATTTCAAGTGAAAAAATGAAGTTTTTTTCTTTTTTTTATCACTTTTTTCAACAAAAAACAACATTTTTTCTTCCATAATATATTTGTTTTCGCTTTTTGAAGAAAAAAAGGCTTTTTTGTTGCTTTTTGCGATTCCTGTTTTGGAATTTTATCAAAGAGCTTTTTTGTCAAAAACCGAAAGTGCCAAAAACTATTCCAAAAACGGAAAAATATTTTCAAAAAACCTATTGACAAATCTGTCAAAAAGAGTTATAATAGGGACACTGAAGAAAAATGATGAAACGCGGAGACCTCCGCGTGAAAGGATGGAAGACTATGGCAGCAACCAAAAAGACGAAATCGGCAGTTCCCGCAAAGCTGGATGAGGCAGGAAAAAAGCAGGCGTTGGCAACTGCAATGTCGCAGATCGAACGTGATTTCGGCGCCGGCTCGATCATGCGCCTGGGCGAGAATCGCAATATGGAGGTGCAGGCGATCCATACAGGATCTCTTTCTCTCGACTTTGCTCTCGGCATCGGCGGTGTTCCGCGCGGAAGAATCGTAGAGGTCTTCGGCCCCGAATCCTCGGGTAAGACCACCGTTGCGCTCCATATTCTGGCAGAGGTGCAAAAGATCGGCGGAACCGCCGCGTTCATTGACGCCGAGCACGCGTTGGATCCTGTTTACGCCAAGGCGCTGGGCGTTGATATCAACGAGCTTTTGGTATCTCAGCCCGACTGCGGCGAGGATGCCCTTGAGATCTGCGAGGCGCTGGCGCGCTCGGGTGCTGTGGATGCCATCGTGGTAGACTCGGTTGCCGCATTGGTCCCCAGACAGGAGATCGAGGGCGACATGGGACAGTCCATGGTCGGCGTGCAGGCAAGAATGATGTCTCAGGCAATGAGAAAGCTTTCGGGTGTGATCTCCAAGAGCAACTGTGTGGTGGTGTTCATCAACCAGATCCGTGAAAAGGTGGGCGTCATCTACGGCAATCCCGAGACCACCCCCGGCGGACGTGCCCTCAAGTTCTTCGCATCGGTTCGTATCGACGTGCGCAAGACCGAGCAGCTCAAGGATGGCAACGACGTTTACGGCAACCACGTAAAGTGTAAGATCGTCAAGAACAAGGTTGCGCCCCCCTTCCGCGTAGCCGAGTTTGATATTTTGTACGGCAAGGGCATTTCGGCGTCCGGTGAGATTCTCGATTTTGCCATTTCTCTCGATATCATCAAGAAGAGCGGTTCTTGGTTCTCTTATAACGGCGAGCGGATCGGACAGGGTAAGGACAACGTGCGCAAGCTTTTGGAGGGCAACCCCGAGATCATGAAGGAGATCGAGGAAAAGGTTCGCGCCATGAGCGAGCAGGCAAAGGAATCCATGGAGCAGGACTACGAGATCGATGATGATGACGATGATTTCGAGCTGCGTCTCGACGGTGACGGAAGTGACGCATAATTTTTCCAAGGTCACCGCAAACCACACGCCCCTGACCATTACCGTGCGATCTCTCAGATCTCAGCACGAGGGCGCCGAAATCTTAGTAGGTGTTCTTCTGGAAAGCGGCGGTAATAAGGAACAAAAAAATCTTCCTCTGACAGCCGAGCAGTATTACGAGATCAAGCCGACTAAGGGGGAAATCTCCGAGGAAATGTACGAGCGCTTGGAGGAGGCATCCATGCTTTGTCAGGCGCTTCGATGCGGCGAGCATCTGCTTTCCTACGGTTCCAATTCTATGCAGACGCTGGCAAGAAAGCTGACGCAAAGAGGGTATTCCCGAGAGGTGGCACAGAGTGCCGCCGCAAGGCTTTGCGATATGGGACTCATCGATGAAAAAAAGGACGTGCGCCGCGAGGTGGAAAAGTGCTTGAAAAAGCTTTGGGGCTCCAAGCGCATCAGCGCCCATTTGTGGAGCAAGGGCTTTGCGCAGGAATCCTTGGAGGAGCTTCCCGAAATTTTGAACGAGGTGGATTTTGCCGAGAATTGCGCTGCGCTCATCCGAAAGCATTACGGAGAAATTCCAAACGATTCCGATGATTTCCGCCGCATGACGGCGTCCCTGGCAAGATACGGATATTCCGTGGGCGAGATCAAGGAAGCGTTGAAGCGGTTTTAAAAAGTATGTTTGATGACGGTGGATATAAAAAAGAAAATCCCAAACGGAAAAGGAATCGTTTGGAAAATTATGATTACAGCTCCTGCGGAGCGTATTTTATCACGATTTGCACGCAAAATAGACAATCTGTGCTCTCTCGAATTGTAGGGGGCGACGTCCTCGACGCCCCGCAAAGTGAGGTCCTTGAAGATTTGTCTGTTGAGTTGTTGCCGTGTGGAAAAATTGCGGAGAAATATATCAATCAATTGAGTGATTTTTACAACGGGTTATCGGTTGAACGGTACGTGATTATGCCCAATCATATTCACATGTTGTTATTTGTAAAACCAACGGAAAACGACATTTTTGAAACAGAATTGCTATCGGAAGAAGGGGCGTCGAGGACGTCGCCCCCTACAAGACAACATTCAACGGTGTCACGTTTCGTATCGACCTTCAAAAGATTTTGCAATAAGGAATATGGAACGAATATATGGCAAAGATATTATCACGACCACATCATCCGCAATCAAACAGATTACGAGGAACATATCAATTATATCTGTGAAAATCCAATTCGTTGGTGTTATGACGAATTGTATGCAGAAGATTCTTAAAATGCGCGTTTCCAATCGAAAAAGCATTGGAAACGCGCATTTTCTCTCTTGACAGATCTTGCAAAATGTGATATAATGCAAATGCCAAACAATTTGAATAATTATTATGAGGGGGACTGTATTCCTTTGTGAATACCATGCCTTTTTTTGTGGTACTCTCATTAAGCTATTCGCCTTGTAAAAAATGCGACTCCGGCTTGATGAGTGTACGGGTTTCCCTTACCATATTCAAATTGTTTGGCGACAATTGGAGTCCGCGTTTTTATGCGTCGACTTCTCTTGATGTCCCATAACGAAGGTTTCAAAAAATAGTGGTAAAGACAATAGATACAGTATATCGCAAATATTTATTTGAATGGAGATACTGTAATGAAAACATCGTATGAAAACCTTGGTGGGACTTATCACGAAGAAAACGGACACCTTATTCCTAACGTAACCCTTTCCGAACAAACCGACTATCAGATCGGAAAATATGGACGGATGCACCTTGACTACATCAAGCAGCACCGTCGCGGAAGGTACACCACTCTGCTGACCGAAAGCAAGCTAAACGTTCGGTTGCACGAAATCGACCTTGAAGCAAACGAACTGCTTGAAACCATCATCCCCCGCCTCGCTACCGAAAGAGGAATCGACGAGAATTTGAAAGTCCACGATATGCTCCGTTGGATAGCCGAGATGAACAACATCAAGGCAAACGCGGAAGAAATCGTTTTGCGGGAGGTGGTGTTGGTATGAAGTCGATCATCAACGAACTTTGGCACGGAAATATTATCCCGCAAGAAGATAGCCGAACCAACTCCAAGGAAATGAAAGAACTGCTTG
>SVSL01000086.1 GCA_015064315.1 Oscillospiraceae bacterium
CTCGTTGCGACTCGGTCACGCTCCCGTTCTGACACCACACCGTGGTGTCATTCATTACGCTCGCGCCGCTTTGCTACGTCGCCCCCTACAAGGTTTGAGAGAGATCGAACGAAAAAGCGTAGCCGAATAATCCCCGATTTCCGTTCCTCTTGATCGTAGGGGCGACCATTGGTCGCCCGTTTTTTCAACGTCGGGATTTTTTACGGGCGGGCGACCAAACACCACGCAAGCGTGGCGGTCGCCCCTGCGTTCTTCCCCCTCCCCGCCTGCTTTTGTCAAAATTTCGTGTTCTTTTCTCTACAAACTGAAAACGCCGCCGTCCAAAAAAGACAGCGGCGATTTTGTTGAATTTGCACCCCGTATGTGCGTTATTTACGCTTTTGGGGTCATCATGCCGAGGATATTATCCACAAGCTGGAAGAGATCGGGCAGGAAAAATCCGATCAGCGCGGCAACCACAATGGCACCCAGAGTAGCCAAAAGGAAGTTGCCCCAGCCGGAGCCCTTTTGTTCAAATCGGATCTCGGCGCGGTATTTCAGATCTTCGGGAATATAGTAGCGAGCGGTGAGAAAATCGGGACGAAAATCGCTCTTTCGCTTCCCTCCCCATTTTCTTTCAGGCTTGGTCTTCTCTTCACTTCCCTGCTCTGCCAATGCGGCTTGGAAGGCATCCTCCTCGCAACATCTGACCACCTTGCGCAGCGTCACGCCCTTTGTCAGTTCCCGTCGAATGGCGGCACTGCGGAAAAAGCCTACCTCAGAAAGCTTTTTGGCGTTTTCAGGAGACGTAGCCCCCTCCTTGAGCAGACTCCGTACAAATCCGCCCAGCACCGAACGGGTGTGTACCGCCATGCCTGCGGCAACAATGACGCCGATGGCGATGGCATACACAAGGGTTTGCGCTATCGCCGCAGATCCGGCACCCAGGGAAAAGTTCTCATAGGCGCCAAACTCCACGGTAAAATACTTTTCGTTAAAGTAGTTGAAGAGCTCGCAAAAGATGGAATTTCGATACCAAACAGCCAGCTTTTCCCAAAGGGATTCGCTTCCCGCGGTCAAAAAAACTTGCGTAAAAAATCTCATGGTTTTCCCTCCTTTTTTGAGTACGTGGGAGAGTTATTCGCGTTTTTTGATTACTTCTTGATCACGTCAATGCCAAGATACTTGCGCAGTACCTCGGGTACGGTTACGCTTCCGTCGGCGTTCTGGTTCTGCTCCACGAGCGCAGGGAAAATGCGGCTGGTGGCAAGTCCGGAGCCGTTGAGGGTGTGAACGAATTCCATCTTACCGTTGTCGCGCTTGACTCTCATCATGCCGCGGCGAGCCTGGTAATCTCTTGCGTTGGAAACCGAGGAAACCTCCTTGTAGCCGTTCATGGAAGGAATGTTGATCTCGATGTCGTAGGTGCGCGCCATGGATGCGGAGCAGTCCTCTGCCGCCAGCTTGACGGTGCGGAAGTGGAAGCCAAGACCCTTTACCAGATTCTCGGCATTGGTTACCAGCTCCTCGAACGCCTCATCACTCTTCTCGGGCAGGGTGTACTGAACCATCTCTACCTTGTTGAACTGATGTCCGCGTACCATGCCTCTTTCGTCGGCACGGTAGGAGCCTGCCTCGCGGCGGAAGCAAGGGGTGTAGCTGATATACTTCTTGGGCAGATCTGCCTCGGTCAGGATCTCGTCGCGGTGGAGGGATACCAGAGCCGTCTCGGCGGTGGGGAGCATAAAGCGCTTTCTCTCATCCTCGGCGGTCTCCATCCAGTATACGTCATCCTGGAACTTGGGGAACTGGCCCGCGGTCAGACCGCACTCGTAGCCCAGCATATGGGGAACCAGCATGAGCTGATAGTTGTTTCCAAGATGGAAATCAATGAAATAGTTGAGCAGAGCCCACTCCAGGCGTGCGCCAAGACCGGAATAGATCCAAAAGCCGTTGCCCGAAAGCTTTACGCCGCGCTTGTAGTCGATCAAACCCAGATCGGTGCAAAGATCCACGTGATTCTTGGGCTCAAAATCAAACTTGCGGGGCTCGCCGTAGTAACGAAGAGGCTCGTTGTTCTCCTTGCCGCCCTCCTTGAGGTCGGTATCGGGCAGATTGGGCAGACCCAGCATAAAGGAGGTGAGCTGCGTTTCCACTTCCTTGAGCTTGTCGTCGTTTGCCTTGGTCTTAGCGCCCAGCTCCTTCATCTCGGCAAAGATGGGAGCAAGGTCCTTCCCTTCCTTTTTGTACTGAGGAATGAGCTTGTTGGTCTTGTTCTGCTCTGCCTTGAGGTTCTCGTTCTCGGCAATGATGGCACGGCGCTCGCCGTCCAGCTTCAAAATGGCTTCAATATCCTCCTTGGCATCCTTACCCTTCTTTGCAAGACGGGCAATTACCTCCTCGGGACATTCCTTGATATACTTGATATCCAGCATGATCGAATACTCCTTTTTGTCAACTGTAAAATATTGGTAATTATGTAAAATTATGTATTGTTTTGAAAGATATTATTCTTCTTCTGCAAAGAAATCCTCTCCGCAAATGGTTTTGAGCAGAGCTTCCAGGTCCTCGTCGTCGCTGTAAGCCAGCTCAATGACCTTCTTTTTGTTGGTTTTGAGGATCTTGACGCGACGGCCGAGAACGGTCACGGCGCGGTGCTCCAGATCCTTCATATACGCTTTGCGCTGAGTCAGACCCTCGTCAATCTCTTCCTCGCCCTTCTCTGCCTGATAGTTCATCAAGCGGATGGTGCGCTCGACCTCGCGGACCGAAAGATCCTTTTCCACAATGCTCTGTGCCAAGGAGGGCATTTTTTCTTCATCCTTGAGACCCAAAAGTGCGCGGGCATGACCTGCCGAAAGGTCTCCGTTTTTGAGAAGCTCCAGAACCTCCTCGGGAAGATCCAAAAGACGAAGCGCGTTGGTTACTGCGGGACGGCTCTTGCCTACCTGCTTTGCAACCTCGTCCTGCGTCAGATCGAAGCGATCGATGAGCATTTTGTAAGCAAAGGCTTCTTCCACGGCGTTGAGATCCTCTCTCTGCACGTTCTCGATGACGGCGATTTGTGCGGTCTTAAGCTCGTCGCCGTCCAGAATGATGGCGGGAATTTCGTTGAGTCCTGCCATTTTAGCGGCTCTCCAGCGGCGTTCGCCGGCGATGATCTCGTAGGAATCCTGCAAAAGCTTGTTCTCGCGAACGATAATGGGCTGCAGAACGCCAAACTGTCCAATAGAGTCGGCAAGCTGCTCCAGCGATTCCAACCCAAAGCTCTTTCTGGGCTGATCGCTGCGAGGCTCGATGTCGGCAATGCGAAGGGTGGTTGCGGCATTGGTTTTTTCCGAGGTCACCATGTTGTCAAACAACAGGGACTGAAAATCTCTGCCAAGTCCTTTTGATTTAGCCATAATGCACCTCTCAGATGCGCTCGGCAAGCTCTTTTGCCACGTTCATATACTCAGTGGCACCCTTGGAGCGCTTTTCGTGATAGTAAACGGGGGCGCCGAAGCCGGGAGCCTCGGAAACCTTGACGTTTCGGGAGATGGTGGTCTCAAAGAGCTTGTCTGCATAGTGCTTCTTCAGCTCGTGGATCACCTGCGTGGAAAGAATCAAACGGTTGTTATACATGGTGATGAGAATGCCCGTTACGTTCAGATTCTTGTTGTAGTGCTGCTTGATGCGGCTGATGGTGAACATCAGCTGAGAAAGTCCCTCCAGCGCGAAGAATTCGCATTGCATGGGGATTACAACGCCGTCGCTGGCGGTCATGGCGTTCACGGTCAGCATACCGAGAGAGGGAGGACAGTCGATGATTATGTAATCATAGATGCTTCTTGCCTCCTCCAGCTTCTTTTTGAGGATGAATTCGCCCTCCTCAGTGTCGCCAAGCTCGTATTCGGCGCGCGCCAACGTGGTATGCGTGGGGATAACGTCCAAATTGTCGTAATTTGTCTTCAAAGCAACGTCCTTTACGGAAGCGTCACCGGTCAGCAGATCAAAAGTGGTAGCTTTGAGTGCTTTTTTCATAACGCCCACACCACTGGTGGCGTTTCCTTGAGGATCCAGGTCCAGCACAAGCACTTTATATCCTAAAATTCCAAGAGAAGCGGCAATATTCACCGCGGAGGTGGTTTTGCCTACACCGCCCTTTTGGTTTGCAAATGCAATGATTTTACCCATTGGTAATCAAGTCTCCTTTCCGAAAGCTTCATTTCATATATTATATCACATCTGTTGCGAAATTTCAACAGGAAAATGACAAGAATATAAAAATTCACAAACTTTTTGAGATAAAAACGTTTCACGTGAAACAAGCTTGGGTAGATGACGGAGTGTTTTATGTGAAGCGGGTTTGGAGAATATGGTGAATGTTTCACGTGAAACAAATTGCGTGAAAAACAAAAAGTTTCACGTGAAACATTGTCGCCTCCCGAGAGGTGAGCGTTTCACGTGAAACATTGATTATAGCGGTTTTTTTAAAATGGCGGAATATTGTCGTGGATAGGTGCTTGGCGTTTCCTTGACTTTGAAAACCTCAATTAAGCATCTTGCCTCTGAAGAATCATTGGTGATCAGCTCTAAGGCGTGGTTTTTGGCAGCTCCGCCGAGGATTTTAATGGCGTTTTGGGCTTCTGCCAGTTCTTCATCACCTTTTGCACCCTTCATGGCGATCAATTTGCCGCCGATAAAGACATATGGGATGCACAACTCGCTCAAAACGTTCATACGAGCAACCGCGCGGCTGACAACAACGTCAAATTGCCCAAGCTCTTTTCTTGTTTTGGGGTCTTCGGCTCTGCCGGAATAGCCTTTTAAATTGGATAGCTCCAACAGATCGGCGCTTTCGTTAAGGAAACGGATCTTTTTGTCGGTGCTGTCCAAAGCGCGGATTGTCAGATCGGGGCGCGCGATGGCAAGGGGGATGGATGGGAACCCAGGGCCGCAACCAAGATCCAAAACGCGTGCGCCTTCGGGGATCATGGAAGAAACCGTCAGGGAATCCACGTAATGCTTGGTGATTACGTCGGGGATGCTTCTGATTGCGGTGAGATTGGTGGTTTCGTTCACCTTCATCAGATGCTCGGTGAATCTCCAGAAGGTATTGACTTGCGTCTCGGAAAGAGGAGAAATGCCGTTTTTTTCACAGGAATCTGCGAAAAGTTTTGAAAAATCTTGATAATTCATGGTTTCCATCTTATTTTACCCCCAAATAGATCAAGAGTACCGAGATATCGGCGGGGTTGACGCCGCTGATGCGAGAGGCTTGTCCCAATGTCAAGGGGCGGATCTGATCCAGCTTTTGTGCCGCCTCAATGCGGAGTCCGCGAATCGATTTGTAGTCGATCTCTGCGGGAAGCTTTCTTTCTTCTAATTTTCTGTGGCGTTCCACCTCGGAGAGCTGTCGGTTGGCATATCCCGCGTATTTGATATCCACCTCTGCCGTTGTTTTGACGGCAACGGGGAGGGCGGGGCGATTTTTATCCAAAATTGCCAGTTGAGCATAGGTAATGGGCGGTCTTCGCAACAGATCCGCAAGGGAGGCGCCGGATTTGAGAGGTGTTTCACCAATCGAGGTTAAAAAATCGTGAGCATCCGCGGGAGAAACGTGGGTGTGCTCCAAACGTTCCTTTTCTTCTTCCTGCATCGCCTTTTTTTGCAAAAATCTTTGATAACGCTCCTCGGAGATCAGCCCCTGGGCGTATCCGATGGGGGTCAGACGCAGATCGGCGTTGTCTTGGCGCAAAAGCAGGCGGTATTCCGAGCGCGAGGTCATCATACGGTAGGGCTCGTTGGTGCCTTTTGTGACCAGATCGTCAATGAGAGTGCCGATATAGCTTCCCGAACGCTCCAGAACCATGGGCTCGCATCCTAAAACGCGGTTTGCCGCGTTGATGCCTGCCACAAGGCCTTGCGCGGCGGCTTCCTCGTAGCCGGAGGTGCCGTTGAACTGTCCTGCGCCGAACAAACCTTCTATGGATTTGAATTCCAGCGTGGCGTTCATCTGCGTGGGAACGGCGCAATCGTATTCGATGGCGTAGGCATAGCGCATGATCTCGGCATTTTCAAAGCCGGGGAGGGAATGCAGCATCTTTACCTGCACGTCGGTGGGAAGAGAAGTGGAGAATCCTTGGATATACATTTCCTCGGTTTCCTTTCCGACGGGCTCTACAAAGAGCTGATGGCGTTCCTTGTCCGCAAAGCGAACCAGCTTGTCCTCGATGGAGGGGCAATAACGGGGGCCTGTTCCGTGGATCTTTCCCGAATAGAGAGCGCTTCTGGTAATATTTTCCAGTATAATGCGATGGGTTTCGGAATTGGTGTAGACGATATGGCAGGGGATCTGTGTAAGCTGCGAGAACAGATCCTCTCTGTGCAGGGAATGATAGGGAAGGGGGTTCTCCTCGCCGGGCTGCTCCTCCAGCACCGAAAAATCAATGCTCTGCCGCTTGACGCGTGCGGGAGTTCCGGTTTTGAAGCGCGCCAGCTTGATGCCAAGAGCTTCGAGGGAGGCGGAGAGCCCCTTGGAGGGCAGAAGCCCGTCGGGTCCCGCTTCGTAGCTTACGTCGCCTACAAAAATGGCACTTTCCAGATAAGTACCCGTGGCAATCACCACGCAATCGCAAGCCCAACGCTCCTTGAGCTTGGTTACAACGCCGCAGACGTGCTTTGTGGGGGAGTCCTCGGTAAGGATCTCCACGATCTCGGCTTGAATGAGACGCAGATTGGGGGTGGTCTCCAGCGTATGCTTCATAATTTTTTGATATTCACGGCGGTCGGCTTGCACGCGCTTGCTCTGAACTGCCGCGCCCTTGCCCATATTCAGGGTTCGGGATTGCAGGGTGACGAGGTCGGCTGCGCGTCCCATTTCGCCGCCCAGGGCGTCGATTTCATAGACCAAATGCCCTTTTGCGGTTCCTCCAATGGAGGGGTTGCAGGGCATATTGCCTACGGAATCAAGAGACATGGTAAAGAGCACGGTGTCAACGCCGCGCCGTGCGGACGCCAGAGCCGCTTCGATGCCTGCGTGTCCCGCGCCGATGACGGCAACACGGGTAGAGCAGGAATTGGTATAGGATGGCATAAAATCTCCTTTGAAAAGATATAAACAAGACAAATATTGCTATTTTGAAAACGTTCTTCTTGAAAGACGCTACGTGTCAGGAGGCGTGAGGGGAAGACTGAGGCTTACTCTACCTTTCCCAAATACGCCTTTTGCGCATCGGTCAAGTGATCGATGGAAATGCCGCCCGAGGCAAGCTTGATCTCGGCAACCGCGCGGTCGATGGAGGCGGGAACGGCGTAGACCTTCTTTGCAAGATCCTTTCCGTTCTTTGCAAGATACTCCAGGCTCTTGGCTTGAATACCAAAGGACATATCCATGATCTCGGCGGGATGTCCGTTGCCTGCGGCGAGGTTGACCAGACGTCCGTCGGCGAGCAGGTTGAGGATTCTTCCGTCCGCCATGCGGTAACCGCGGATGTTGGGCTTGCGCTCCCAGACCTCGGTGGCAAGTGCCTCCAGATCCTTCTTGTTGATCTCCACGTCAAAGTGTCCGCTGTTGGCGAGCAGAACGCCGTCCTTCATGACCTCCAGATGCTTGCGGGTGATGACGTCGGAGCAGCCCGTAAGGGTGATGAAGAGGTCGCCGCGCTTTGCGGCATCGTCCATGGGCATTACGGTAAAGCCGTCCATCACCGCTTCGATTGCCTTTACGGGGTCGATCTCGGTAACGATGACAACGGCGCCCATGCCCTTGGCACGCATGGCAACACCCTTGCCGCACCAGCCGTAGCCGGCAATGACAACGGTTTTGCCCGCAAGGATGAGATTGGTGGAATTCATAATGCCGTCCAGCGTAGACTGCCCCGTGCCGTAGCGATTGTCAAAGAGGTGCTTGCAGTCGGCGTCGTTGACGTCGATCATGGTGTAATCGAGAAGTCCTGCGCGCTCTCTTGCAAAGAGTCGGTGAATACCCGTGGTGGTCTCCTCGCAGCCGCCGATGAGGTTCTTGCCGTATTCGCGGCATTCTCCGTGAAGCAGGGAAATGAGATCGCCGCCGTCGTCGATCATCAGATCGGGGCAGCAGGAAAGGGTAGCCTTGAGGTGCTCGTTGTATTCTGCCTCGGTCACGCCGTGACGGGC
This sequence comes from Oscillospiraceae bacterium, assembly GCA_015064315.1. Taxonomy (GTDB): domain Bacteria; phylum Bacillota; class Clostridia; order Oscillospirales; family CAG-272; genus UMGS1865. The sequence goes on from SVSL01000086.1 coordinate 8,119, forward strand.
ATTGACTTCAAAGCCCTCGGCAACCAGAGCGGCGGCAACGTCATCCTGGGTGGAGAGGGGATTGCATCCGGTGACGAAGACCTCGGCGCCGCCTGCGCGGAGAACCTTGGCAAGATACGCGGTTTTTGCCTCCAGATGGATGGACATGGCAATGCGCTTGCCGGCAAAGGGCTTGTTCTTTTCAAAATCGGCTTTGACGGAATTAAGGATCGGCATATAGGAAGCGACCCATGCGATCTTATCGGCTCCGGAGGGAGCGAGCTTGATGTCTTTGATCTGACTCATGATATTCTCCTTATTAGACAAATATTGCTTTAAAACAATTTTGGTTTTAAGATGGAAGGTTTAGGTAGAACAATTGATGTTCGCACAAACCCAGTGTAAAAGTTTTTGCCTCTCTTTTTTCAAAAAGAGGGCGCAGTCAAGGGCGCGTAGCCCTTGTCGCGCTCCGCAGAGCGCGAAATTCCCCAAACGGCGTTTCTTTTTGTTAGCTTTTTCTTTGCGCCCGTGGTGTCAAAGAAAAAGCGGCTAAGGAGTTTCGCCTGTTTAAGGGCGGGCGCTTCGTGAAGCGCCCCTACGGTCGAACAAGGCGAGCATGTCGATTGCGATCGAAAATTTGTTCGTTTTCGGGTCGTCGAGTTCTCGTTGCGACTCGGTCACGCTCGGGTTCTAACATGCCCCCGGCATGTTATTCATCCCCCTCGCGCCGCTTTGCTACGTCGACCCCTACAATCAATACGCCTGTGGTGTCAAAAAGAAAAGTGGCTAAGGATTTTCGCCTGTTTAGAGGCGGGCGAACACAGTTCGCCCCTACAATCAAATTTTTCACCATATCAATACGCCGATGCGGTTTGAATTTTTTGCCTGTAGGGGGCGACGTCCTCGACGCCCCGAGAAGAAAAAGCGTTTGCTTTGCGTGTGGCTACATACCAATAGCCGTTTAAAAAGCAAAATTTGTTGCTTTCCGGGTCGTCGAGGA
>SVSL01000006.1 GCA_015064315.1 Oscillospiraceae bacterium
CATTCCGCCGTGCGATCTGACAAAGATTGGAAAACTCACCTTCCAAAAGCCCGATACCGAGACCTTTGTTCTGCTAAAGCTGGCACTGGAATCGATTGCCGAGGGGGGAGCGGTTCCTGCAGTCCTGAACGCCGCAAACGAGGTGGCAGTGGACGCATTCCTGCATAAAAAGCTGAGCTTTACGGGCATTATGGACGTCGTTACCGAAACGGTGCACGCACTCTCGGATGCCAAGCACATAGCCTCTGTGGAGGATATTTTCGCCTTTGACCGAGCCGCACGAGCCAAGGCAAAGGAAATTCTCGCATCGGGCATTTCCATTACTTGATAAAATCCATTAAGGAGAATCCTTTTTTCGCATGTTTATTCTGATTGCAATTTTGATCTTTGGACTTTTAATCTTTATCCATGAGTTAGGGCACTTTATTGCCGCGCGTATTTGCGGCGTTCACGTGTTGGAATTTGCCATTGGTATGGGTCCCAAGATCTTTTCCGTAAAATCCAAAAAATCAGGAACTGTCTATTCCATTCGTCTGTTTCCCATGGGAGGCTTTGTCAGCATGCTGGGAGAAAACGGCATGGAGACCGTACAAGGCGACAACGGTGAAAACGAAACCACCGAAAACAGCATTCTGATCAACAAAGAAATTGATGAGAAAGAAGCGGAACCCAAGGAGGAAATCGTTGATTCCGATCCTCGCTCTTATAGCAACCAAAGCGTTTGGAAACGGATTTTTATTTCGATTGCCGGTCCCTTTATGAACGTGTTTCTCGGCTTTTTGATGATGCTTGTGGTTGTTTTCGCAACTGCTACGCAATCTCCCTTAGGGAGCACTCGCATCGGCGCATTCAACGTGGTCTATTCAGCGGAAGAAGCCTACGGCGAGCTGGAAACCGGCGACTATATCTACAAGGTAGACGGTGTGTTCCTGCAATCCTACTCTCAACTCTCAAAAATGGTAGAGGAAAGTGAAACAGGACTCTTTTCCATCGAGGTCTTGCGTCTTGTGGGAGAAGGTGCAGAGGAAAGCGTTGAAAATATTATTTTCACAGACGTCTATCTCAATGCCGATATTCTCGCCGAAAAATTTGATTATTCCTTGAGTGAAAAAACAGGTCTTCGTCTGAATGATCAGGTCATTAAGGTCAACTCCACCTCAGTGCATACGCAAAACGAATTGGCGTATGAAATGATGAATCAAGGGTACGACACTGCCAACGAGCCCTTGACGCTTACCGTGATCCGAAACGGCGAAACCGTTGTACTGGATGGAATTCAGATCCCAAATTTTGAGGATAGCGGAGCGGTTTTTGGCAACATCGACTTTAAGGTGTGGCCCGAGCAGCCTGTCAATGGACACGAAACCATGCCAAGCTTTGGTGTTTTGTTAAAGCATGCGTGGTTCCGTTCGGTATCCACTGTAAAAATGGTCTATGATTCGCTCATCGGTCTCTTCTCGGGACGCTTTGGCGTAGAGGCGGTTTCGGGTCCCATCGGAATTACCAAAACGGTGGCAACCGTGGCAAAGACCGGATTTTTGAACGTGCTTTACCTGGTTGTGATCATTTCCATCAATCTCGGTATTATGAATTTGTTGCCGTTCCCGGGGCTCGACGGCGGACATCTGATGATCTATGCCGTAGAGGTGGTTCGGCGCAAGCCCATGAAAAAGGAGCTGGAGGGTACCATCAACTTTATTGGACTGCTGATCCTATTGGCTTTGGCGGTTCTCATCGCAATTAAGGATATTATCAACTTATGATTTATAATAACATTCGTAGAAAAAGCAGAGAAGTTACCGTAGGAAATAAAAAAATAGGCGGCAACGCTCCTCTTGCCATTCAATCCATGACCAACACCGATACGTTGGATGCCGTGGCAACCGTTGCGCAGATCAAGGCAATGGAGGCAAAGGGATGTGATATCGTTCGCGTTTCGGTTCCCAGCCTTGAAGCTGCCGAAACCATTCTCAAAATCAAGGAAGCAGGTATTCTGATTCCCATTGTGGCAGATATTCATTTTGATTACAAGATCGCTTTGCGTTGCGCAGAACTGGGATTTGATAAAATTCGAATCAATCCCGGAAATATTGGTGATGAGGACCGCGTCAAGGCGGTTTGCGATGCCTGCCGAACACGTGGAATTCCAATCCGCGTAGGCGTAAACAGCGGATCTCTTGAAAAGCATATTTTGAGGAAGCACGGCGCCCCCACACCCGCTGCGCTTTGTGAGAGCGCGCTCTATCACGTTTCCTTGCTTGAAAAATTTGATTTTTACGACACGGTGATCTCCATTAAGGCATCTACCGTTGCCGATATGATCGAGGCAAACCGACGCCTTGCCGATGCTTGCCAATATCCTCTGCACCTCGGCGTTACCGAGGCGGGAGGTGGCAACCGAGGACTCATCAAGAGCTCCATCGGTATTGGCTCGCTGTTGTGCGACGGAATTGGCGACACCTTACGCGTTTCCCTTACCGACGATCCCACCGAGGAGGTGGATGCCGCAAAGCAGATCCTGCAAGCGGTGGGTATAGAAGGTCAATGCGGATTGGATATCGTCAGCTGTCCCACCTGCGCCAGAACAAAAATCGATCTGATCCCCTTGGTCAAGTGCTTTGAAAGTGCCGTTGCCAAGGAAGGGCTTTCCGACGTTCCCGTCAAGGTTGCGCTCATGGGATGCGTAGTCAACGGTCCCGGTGAAGCCAGAGAAGCCGACGTGGGCATTGCAGGGGGCATTGGAGAAGCGGTTTTGTTCCGCCATGGCGAAATCGTAGAAAAAATTCCCGAAGAAGAAATCATCAGCCGTTTGATCGCTGAGATTCGCATCTTAAAGGACAAGCTTGCAAAATGAGCAGAACCATACTTGAAATCTTCAATCGATATACCCCTGACGACGAGGCGCGTGAGATCTTGCTCTCAGCAGACGCCGAAAGCATCAAGCTTCGCGCGGATAAGGAGCAAAGGCTGATTGAATTGAGCGCTTCCTTTCCAAGGCAGATCCCCAAGCTGACGCTCTATCGCATTGAGGAGGCTATTCGTCAGGTCTATGAATTGAATGCCGTTTATCTGCGCCCTCGCTATCCCTCCGAGCTCTTTGGACAGCATTGTATTCCCGAGCTTTTGATGGAGACCAATCGGCAGGGAATTGTGGCAAAGGGCTTTTTTGACCGTTGCAGCTACCGTTTGGCGCAGAATCAACTGCATATTGAAATTCCCTTTTTCAAAAGTGGAGTGGATTTGATCTACGATGCAAAAACGCCAAAGCTGATGGAAGAGATCATCTTCCAAGAATACGGCGTGAATATCTCTGTCTCCATTCAGCAGATGCATGAAGACGATATTCTTGCGTACCAAAACGCGCTTCGCTCTCAACAGCAGGATCTGGAGCACTATGCCGCGCAGGTAGAGGTGGAATATCAGAGAATGCAGTCTCATCCGCCTACAGAAAGCGCTCCATCCGCTCCCGCGGAAGAGGAAAAGGAAGTGCTCCCGCGCGCTTCTTCGATCTATCAGCAGGACTTTACGCCGCAGATTGAGGACGGAAAATGCCGCATCGGCAATTCGATTTTTGATATTTCCGCTCCCGAATACATATTTGGAGATGCTTTTGAGATTCTTCCTACTCCCATCGCCGCCATTCAGCGCCCGCAAAAGAATATTGTTATTCTTGGCGAGGTGTTCAACTTCCAAATGGAGGAAAGCCGCGGCGGAGATAAGTTCGACGTCTCCTTTGATATCTTTGACGGCAACGCCTCCATTGAGCACAGAACCTTTGGAATGGAGACCGAGCTTGCCAACGAGCTTGCGGGGATTCTGAAATCCGGTCCTGTGGTGGCAATGCGAGGATATGCAAAAAAGCTGACGCGAAAAGGTAAGGTTGACACCGATTTTACCTTTTTCTTCACCGACATTGCCAAAATCTCCAAGCTTGCGCGCAAGGACAAGGCCGATAAAAAGCGCGTAGAATTACATCTTCATACCACCATGTCCTCCATGGACGCACTCATCGCCCCCGGAACGGCGATCAAAACCGCCATGAAGTGGGGACATCCCGCCGTTGCCATCACCGACCACGGAAACGTACAGGCATATCCCGATGCCATGCTCGCCCTTGAGAAAATGGCAAGCGAGGATAATCCGTTTAAGGTGATCTACGGCATTGAAAGCTATTTTGTAAACAACACCGCCGGAGCGATCTCCGGACAGTTCGACCCCGATTTTACCGCCGAATGCGTAGTCTTTGATATTGAGACCACAGGTCTTTCGGTGATGAATTGCAAAATCACCGAGATCGGCGCGGTCAAAATCAAGAATGGGGAAGTCTTGGATCGATTTAACACCTTTGTGGATCCCGAGGTGCCGATCCCCGAGGAGATCGTAAAGCTGACCGGCATTACCGATGAAATGGTTGCAGGAGCCCCCAAGGTCAAGGAAGCGCTTGAAGCCTTTTTCGAATTCATTGGAAATCATACCGCCACAGGAAAGCACAAGCCTCTTCTGATTGCGCACAACGCAAACTTTGATATCGGTTTTATCCGTCACTTTGCCAAGCTTTCGGAATTGCCCTTTGAAAATCCTTATCTTGACACAGTGGCACTTTCCCGACATATTAATCCCGAGCTGAAAAAGCACACGCTTGACAGCATCGCGGATGCCTATAAGCTGGGAGAGTTCAATCATCACCGCGCCTGCGATGACGCGGAGATGCTGGCAATGATCTACTTCCACATGATTGAGATCATGCAAAAAATGGATATTGCCGATTTGCACGCCCTGCAAAAGGATATGTCGGAAAAGGCAGATCCTCTCAAGCTCAAGCCTTATCATCAGATCATTTTGGTCAAGAATCAGACAGGGCTTAAGAACCTTTACAAGCTGGTCTCCAAGAGCTATCTTGATTACTTCAAGCGTTATCCCCGTATTCCCAAAACGGTTCTGGAGCAACACCGCGAGGGCTTGATCGTTGGTTCCGCCTGCGAAGCGGGCGAGCTCTTTACCGCAATTCTGGAAAACAGACCTGAGGCGGAAATTGAGGATATCGTTAATTTCTACGACTATTTGGAGATCCAGCCTATTTGCAACAACCGATTTCTCATTGCCGACGGCAAGGTTGCCGATGACGAGGGCTTGCGGGATCTGAATCGCCGCATCGTGGAGCTGGGTGAAAAATACAACAAGCCCGTTTGCGCCACCTGCGACGCGCATTTTCTCAACCGTGAGGACGAGCTTTACCGCAAGATCCTTTTGGCGGGAATGAAGTTTAAGGACTATGACAAGGATGTTGGCATTTATTTCCGCACCACCGACGAAATGCTGGAGGAATTCTCCTATCTCGGTGAAGAAAAAGCGTACGAGGTGGTAGTTGCCAACACCAATCTCATTGCTGACATGATCGAGCAGGTACGCCCGATTCCCAAGGGCTCTTATACCCCGGAAATGGAAGGTGCCGAGCAAGAGCTGCAGGATATGTGCTGGGAGCGCGCCAAGAGTATGTACGGCGATCCGCTTCCCGAGCTGGTGTCGGCACGACTGGAGAGGGAATTGACCTCTATTATCAAAAACGGCTTTGCGGTTCTTTATCTGATTGCGCAAAGGCTGGTGCATTACAGCGAGGAGCAGGGCTATCTGGTCGGCTCACGTGGATCGGTGGGATCTTCCTTTGTCGCTACCATGGCGGGCATCTCCGAGGTAAATCCTCTGCCACCGCACTATTACTGTCCAAATCCCGAATGTAAGCACAACGAGTTCTTCACCGACGGCAGCGTGGGATCGGGCTTTGATCTGCCCGACAAAAAATGTCCCAAGTGCGGAACCAAATACAAGGCCGACGGTCACGATATTATGTTCGAGACCTTCCTGGGCTTCTACGGAGACAAGTCCCCCGATATCGATTTGAACTTCTCGGGAGACGTACAGGGACGCGTTCACAAATACACCGAGGAGCTCTTTGGCGAGGGACACGTGTTCCGCGCGGGAACCCTTGGAACACTTGCTGACAAGACCGCCTACGGTTACGTTGCAAAATACGTGGAGCAAAAGGGAATCAGCCTTCCCAGAGCCGAGATGAATCGCCTTGTCATGAACTGCGTAGGTGTTAAGAAGACCACGGGACAGCATCCCGGCGGCATCATCGTAGTCCCTCAGAAATACGACGTTTACGATTTTACCCCCATTCAGCACCCTGCGGATGATCCGAACTCGGATATTATCACCACACACTTTGCATTCTCCTATCTGCATGATACCATTCTGAAGCTGGACGAGCTTGGACACGATATGCCTACCAAGTATAAGTGGCTGGAAACCTTTACCGACTCCTCGGTTCTGGACGTTGCCATGAATGACCGTTCGGTTTACGATCTCTTTAAATCCACCGAGCCTCTTGGAATCAAGCCCGAGGATATTGAAGGCTGTACCATTGGCACCTACGGACTTCCTGAGTTGGGAACCCCCTTCATCCAACAGGTGCTTCTTGATGCAAAACCGCAAAACTTTGCCGACCTGCTTCAGATCTCGGGACTAACCCACGGTACCAACGTGTGGCTTGGAAACGCACAGGATCTGATCAAAGAAGGCATCTGTGATATTTCCCGCGTAATCGGTACCCGTGACGGTATCATGCTGGATATGATCCGCTACGGCCTCGACAACTCCACCTCCTTCAAGATCATGGAGGCGGTGCGAAAGGGAAAGGGCTTGACGCCCGAATGGGAAGCCGACATGGTTGCGCATAACGTCCCCGAATGGTATATTCTTTCCTGTAAGAAGATCAAATATCTCTTTCCCAAGGCACACGCGGCGGCATACGTTATGTCGGCAATCCGTCTTGCGTGGTATAAGGTTCACAAGCCCGTAGCATTCTACTGTACCATGTTTACGGTTGCCCCCGACGGATTTGATGCCGAGATCGTAAGAGGTGGAAAATCCCACGTGGTGGCCGTTATGCGAGACATTCAAAAGCGCGGCAAGGAGGCATCTCCCAAGGAGCAAGCCAGTGTTACCGTACTGCAGCTGATCAACGAAGCAATGGCGCGCGGTATCAAGTTCCTTCCTGTGGATCTGGAAAAATCCCACGCGTATATCTTCCAGCCCGAAAACGGCGGCATTCGTATGCCGTTCTCGTCGCTTCCGGGACTTGGAGAACGTGCCGCAAAGAACATTCTGGAGGCAAGGGAAGAGGAGCCCTTCTTCTCGGTAGAGGATCTTCAGATCCGCGCCAAGCTCAGCAAAGCCGTGATTGATATTCTTCGCAACAACGGCGTGCTGGATAATGTAAACGAAACCGATCAGTTGACCATACGTTTTTAAAATATGGAGGTTTAAAATGAAAGTTGAATTGATCAATCATACCCAAAATCCCATTGGTGCCATTGAAAACGCCGCCAGCACCTGCTATGACAGTATGCCTTCCGGCGAAGGAAAGATTTTTCGTCATTGCTACAAGAGCGGACATCACAGTGTATTGGAATTCGCCGAGTTTTCCTTCCGTATTTCGGGTGTCAGCCGTGCGCTCACCCATCAGCTGGTACGCCACCGCATGGCAAGCTATGCACAACGCAGTCAACGCTATTGCGTGGAGGACGGCTTTGAATTTGTAACGCCAAATAGTGTTTCCGCCAATGCAGAAGCGAATGATATCTATCAGAATGTCATTCAAAACATTCAAAAGGCTTACAACGAGCTGATCGCGCTCGGCGTTCCTGCGGAAGATGCCAGAATGATTCTTCCTAACGCCTGCGCATCGGTTATCTGTGTCAAGATGAATCTGCGCGAGCTGATCCATTTTTGCAACGAAAGACTCTGTGCTTGCGCACAGTGGGAAATTCGTGCCATGGCAAGAGAAATGGTCAAAGCTGTGGTGGAGGTTGAACCCGAGCTGAAAGCGCTGCTGGTTCCCAAGTGCGAGGCTCATGCGCCTTACTGCTTTTGCACAGAAACCAAAAAAAGAAGCTGCGGCAGACATCCTGTCATTGCCGACGTTATCAAGGAACAATAAAACAAGAAAAAGCAGTGTGTCAAAACGACACACTGCTTTTTCTTCCTTTGCAAAAGGGAAGTAGGGAAGTACCCCGAATATTACTTCAGATTTGCGATCACACGATCGACCCAAGCAAAGATCTCGGCCTTTTCCTCGGGCTTAACAGCGCTTCCAAAGAGAGGAACATTGATGTAAAGGACCTCGTCGATTACGTTGGTGCCTGCCTCGGTAAGGATCTCCTTGAGGTTCTTGGCGGCAGCCTCGTCACCGTGAATCATCAGCGCAACGTTCTGAGCGCGTGCCTTGGTCAACTCGCGGCAGAAAAGGCGAACGGAATCGCTTACGTTGCCCTTTGCGGAAACGATCAAAACAACGATTCTTTCCTTATCACAAGAGTAAGCAGGGGGAATTACGTCAACGGCGTTGAAAGCCAACTCGCGCTCAGCCTTGATCATATTAGCGATCTGATTAACCTTCTTCTTTCCGGACGCATAGAGAATTCTCATTTTAATAGCCATGATTTTTTCCTCCAAAAGTTTTATGGAAATAGTTGCCCTTATATTATAGCATACTTTATCGAAAAATGGAATGGTTTTTTATAAAAAAAGAGAAATATTTTTAAAATATTTTGTAAAAAAAGAAAAATTGCAATTTTTTAAGAAAAAAGACTGATAATCAAAACAATCATCCTCTTTGGAGAGGAAGGTGTCCTCATCGCGCGCGTAGGGAAAGTATATGCCCAATTATACAAAAGGCGACTGAGCTTTTGTTTGGAAAGATTGAAAGAAAAAAGATTTGTTCGCAAAATCCCAACCGAGAAAGAAAAAAGAGGGAATTTGTGAACAGATCTTTTTTCTTACCTTAGTCCTTTTCATACAAAAGCGGGTATTTTGTAGTCGCCTTGACTCCGCTTTGCGGGGCGACTCCTAATTGGGCAAAAAGCAGTTGAACGCGCGTGGAGACTACATAAAATCGGTGTTCTGAAAGAACTTTTTTGAAGAAAACAGGAAAAATATTCCAAAACGCCCCCAAAACCCCTTGACAAGCCGTCAAAGATGTGCTATGCTACAAGTACAATTGAATAACGCCCCGAGGCTTAGGGATGAGCTAAGGGGCTCTCCTTTTGAAATAAAATTGGAATCGGCTCAAGCCGATTCCTACCCCGAATGACCGCTTGCGGTCATTGATAGGCGATAGCCGGAACCCATGAGCACGAAGGAACGAGCAGACGAAGGACGAAGGATTACAGTGCGAAGTCTTAGGAACGAGAGGGAAGCATCCCCCACCTTGGCTACCGCACGCAGTGCCTCTGCATGAAGGTTTACGTGCTGCCTATGCCTCCGCGAAGCGGACGGAAGACTGCATGGGGCACGCGCTTGCGCGTGTCCGATTGCTCCACCCGTATGGGGAGCATCAGACCGCGCGAAGCGCGGCAGGCAACCTTACCGCGTCAAAGGTTGCCTGAGAAATTGAGAAAGAAATTCAAAACGACATCTGGAAGAGCCTTTTCGCATAAGGCTCTAAGGCTATTTTAGAATGATTCTAAAATTCTCAACTTAAAGTGGAAAAAACACCTTTTTTCTCACCCCAAAACACCCCCCAAAAAGCCGAACTACAGAGCGCGTAGTCCGACTTTCTTTTTTATCTGTTCTGAACCGCGTGGAAGGAAAGAAACAACCACCAAAGGAGAGGAGAAAAGCTTCATCGCGCGCGATTGGGAACTATATGCCCAATTATACAAAAGGCAAATTTTGTATAATTGGGGGGGAGGTGAAAGCGCGTGAATGGTGAATCTGTTTCATAAAAGCGGCGATTGTACGCGTTTTTGATGCTTTGTAGAAAAAGCGCAATAAAAGCCCTCTTGACGAAGGCTTGGTTTTATGGTATAATCTTATTGTATCAAACAAAGGAATATAATTGATGAATTTATGAAAAAACTGGTTGATTTCAACGCGCATCTTTTGCCTTGCATGAGAGAGTACGTTACCGATCCCTCGGTAAGCGTACGGATCATGCAGGAAATGGCAGAACGCTTTGGTATTGATTCCTTTTGCCTAACAGCTGACTTTGATGCCACTGCCGAAACCGTAGCGATGTTTCTTCTGCGTATGGAACGCTCAAAAAAGCTATTAAAGCCTTATCTTCCCAAGAGCCTTTCGGTCAAGTATTTTACAAGCGTTTTACTGTTGCGCGACCTTTCCTTGACACCGGATCTTGATAAACTGCTTTTTTCTTCCGAAAAATTATTACCCCTCAGGCTTCCCATGTGTAGCTATGAGGATTGGATGGATCTTGAATTCAATCACTTACTTTACAAGAACAAATTTGGTTTATTCTTTACATCCTTTGAGATTGCTGTTTTGCTATATCCGCAGGAGATCTTGGATAAGCTGATCCGAATATCGCGTGCGGTATTTCAATTCAATTACAGAGCGCTTGCCGATCCAAAGGTTTGTAAGATCATCAAACAAATGATCGCCCAAAGAAAGCCGGTGCTCTTGGGAACCTCTTTGGATTCCATGGAAAAGGTCTATTTTTATGAAATGAGCCATTATCTGCGTTGCGCAAGAACCCAATTTTCTGCTGAGGAGCATCGCATTCTACTTGGTCAGGCACAATGGTTTGAGAATCTCTGAATTATACAAAATTTTTAAAGCTCTCTATCTTTTTCCCCGTATTTTCGCCTGGTGGCTTCACCTCCGCGCAAATGACGCTCCTGCTTATTTTTTTGCAAAAGCCTTTGCACCTCGGCATATAAGCCCTTGTTCACGTTCTGCAACGTCTGCGTAACATCCTTATGTACGGTGCTTTTGCTCACCCCAAACACGCGGGCAGCAGAACGGACGGTTGCTTGATGCTCGATCAAATATTCCCCCAAAGCAACGCATCGTTCCCTACCGTTCCAATAAGAAGTCGTCATAACCACCTGTTCCTCCCCTGCCCCAAAAATATTTTGTACTATTATATGAAGGGAGCCCTTTGGTTTAGAAGCAAATGAAAGAAACGATATTGCAAAAAGAAGAAGAAAAATTTGGTCATTCCGATATTTTGGAAGGTATGACCTCAATCTCCGCACTCCTGAACTCCCAAGGTGAAAACGATCGAAGCATCCAAAAGATCTGGATCGATCAAGCAAAAAAGAGATCAAAGGCTGCTGAAATCGGATTTTTGACCGCAAAATCTCACGAGCTTGGTTTTTTGATGGAATTTGTATCCGCCGAACAGATCGAAGCCCATACCATCGGCAACACCCATGGCGGCATCATTGCCTTTTGCACCGCAAGAACACTTCCTCCTCTGTGCGCTGAAAAGATTCTCCCCAATGGTTTTTACGTCTACGTGGAAGGAATTGAAGACCCTTATAATTTCGGGTATACCATTCGTTCACTGTATGCCGCCGGTGTTACCGGTGTTGTGCTTTCTCCCAGAAACTGGATGAGCGCCGCAGGTGTAGTTGCAAGATCCTCGGCAGGTGCCTCCGAGCTGATCCCGATTTATACCGCAGACCCGGAGGATGCCGTGGATCTCTTTCGCACAGCCGGCTATCAGATCCTCTGCGCAGGCATTCGCGATTCGGTCTCCTTATTTGATGAGACCTTTCGATTCCCCGTGCTTTTGGTGATTGGCGGCGAAAAAAGAGGCATTTCCCGTAAGCTTTTGGACAAAGCAGATCAAATCGTTCGCATTGACTACGGTCGAAGCTTTCGAGGCTCTCTTTCCGCAGCCTCTGCTGCAACGGTTATGGCATTTGAGCTTTTTCGACAAAATAAACAATAAAAAAACACGTCATCGATTTCAAAAAAGCATCGATGACGTATTTTTTATTTTTGGGGCTTGGAATTCTCTTTTGGAGGAAACAGATCCGAGAGGATCGTTTTTGTATTCAAGCCGATTAAAGTGGTAACAGTCTTTTGAATGGTTTTATGCACATGAGGATCCAGTTTTTTTCCTTTTGCGAGCCATTTATTTCGAATAGAAACCAACTCGGTTAAAGTCAGTGCGTTGTCAGCGGACAGAATCTGAAAAAGCGCATCGGTAAATTGCTCTCTCTGCTCCGGGCTCATTTCGCGAACCCATTCCTTGAGAACCTTGTCCAAGCGCTTGGACTCGTTAGAGCGCTCCTTTAAATAAACGAAAGAGCCTCCCATAACCTCCCAGGAAACGCCGTCGTGCTGAAACATTCCCTTTTGTCGGCTTTTTACAACGGTATAATTCTCATCATGCTCCAAGAGCATTCCAACCACAGCATTTTCGGGAACAAAGGATTTGATCATATGGCGCATATCGATATAATCCTCGTCTTCCAAAATATTCTTATTGAAGCCGGGACCGTCGTTACTCCATACGTTAATCAATCTTTTTTTAACTTCCGCAGCGCAATTCACCGCCGCAAAAACAGCCAGATTTCCGCCCTTACTGTGTCCGGTGAGACGAATAGAAGAAAATGAAGCATTGCTCTTTGCCGCTTGATTCAAATAATCCGCAGCGGCAGCTTGCGCCGGCACCACCGGAAGAAAGCTCATGTTAAAATTTTCCTTCCACCCCACAATGGTATCGTCGGTTCCTCGGTAAGCGATTACCATAGTTCCATCTCCCGGAAAAACGGTAATTGCCGAAAATTGCGTCTGCTCCTCCAAATCCACGTGATTCACGTAAGCGGAAAGCTCCACGTTACGGAATCGCCTGCAATCCTTCAGTGCGCGAAACAGCTTGACGATATCCTTGGGAACGATCAGTCCCACGGATATCTTTTTCATATCCGGATTTTTGGTGAAATACGAATTTGCCGCCGCCTTGATAGGCACCTTAGTACCACCATGCAGATTCGAAACGATTCCATCAAAATCAACGTAGGAGATCAAAGAAAAAATCAAACTATCCACCTCATTAAAGGGGGCTTCGGTAAAGCTCAGATCTCCGCGCCATTTTACGTAGTCAAACAAGGTTCCCAAAACAACTTGCTCCTTTCCTTTGCAATCATCGATGGAAAAGCTCAACAACCGTGATAGAGACGCTTGCTTTCGTACTGTGGCTCACAAGTCAGATAAATTCCCAGCTTTTTGAGCGTATGCTCATCACTCTCCGAAAGAATTACCGAGGAATGCATTTCGCAGTTGCGCAAGCTTGCCAGCTGCTCCTGCGCTTTTGCGGCAACAGGATCGGTAACGGCACAGATCGAAAGAGCAATCAAAAGCTCGTTGGGATGGAGTCTTGGATTCTTGCTTCCCAAGACCCGAACCTTGAGGTTGGTAATAGGCTCAAGGATCTCCGGAGAGATCAGATCAATCCGATCATCGATATTCGCAAGCGTCTTGAGCGCATTGAGCAATGCAGCGGATGCCGCGCCGAGAAGTCTGGAGGTCTTTCCGGTAACGATTCTACCGTCACCAAGCTCAATCGCAATAGCAGGCTTTCCGGTTGTTTCCGCCTTTTGACGAGCCACCTCGGCAACCTTGCGGAAATCGGTATCAATCCCTGCGGATTGCATGATCAAATGCAATTTATCCACGTCGCGGCTATCACCGCCACTCTTTCTCTGATTGCAGAGCGCGGTATAATAACGGCGAACGATCTCCATTTTGGAGGCTTCACAAACGGCATCGTTATCAAAAATGCAGTTGCCCGCCATATTGACTCCCATATCCGTGGGAGACTTATAGGGCGACGTTCCGCTGATCCGCTGGAACATGGCGTTGAGTACGGGAAAAATCTCCACGTCACGGTTATAGTTGACCGTGGTAACGCCATACGCCTCCAGATGGAAGGGATCGATCATGTTCATATCATTCAGATCCGCGGTAGCAGCCTCGTATGCAATGTTTACGGGGTGCTTCAAAGGAAGATTCCAAATAGGAAAGGTCTCAAATTTGGCATATCCCGAAAGAGTGCCCCGCTTGTGCTCGTGATAAAGCTGGCTCAAACAGGTTGCCATCTTGCCGCTTCCGGGTCCCGGCGCGGTTACAACCACCAAGGAACGGGAGGTCTCGATATAATCGTTTTTGCCAAAGCCTTCATCGCTCACAATACGGTCGATATCCGATGGATATCCTTGAATATGATAATGTCTGTAAACACGCACGCCGAGAGATTCCAAGCGCTTTTGGAATTTCACCGCCGCAGGCTGATCCTGCCAACGCGTCAGCACCACGCTTCCCACAAAGAGACCAAAGCTGCGAAAGGCGTCGATCAAACGAAGGGTGTCCAGATCATAGGTGATTCCAAGATCTCCACGAACCTTGTTCTTTTCAATATCATTGGCATTGATGGCGATCACGATCTCGGCTTCATCCTTGAGCTGGATCAACATACGAATTTTACTGTCGGGCGCAAAGCCGGGCAATACGCGGGCGGCGTGATAGTCGTCAAAAAGCTTGCCGCCAAACTCCAGATAAAGCTTGCCGCCAAACTGATCAATGCGTTTGCGAATATGCTCGGATTGCGTTGCGATATATTTTTCATTATCAAAGCCGATCTTATGCATGCTTGCCACCCTCCTTGCCGTTTTTCAAAAGCTGATAGCTTCCGTCGCCGATCGCCTTCAGCTCGTATTGGTAAAACGCGGTCATTGCCCGAATCAGGTATTCGATATCCTTACAGCCTGCCGTCTCGTAGGAGGAATGCATGGCAAGCTGAGCCATGCCGATATCCACCGTAATCAGCGGCACCTGCGTGTTGGAAATGCTTCCCAAGGTGGATCCACCGGGAAGATCGCTTCGATTGGCGTAATACTGAACGGGAATCTCCGCATTCTTGCAAATGCTCTCAAACAGCGCACAGGAGATGCCGTCGGTGGTGTATTTTTGCGCCGCGTTGGATTTGATCACCACACCGCCGTTGAGATGAGGCGCATTTTTGGCGTCGCTCATTTCGGAATGGTTGGGGTGCTTGGCGTGTCCGTTGTCGGCAGAGATCATCATAGAGGATGCCAGCATCTGACGCTTGTCGGCATTCAGAGACTCGCAGATGCGGGACAGCGTATCCGAAAGGAACAGCGATCCCGCGCCCTGCTTGGTGGCGCTTCCGGTCTCCTCGTTGTCGGCGGCAAGAAGCAGATTGACGGTGTGCAAGGGGTTTACCGCAAGAAGTCCCTCCAGCGTGCCGTAGAGGCACATAAGATTATCGATGCGGGGAGAGGAGAAGAATTCCTCGTTTGCGCCCCAAACGCTTCCCTTTTGGCGGTTGTAGAGGAAGAGGTCAAATCCTCGGATATCCTCAACTGAGCAGCTCAGCTCTTGGGCGAGAATGGATTTCAGCGTCTCCTTTCCTTGATTGTTCTGAGAGAACAAAGGAAGCATATCTACCGCGGCGTTCCACTTGTAACCCGTGTTGACCTCGCGATTCATGTGAATGGCAAGATTGGGAATGAGCACCAGATCACGGTCGATTTTTACGGTTTTTGCAAGGAAATTCCCATCCTTTTCCAAAATCACGCGTCCGGCAACCGAGAGCGGACGGTCGGTCCAGGTGGAAAAGATCGAGCCGCCGTAGGGCTCTACCACAAGGCGTACATATTGATCAAAGGCGGGAGCCTCAAACTCGTTTTTGAGCTTGAAGGTAGGAGAATCGGTATGGCTTGCCGTGATCATAAAGGAGGATGCCGACTTTTCGGGCATACGGAAGGCAATGATCGAGGATTGATTGCGGGTTACAAAATAGCCCTTCCCTAACTCCAAATTCCAGTTTTCACCTTCCAGAAGCCTTACAAAGCCGTTCTTTTCCAACAGCTCTGCCGTATTTTCCACCGCGTGAAACGCCGTGGGAGAGGCTTCCAAAAAGGACAATAAATTTTCCATAGCTTGCGTGCGCATTTCGTCACCGCCTTACGTTTTAAAAATCATATCTATTATATCACATTTTTTTATCGAATGCAACACAAAAGAACAGCTTTTTAAAATATTTTTCACGCAAAAAGGTCAGCAGACAACACGCCTGCTGACCAAGTGATTATTGAGGTTGGTTTACGATACCTACAAACAAAGGAAGGTTCGAGGGCGAATAGATCACGAACAAAAATGGGCGGTCAACCACAAAATCGATTTCTTCATTTGGAGACAAGGCGCCGTCTGTTTCCGTTATAATGGTATATGCAGCAGCGACACAGCCCTCTTCATCGATCTGAACGCGAGCTCCGTGGGTTGCTTGTTCAACCTTTGCCATATAGGCTTCAGGAATAATGGAGGAAAAATCAGCCACCGTTGGATCAAAAACGTCTGTCACCCCCAACGACTTAAGCCCCTCCTCCAGATCGATCTGCGAGGAAACGTCAAATTTTGGAAGCGAGAGATTTACAAGAACGTACTTTTCGTTTTCCCATCCACTTTGACCGATCACAAAGTCCATGCATTGGGAATCGGCAAGCAGATCTTCTGCCGAAGTGCCTTCGTCGGGAAGAACGATCTTCATTCTGCCGCTGTCCTTAAAAAACAGCGTTACGGCGCCAAAGTGATCTCCCCAACAATAACTCATACCGTCGCTTTTGCTCATAAAAGCGCTTTCAACGTCTCCATTGGGAGCATGAAAAGTGCCGGTATAGGTAAATCCTTTGTTGAACACGTCGCTCCACGAGGCTTCAAACCAAACAGTGCTTACGATCGCGAGAAAGGTATCGGGTGTCATTTTCAGGTTGTTGATCTGATCCTCCAAAAGTCCTCCCGTTTGCTGATTCATCCAGATCTGCAAAGCCTTGTTATAGTCTTCGGAGCCCATTTCTCCGCGAAAGGTAGAGGCGTAATATTCTCTTGACAAAATTCCAACCGTATCTTCTTGATAATCCAAACGATCATCGCTTAACCAAAGAGAGTTTGCCAAAAGGCAGGTAGTTCTGCCATCGTCCCGATAATTCGCCTTCCAGATGGCGTTGGCTTCTTGGCGCAGCTGATGAACACCGGGAGCCCCCAACAGATCCAAGATCTGGGCACGGCTGTTCCCTTCCGTTGTCTCCGCCAGCATCGCAAGCGCCATATAGACGTTCAAAGGAGAATAAACCATGTTTTCTTCTTCATTCCCCGAAAGAAAAACGGGAATGCTTTGTGAGAAAAAGTGATCGAGATCAATATTCATGGACTTGTAATCCTTTGTCAGCTCTTCGATCGACTCTCGCCATTCGCTCCAATTTTCATTGCTGTATTGTACCGTCTCCGGATAAAACGCGGCACCTATGGCATAGTTGTTTAAAAAATCCTCATCCGAAAGAGGAATGTGCTCCTCTTCCGCAGGAGTCCAAAGCTTCCCCAAAAGCGCCCCGATCAGAATCGCGCAAGCCAAAACTGCGGCAATTCCCGAATAAAACCACTTGGATCGATATATCTTTTTTGGGATCGGCTTTTTGGCGTCTTGGATATATTCATCCTTCACCATTCCAATGGCGTCAAACAGTTTATTCGATTTCATAACAGTTCCTCCTTTTCCAAATACTTTCTCAGTTTTTCCCGCGTGCGGTGAAGCATGGATTTGACCTTGCTTGGGCTGAATCCAAATTGCTTCGCGATGACCTCAAGTGAATCCACGTACCAATAGCGGCAAAGGAAAACACGACGTTCGATTTCGGAAAGCTCTTCCAAAAAAGAATTCAGCGCTTCGGCGAGGATCTGCGCATCCAATTCCTTTTGCAGATCATCACGCGCGGAAAGGCATTCCTCCAGCTCCTCCAACGCCAGCGTAAGATTGCTTCCACCTCTTTTTTCGGCGTTTCGGGCGCGCAGCTTATCAATGGAAATGCGCCGCGTGATCTTGCCGAGAAAGGTAGAAAGAATTGCAGGACGGTGCGGCGGCATACTGTTCCATGCATCCAAGTAGGTGTCATTGACACTTTCCTCAGAATCCTCGCGGTTTCCAAGAATGTTATAGGCAATGGCATAGCAATAGTCTGCGTATTTGGAAGCGGTTTCCTTAATTGCTTGTTCAGAACGTTCCCAGTAGAGCTCTACAATGCGATGATCATCCAATGGTTTCACCTCCCACAGAAGTATTTTGAAGGTCCTTCATCTATCTACTCGTAAAAAAATCGAATTGGTTGCACGATTTTTAAAAAATATTAAAAAAATTGCAAAAAGGGGTTGCTTTTTCGAAAAATATATGATATAATATCACTCGTTTGGAGGCATAGCTCAGTTGGTTAGAGTACTTGCTTGACATGCAAGGGGTCACTGGTTCGAATCCAGTTGTCTCCACCAACAAAAAAGGAACTTTTGTCTACCAAAAGTTTCTTTTTTGTTTATCCAAGCCGCAGGCTTGGCATATCATCACCGCGCGAAGCGTGGTGCATATCATCAAGGGCGGCAAGCCGCCCTTGTATCTCATCACGCGCCAGCGTGCATATCCCTGCGGCTTGATGATATCCAGCCCTACGGGCTGATGATATACCGCAACGAGTTGCAGATGATATACAAGGCTTACGCCTTGATTTGTTTACAAAAGTGTGGTATAATAAACACAGAAAGGCGGTGAGGCAATGTTTGGAGCAATATACGGAGATGTAATCGGTTCGTATTACGAGGTTCATTGTACAAAGGATTACAATTTTGAATTTAACAAAGACAGCTTTTTTACAGATGATAGCGTATTGATCGCGGCAGTCTGCAAGGCAATTCTCAATAATCCATCCAAAATATCCAAATGGACTCTTCGTGCTCGCGCAAAAGAATACGCCTCACAATACCGTCAATATTATTCGTATCACCCACACGCCGGATTTGGCAATATGTTTGCCGCTTGGGCGAAAGATCCGTATGCAAGAAACGGACACAGTTATGCAAACGGTGCCTCCATGCGCGTTATCCCGATCGGATATGCGTATGATTCGTTAGAACAAACTCTCTTGCAAGCAAAAGCAAGCTGTCTTTCTACCCACAATCACCGCGAGGCAATTGTTGGAGCGCAAGCAGTTGCCACATCAATCTTTATGGCACGAAACGGTGCGAATAAAGAGCAAATTAAAGCGTATTTGGAAAAAGTGTTCAAATACAAGCTGTCAACGCCACTTTCCATCATCAAAGAAACGCACGTGTTTGATAGCCGTACATCGTATAGCGTTCCACCTGCAATTATTGCATTCTTGGAATCGACAGATTATGAAAGCGCAATCAGAAATGCAATCTCTCTTGGCGGTGATGCAGATACACAGGCTTGTATGGCCGGCGGTATTGCAGAAGCTTATTACAAAGAGATTCCTGAGCATATTAAACGTTTTTGTGATAGTAGAATTGATTTTTCAATAAAATCTGTTGTGAAAGAGTTTGCAAAACAATATTGCACAGAAAAAAGTTGACCTTTTCTTCGCTTTTACCTCGATTTTTGACCTTTTATCAAGTTTAAGGCAAGCAAAAGGCGTTTGTGAACAACAAACGTCTTTTTTTATTGATTATACCACAAAAAAGAGATAAAAACAATATTTTTATTTTTCTTGACACACAAATTCTTTTGTGCTACAATAAATACAAACAGATCCGAAAGGAGATCCTTTTATGAAAACCGAACGAAATATTCTGATCGCCTTTATTCTGAATCTCGCCTTTTCCATTTTTGAATTCGTGGGAGGCATTCTGACAGGAAGCGTTGCCATCCTCTCGGACGCGGTACATGACGTTGGAGATGCTGCCAGCATTGGTATTTCCTACGGCTTGGAAAAGAAAAGCAAAAAGCAACCCGATGAAAAATACACCTACGGCTACGCCCGATATTCTGTGATCGGAAGCGTCATTACCACCTTGATCCTTTTGGCGGGATCTCTGATCGTTGCCTACAACGCAGTTCAAAGGATTTTTGATCCCTCGGATATTCATTATGACGGTATGATCCTTTTTGCCGTCGTCGGCGCAGCGGTCAATTTTATTGCTGCATTCTTTACCCGTGAGGGCGATTCGCTGAATCAAAAGGCTGTCAATCTCCATATGCTGGAGGACGTTCTGGGCTGGCTTGTAGTTTTGGTGGGCGCTATTATCATGCGATTTACCGATTTTGTCATCATTGACCCTATCATGTCCATTGGTGTAGCGACGTTTATCTTTATCAACGCCATAAAAAATCTTCAGGAAGCGCTGAATCTTTTTTTGGAAAAGACGCCTCACGGAATTGACGTCAATGAAATCAAGGAGCATCTTTGCGAAATTCACGGAGTTCTCGACGTTCACCATATTCACGTCTGGAGCATGGACGGAAGCCACCATTACGCTACGCTTCACGCCGTTACCAATGAGGATGCCCACGGGATCAAGGCGCAGATTCGCGAGGAGCTTGCGGAGCACGGAATCGGACACGTAACCGTTGAATTGGAGCACGAGGGCGAGCATTGCCATGAGGATCATTGCCACGTAAAAGTTGAAGAACACGGGCATCATCACCATCACCATCATCACCATCATCATTGAAAAAAGAGCCGATCTGCGATCGGCTCTTTTTTGATTACAGCTTTGTATTTTTGATTCTCTTTTTCATGCAGCGCAGATCCTTCAGCATACGAAGCGTATCCTTGATCACATTTACCTTGGATTCCCCGTGATTGATGATCTTCACCGGCATTTCCACAATCTTCATATCCATCTTGATCGCCCAAAGGATCGCCTCAAAGTCAAAGGCAAAGCGATTGACCTCGCATCTTGGAAAGATCCTTTGTACCGCGTCCTTGGTGAATGCCTTGCATCCGCATTGAGAATCCGAAAGCTTAAAGCCGCCTGCAATGCAAAGCACCTTGATATAAACCTTGGACATGAGCTTGCGCAGGAAGGTATAGCCTTCATAGCCATCCTTGTGCAGATTACGAGAGCCGATAACCATATCGGCATCGGGATTCTCCTCGAAGGTCTTGTAAACGCGAGAAATCACCTCGGTTCCGTATGCAAGATCGGCATCGGTAAACATACAAACGTCTCCCGTTGCCGCCAGCAGAGCGGTACGCACCGCATAGCCCTTTCCCTGATTGGGCTGATATGCGATCACGTTTACGTTGGGAAGCTTCATCTCCCGTACGATCTCATCACAACCGTCAGAGCTTCCGTCGCTGCAAAAGATCACCTCATAGTCCTCAAAATGTGCCTCCATATAATCGGAAAGCTCCTGCGCCGATTTTGCAATGACGCGGCTCTCATTATACATGGGAATACAAACCGAAATTTTCATAGTGGGTCAATTGTCCTTTCTGAAAAGATAAATATCAAAATCCAAATCCGTGGTAAGAGAATCCAATCCAAGAAGCTTTCCGCGATCCTCCTCGGAGGTACGCCAATAGTAAGGCGTCATGGAAAACAGTGCCGCGATCTGCTCGGCGGAGCTCACGGTCACCGAATACTGTAAACGATCCTTGGCAATAAGCTTCATTTTGCGCGGCAGATCCGCCCTTCCCCGATTGAGATAGGTGTTTTCGTAAAGCTTTTCCTTCAGCCCGATAAGATGCTCTTCTCCCGCGGCAACCACGATTCCGTATCCCCCCGGCTTCAAAACGCGAAGGAACTCGTCCTCCGCGCACGGCGCGAAAATATTGATCACTGCATCCATTGTTCCATCGGGAATCGGCAAAGAAAAGAGACTTGCAATCACAAAGCCGGCTCCCGTCTGATTGCTTTTGGAGACTTTGGCGGCTGCATCAATGCCATCCTTGGAAAGATCCACGCCAACGACGTCTCTTTGAAGCGCGAACCGATTGGTATAATAGCCTTCTCCGCATCCTGCGTCCAAAAGGCTTTTCACGCCAAGAAGATCCAATTTTCCGGAAAGATGATCTGCCAAGGGCTGATAATACCCGGCGTTCAGAAACAAACTGCGCGCGCGGATGGCATCCTTCTGATCGCCCGCTCCTCCGTGAGGTCCGGCAAGATTCAAATATCCGCTTTTGGAAAAATCGAAGCAATGCTTTTTGTTGAATCCCTTACATTGACAGCTTTTCCCCTCGTTTGCAAGCTCCAAGCCCGCATGGCAGATCGGGCAATGTAACAGTTCTAAAACAGAGCTTTTCAATGGAATCCCTCCTCATAGCCTTGTGTTATCACAGGAAGCTCAAACCAAAACGTAGATCCCGCCCCCGGAGTGCTGGTAACACCGTAGGCGGCGTGATGCTTGTCCAGAATTTCCTTAACGATGGAAAGTCCAAGACCCGAGCCAACCTCGGCACGGCGGTGAACCTTATCCACCTTATAGTAGCGGTCCCAGATCAAGGCAACCTGATCCTGCGGAATACCGCTTCCGGTATCGGTAAAGCTGATGCGGACTCTTTGATCCTTCACGGTCTGACGAACCCACACCTGCTTGTCTTCTCCGGTATAGTTAATGGCATTGTTGATCAAATTACAAAACGCCTGTAAAATCATTTTGCGGTCAGCAAGCACGGGAGCCATGCCCTCTGCCGACCAATGGATCGAATACCCCTGACGCTTGGTAAAGGCATCGTAGCGCGCCATGACCTCGGATAGCACCTCGGTCAGATCAAACTGCGTCATCTGCGGCACGGTAGCACCCGCCTGAAGCTTGGAAATATCCAAAAGATCGTTCACAAGCGCCGAAAGGCGCTCGGTCTCATCCAGAATCAGCTGCATATTTTCGGGTGTGTTTTCATCGGGGATATCCCGCATCATCTCACCGTAGCCCTTGATCATCGTCAGAGGCGTGCGCAAATCGTGAGAAATATTGGCAATCAGTTCCTTTTGCAAGCGATCCAGCTGAGAAAGCTCCGATGCGGCATAATCCAGAGTTTGTGCCAGCTCCTTAGTCTCACGGTATCCCTTTCCCGAAAAGGAAACGTCATATTTTCCGTCAGCCAATTGCTTTGCGGAGGCATTCATACGAATCAAGGGCTTGGATATCTTTCGATAAAGAAAATGCACCATCAGCGCCGCAAGCACCAAAAGGAACATGGTGATCCAAACGAACTGCATCTTCAAGGTGGCAACCGTTACGTCCAGAGGCAACAGAGGCGCATCCAAAAACAGCAGATATTGATTGCCGGTGGAATCGCTTGCCAGCAAAATATGAACCAATCGGATATTCTTGGCGGGAATGCGGCTGTCCTTATAATTTTCACGTCCAAAGGGGAAAAATGCAAATCCCCCCTCTTCCAATTCTTTTCCGCCAAAAGCCACCTTAGTATCGTAAACGCCGTTGTTTTCGGAAGCCTTTTGATAGAAAGAAGAAAGCTGCTCTTGTCCCAACCAAAGGGTTTTGCCGTCCCCCCATGCGTTTACGTCTACAACGGGAGTCGCTCCACTTTCGGAAATGCGGTAGATCGAAATACTCATAAAGCGTTCTGATGCATATCCCAGCGCGCTTCTTTCCAGGGAGTCATCGCCCAAAAGCTCAGAAAGCTGATCAGCGGTTCTGCCCAGCTCCTTTTTCTTGGTGTTTTCCACAAAAACATCCAGCAAAAGGATTTGAAAGAGCCAAACCACCAGAAGCGTCAATATAACAAAGACCAACAAATAAGCGGCAAGCTTCCAGCCGATGCTGACTCCCTTGAAGTGTCTTTTTGTTTTCATTTCCAACGACTTCATTCTCCCTCAAAGCGGTATCCAACACCGCGCAGCGTCACGATGTACTTGCTGTATTTTCCAAGACTCTTGCGCAGCAGCTTGATGTGCGTATCCAGCGTTCGCGCATCGCCGTAGAAATCATACCCCCATACCTCACAGAGCAGCTTTTCGCGAGAAAGCGCAATATTGCGATTGGAAAGCAGATAAAAGAAGAGATCGTACTCCTTGGGAGACATATCTACGCGCTCTCCGTCAATCAAAACCAAACGCGCCGTCACGTCAGCACGCAGACCGCCATGGTCCATTTCCACGATCACGTTGGGCTTGTTTGTTCCCTTGAGCGGATCGATGGAACGCGAAACACGCTTCATAATGGCATCCACGCGAAGCATCAGCTCCTTGGGGGAGAACGGCTTGGTCACGTAATCATCCACACCAACCTCAAATCCGTTGATGCGGTCATACTCCTCGCCGCGCGCGGACAGCATAATAATGGGTGTGTTCGATACCTTGCGGATCTCACGGCAAGCCGAGAAGCCGTCCAGCTCGGGCATCATAATATCCATAATGATCATGTCGTACCGATTTTTGCGGCACAAAAGCACAGCCTCCATACCGTCACCTGCCTCGGTTACCTCATGACCTTCAAATTCCGCATACTTTCGGATCACGGAACGAATGCGCGACTCGTCATCTACAACTAAAATATGATACATTGCGCTCTCTCCTTTCTTTTATAGTCAAAATCCTATGATGTCAATTTATTTGTTTTTGATATGCTCGGGAACGTATTCCTGAAGCGTTAATTGGGTTGTATAAGTGTTGCCGTCACGGGAATACAGAACTTCAACCGTATCACCGATCTTGCAGGTCTTGCAAACGGCGTTCAACTGTGCTTCGGTGGTGATCTCCACGCCGTTGATCGAGACGATGCGATCCTTATTGTTCAGATCCTCACAGTAGAGAGAATCCACCACGTACACACCGTAGGTTTTGATGCCGTAGGAAGAATAATAACGATAGTTGTCGGCGTTTACCTCGGCAACCGTCAATCCGTTGTCCACTACTCCACGAACGTAACCGTATTCGATCAGATCCAGTTGAACCTCGTATGCCCAATCGATAGGAATGGCAAACGCCAACCCCTCCACACCGGTTTGTGCATACTTGGCATTGACAATGCCAATGAGCTCGCCGTCCAGATTGAAAAGTCCACCTCCCGAGTTGCCGGAATTCACCGCAGCATCGGTCTGCAAAAGCGTCATAACGCTTCCGTCAGAATTTGCGATCTTTCGGTCCAGACCGCTGATATATCCTGCGGTCACGGTTCTGTAAAGCTGCCCCAAGGGATTGCCCACGGCTACAACCATCTCTCCCAGCACCAGATCCGCACTGTTACCAAGCTTTGCAGATGGCAATGCTTTTTGGGTATCAATATACAGCAGAGCAACGTCGCTGGCTTCATCGGATCCAACCAAGGATGCCTCGTATTCCTCACCGGAATTGAGCTTTACTGTAATCTTTACCGCCTGATCGATTACGTGATGACATGTTACAATGTATCCGTTTTGGGTAATGATCACACCGCTTCCCGTACTAACACTCGTTTGAGCGGTTCCAAAAAAAGATTGTGTTTCAATAGTTGCGTTTACCACAACCACAGTATCCAAAACGATATCCGCAACCTGCGAGACAGAAAAAACGTCCTCTCCTGCCGATCCGAACTTAGAAGGATCCACAGGATCTTGCTGCAAAAGCACCTCCGGTGTTTCTACGTACAGATTTTTTCTGTCATCTTCCTGCACGGCATTTTTGCGATCGGTAAAAAAGCTTGCGCAAAGAGAGCCTCCAAAGCCTGCGCAAAACGCCAATGCGATGCTGAGAACAGCCGTACAAACGCTTAAAAATCTTTTGGGGGAACGCGTCTTCTGATACGACTGCTCCTCAAAAAGGGGCGGTGTGTCCATCATTCCTCTGGAAAATACGTATTCGTAAGAGCTTTCGGAAGACGTTTCCCGCGTGGGGGTGTTTTCTTCAAAGCTGTTATCATTCAATTGTTGATCGTTGTTATTCATAGATCTGATCCTCCAATTTCCGACGTTCCGGCAACGTCTTTTGATTCCACCGTTTATTATAGCGGACAAATGTGACAGAAAGATGAAGACGGCAGAAAAAAACCTTGAAAAATAAGAATTCTTCTTGTATTCCATCTGTTTTTTTGATATAATAGAGACAAGCACGGCAAGGACGTATGCTTTTTGCTATATTATACCACAAAAACACGCGGAGGAAAAGGGATGTTTGCATTTTTATCGTCTTTTTTTGAAAAAGAATTTATTGATTGCTATGCCCCGATCCCGCTTTCGGATTGTCGCATTGTAAAGCCCTATCTGCTGGAGCGCGCGGGAATTCGGAACGGCACCGTTATCATGATGGCAATTCCCTATTTTTCTCCCGCATGCAGGGATTCCGAGCGCAATATTTCCGCATACGCAGTATCAAGGGACTACCATTTGTTTTGTAAAGAATTGTTTGAAAGATTGCTTCCGGCACTTCAAGCACGTTATCCGCAAAGCAAATTTGCCGCCTTTGCCGATCACTCCCCCATTGACGAGCCGGATGCTGCCGCCAAGGCAGGGCTGGGATGCGTTGGAAAAAATCACCTTTTGATCACTTCAAAATATTCCTCTTACGTATTTTTGAGTGAGCTGATTACCGACATGGAGCTCCCTTGCCAATCCAATCCGATCAAAGAATGCGCGGGATGCGGAAAATGCATGGAGCTTTGCCCGATCAAGGAATGCGGCGGTTGTCTCTCGGCACTCACACAAAAGAAGGGCGAGCTTACCGAGGAGGAAAAGAACTGCATTCTGAAATTCGGCTCTCTGTGGGGATGCGATATCTGTCAAGAGGTATGTCCTCATACGCAAAGGGTGTTGCGGGACGGAAGCATCGAATCTCCCATTCCCTTTTTTGCTCAAAACGCAATTCCCCATCTCACCGAGGAAATCGTGGAAGGGATGTCCGATGCGGAATTTTCAACGCGCGCCTACTCCTGGAGAGGAAGAAATACCATTTTGAGAAATCTGCGCCTTGCGAAAGACCAAGATAAGAAAGGAGAAACGCTATGCTGAATTTGATCTGCGGCCCCTCGGGCTCCGGGAAAACCGCGCGCTTACTTCAAGATATTTCCGCAGACATCCAAGCCCAAAGAAAATGCTTTTTGTTGGTTCCCGAGCAACAGGCTTATATCAGCGAGAGAGATTTTCCTTCTGTTTTGCCGCAAAACGCGGGACGTTACTTTCAAATCGTTCATTTCTCGGGACTTGCCGAGGATGTTTTTCGCCAATACGGCGGTGTTACGCAAAGCAATATCAACGGCGGACTTCGCGCGCTTTTGATGTGGGATACCCTTCGCACCGTTTCCCCTTTGCTCAAATGCTACGGACACAACGCTCAAAACGACAACACGTTGACCGAGCTTCTGCTGCAGACGCTTTCCGAGCTTCATGCCAACGGCATCAACGGAGAACTGCTGGAGGACACTGCGAACAAGCTTTCGGCAAATTCTCCTCTGCAGAATAAGCTGATGGATCTGGCACTCATCGACTCGGTGTTCCGTCAAAAGCTGAAGGATTGCTTTGGAAGCGATCCGGAGGACAAGCTTGTCCGACTTACCGAAAAGCTGCGGGAGCATGATTATTTCCAAAACGCACAGGTTTATATTGATTCCTTTACCAGCTTTACCGAGCAGGAATACGGTGTTCTGCGAGAGATCCTGCGACAGGCTGACAGGGTGACTGTTTCCCTTTGCGCCGACAGCTTCACCTCACGGCTTCCCCATTTTGAAACCGTAATTCAAACCTATAAAAGACTGCAAAAGCTTGCAAGCGAAGCTGACGTCGATCTTCAAAAAAAGCAACTTTTTATGGAAAGTGCCGAGAAAAACGCTGTTTTTTCACGCATCGAGCGCGATCTTTGGCGATTTGACGCCCCTGTTCAAAAGTGCGAAGGCAACAACGAGGAGACATCCCCCGTCACCCTTTTGCGCTGCAACAATCTGTACGAGGAATCCGAAGCGGCAGCCCTGAACATCCTTGATTTGGTGCAAACCGGAATGCGCTACGGAGAGATCGCCGTAGTAGTCAGAGATACAGAGACCTATCGCGGTGTACTGGATGCCGCAATGGAACGGCATGGAATTCCCTACTTTATTTCCGAGCGCACCGATTTCTCCTCCAAGCCACTGTTTCGTCTGATTCTGTCGGCACTCAAAGCAGTATGCCGGTATTATCCCTTGCAGGAAATTCTGACATTGGTAAAAACCGGACTTGCCGGTGTCAGCGTACGCGACGTTTCCCTGTTTGAGGAATATTGCGAGACCTGGAGAATCTCGGGCTCCCGTTTTTTGGATGAGGTCTGGAGCATGAATCCGGACGGTCTTACCACCGAACGCAGTCCACGCGCAGAGGAGATTTTAAAATCCGCCAACGACGTACGAAAAGCGGTTATTGATCCCATGAAGCATCTCGCCGCAGAGTTAAAGGCGTCCCCAAGACTCCAAGACAAATGCGCAGCCCTGTATCACTACTTAATCAATCTGGAGATTTCCGAAAAGCTTTGCGAGCAAGCCAAGTCGGAAATGAAGGCCGGCAGGCGTCGCGAAGCCGGCGAAGCGCTCCGACTCTACAGCCAGTTGTGTGAAACCTTGACAACGCTATGCAAGCTTCTTCCCAACACCGAAATGACCACAGAGGAGTTTGCCGCTGCGCTAAATCTTCTCTTTGCCGGTACCGACATGGGTTCTGTTCCAAACCTCCATGACTGCGTAATGATCGGCTCTGCCTCCACAATGCGTGTGGAAAAGATCCGCGCCGCACTATTGTTGGGACTCTGCGAGGGAGAATTTCCCAAGGCGATCTCCGATGACGGAATCCTCTCCGAGCACGAAAAGGAAGCACTGGAGCCCCTGGGGCTGGTGCTTCAATCCCGTGAAAAAACACGGGTTTCCGAGGAATTGCTCTACGTTTACCGTGCAATCACCAAACCAAGCGAACGGCTTTTCCTTTCCACGGTCGCCAGCGAGCCGGACGGCTCGGCGCGCACGCCCTCTTTGGCGTTCAACCGTGTGGCGCTTCTTTTGGATCAAGCACCGCAAAAATTCGATCTGACAGAGATCAAGTCACTTCGTCAGCTTCAAGAGAATACCACCGCAGAAAACGATCTCAGGCTCCCCCCCATGCCATCGGGAACCACGCTTCGGCTATCCCAAAGCAAAATCAAATCCTTCGTTCTCTGTCCCTATAGCTATTACAGCACCTATTCTTTAAAGCTGCGCGAAGAAAAGAGCTCCACCCCCAGATATGCGGATGACGGCACTTTTTTGCACTACGTCTTTGAAAAATTCCTATCCTCTGCACTGCAAGAGGACGGAACGCTGGCATTACCGCCCGAGGAAGAGGTTGAACCGATTGCCGATGAAATCATCACTGCGTATTTGGAGGAGGTATGCCCACTGGGGCTTGATCGTTTGAGCGGAAGACTCCTGCACCTATATACCCGATTGCGAAAGCTGGCACTTTTGATGCTGAGCGATATGATCGCCGAGCTTCACTTCTGCCAATTTATCCCCTCCCGCTTTGAGCAAGTGATCGGATCCTCTGAAGCAAACGGAATCCCCACCGTCAAGCTGGAGCTGAAGGACGGCTCGCGCGTGATCCTGAGCGGTATGATCGACCGTGTAGACCTTTACAAAACCGATGACAAGATCTACGTCCGCGTGGTGGACTACAAGTCGGGCGAGCACAAATTCGCGCTAAAGGACGTCTCCACAGGTCTTGATATCCAGTTGATCCTGTATCTGTTTGCCATGCTTTCCTCCAACCCTCACAAATACGTGGCGGGAGGTGCCGAATATCTTTACACAACCACGGAAAAAGGCAAAACAGGTGTTTTTCGAAGCGGACTTGTACTGGCGGACGGAGAGATCGCGGAGGCCTTGGACGCTTCTGCCGACAAGCGCTTTTCCAAAAAGCTGATCCAACAGACAAAAGAAGAAATCGACGGCCTGATACAGGAAATGAAGCTTGCGGTAACGGAGATTGCCGAACGGATCCTGGCGGGAGAGGCACAAAAAACCCCCTCCAAGGACGCCTGTCGCTTCTGCCCCGTCATCAATCACTGCGACAAAGCATTTCACGAATAATCGGAAAGGAGATGATACTGTATGGCAAGAACCTGGACCCCCTCACAAGAGGTAGCAATGAATCTGCGCGACAAGACGCTGCTGGTATCCGCCGCCGCAGGCTCGGGTAAAACCAGCGTGTTGACAGAGCGCATTATCAGATCCCTTCTCGACCCCGATCATCCCGCAGACCTTTCCAAAATGCTTGTGGTCACCTTTACCCGCGCGGCAGCAGCCGAGCTGAAATCCCGCATTGCCGAGGCACTTTCCGCGGCATTGGCGGCAAATCCCGGAGACAAGCATCTGTCCTCTCAGCTCTTTCTTCTCGGCAGCGCGCAGATCTCTACCATCGACTCCTTCTTCCAAAAAATCGTACGCGCTAATTTTGATGCCTTGGGACTTCCCGCCTCCTTCCGTATCGCAAGCGAAAGCGAGATCAAGCCTATTGCCATGGAGCTTTTGGATGCTCTTATCACCGAATTTTACGAGCAAAACGAACCGAATACGCCCCAAAGCTCTCATTTTGACCGCATTTTGAAAAACAGATTTGCGGCTTCCATGGATCATCTTATGACCAATCGAAGCGACGGCAAGCTGGACAAGCTCCTCTTGGAATTTCTGGATACGGTATCCGCGTACCCGGACGGAATCGAGCTGTTGAAAAAGAACGCTGAGCAGCTACGACAGGAAAGCCGATTTGACTTTTTGAAATCGCGCTACGGCATCGCATTATCGGCATCCCTGCGCGAGCAATATCAAGGTGATCTCGCGGAATTGCAAAAGATCAAGGCATATTTGGATACCGATCCAGACGTAAACGCCAAGCTTGGCGGAATGGTTGCATCGGACCGCGATTACTGTCAAGCCATGCTGAACGCCTTGGAGGAGCAATGCTACGATCACGTCAAAGCGGTTTCGGCATCCTTTGGCAAGGGGCGGTTTCCCACCATCCGCGATAAAGCAAACGAAGTCATTCGATATCAAGGCTGGCGAAACAAATTCAAAGCCCGTCAGGACACCGTAGCGGGATACTTTCAATTCTCCCCCGAGGAAATTACCCGTCAAGCCGAAGAAACAGCGGCGCTTTGCGAAGCGCTCTATCGCTTTTACAGTGTATATTCCGCACGGCTTTTACAAGAAAAAAAGACCCGCGGCGTTTTGGAATTCAACGACGTCCGCACTCTTTTATATCGCTTGTTAAGCACTTCGGACGGAGCTCCCTCGGAGCTGGCAAAGAATCTTGCGGATCAATTTGATGCGGTCTACATCGACGAATATCAGGACGTGGATTTCGTGCAAGACAGCATTTTTGCTATTCTTGGAGGCACACGCCGCTTTATGGTAGGCGACATCAAGCAAAGCATTTACGGCTTCCGCGGAAGCGAGCCATCGATCTTTGCCGATTATCGGCGCAAAATGCCGCTTCATGATGCCGCAAATGCCGCAGATGCCGACGGAAACTGCGTATTCATGTCTGATAACTTCCGCTGTGATCAGCCCGTAATCGACTTTACCAACGCAATTTGCGGTTTTCTTTTCTCGGCTTGTGAAAAATCCATTCAATACCGCAAGCAGGACGATCTGATCTGCGCCAAGCCAAAGCCGGAAGACCCGCTTCCCAATCATCCCGTTCCGGTTCAGGTGGCGTTTTTCGACAAAACACCGCGAGGATATCAGAGCGATGACGAGGATGAGGATGCCAAGGATGAGGCACTGTGGGTCGCCGCGGAAATCTCAAGGCTGTTACGCGAGGAGCAGTTGGACAACGGAAAGCCCATCAAGCCCTCGGATATTGCCATTCTGATCCGTTCCAAAAAGCAGATGCCCCCCTTTCAAAAGGAGCTGGAGGCTTTAAATATCCCTTTCCGTCTGACTGCTTCATCGGATATTCTGCAGGATCCCTTGACCGTGGAAATGTTCAATCTGCTCAAGGCGATTGACAATCCCTACCGTGATATTCCCCTGTCTGAATTTTTACTTTCCCCCTTGGGAGGCTTTTCACTGGAGGAGCTGACCGAAATCCGCAAAGCAGCCCCCGAAAGCAAAGCGCTTTATGAAGCAATGGAATGTCTGGCGCGCTCCGAAGCCGTTTCACTCCTATCCAAAAAATCCACCGTATTGCTGGATTGGATGGAAAGACAACGCCAAAACGCAACCTCTCAGCCCGCAGACAAGTTTTTGCGAACGCTTTATCTGGAGGAGCGTCTGCTTCCGTATAGCCAACAACCGCCTCTTCTCTTCCTTTACGAGCAAGCGCGTCTGTATCAGAAAACCTCGTGGTGCGGTCTTTACGGCTTTTTACAGCACTTTGAAAAGCTGACGGAAAGCGGAACCGCCTCGGCGGGCGGCTTTTTGCAGGAGGAGGATGCCGTTTCCATTATGACCGTGCATCATTCCAAGGGCTTGGAATATCCCGTGGTCTTTCTTTCCGCTTGCGGAACAAGCTTTAACAAGAGTGATCTGAAGGAAACGCTGGTCTATCACAAGAACCTGGGACTTGCAACCAAGCTGTATTCCCCGATCAGCGGTGACAGCGAGGACAGCATCTTCCGTATGGCAGTGAAGAATGAGATCAATGCGGAGCAGACCGAGGAGCACATTCGCACACTTTACGTTGCCCTGACCCGTGCGCGCGAGAGACTCTACGTAACGGGCACGCTTGGCGGACTGTGGGAAAACGCTTGCCAAGCGGCATCTCTGATCGAGCGCGGCAACCGCACGGACATTCTCGGCTGCAACAGTTACCTTGCGTGGATCCTCGCCGCATTACAGCAGGAAGAAGCCAAAAAAGCCGAATTTCCTTGCACTTTCCGGCATTTTTCCTTGAAAGAAGCGCAAAAAGGTGTTCCTTTCGATCCTCAAAAAAGAGCGGAAGAGGAACCGGAAAAGGAACGGGCGGCAAATCCTGTTTCCCTTCACTACGCTAATATTATGCAAGCCGCGGAGCAATTTGAATATCCCCATTCGCTCCTTCACGGGCTTCCCACCAAGGCGGCGGCATCCAAGCTTCAACAAAATCTTTTGGATATCCAAGATGAGGAATCAACAGACCGGGGGCTTCTCGATGCACAGATCACGCTCATGGAATCTGCTCCAAAGAGCTTTTCCGCCTTGCTGCAAAGAGATTCCCGTCCAAGCGCGGCAGAAATCGGCACGGCAACTCATGCCTTTTTGGAATTCTGTGACTTCAGACGTCTTGCGGACGGTGGCGTAGAAGCCGAGATCGCACGATTGATCGAAAACGGCTTCTTGCATCCCCATACCGCAGATATCATTCACAAGAAACAGCTTTCCCTCTTCTGTCAAAGCGATCTGATGAATTGGATCCTGAACGCAAGCAAAATTTATCGGGAACAAAAATTTGGATTGCATATTCCCATGAAAGAGCTTACGTCGGATTCCGCACGCCAAGAAGCGCTTGGAGATCAAATCATTTTTGTGCAAGGCTCTATCGATCTGCTTTTGGAGACGCACGAAAAACAGCTTGTCCTCATAGATTACAAAACCGACCGTGTGACCGAAGCCGAGCGGAACGACCTCGCGCTTTTGGCACACAATCTGAAAATGCGGCACAACGTACAGCTTTCCTACTACGCCAAAGCCGTCAGAGCGCTTTTCGGAAAAGAACCCGATAAAATCTGTATTTATTCAGTTCCTATCGGAAAAGCAATTGATATTTCTCTGTTCTGAGAAAACGGGAGAAGTCAAGCCGACTTCTCCCGTTATTTTTATGCATGAAACAAAATCGCAAAATTAAGAATCAACAGATAGATCAGCCAAACGTCGTGCAAAAGCAAGATCATTCCCGCAAACTTGGTCACTCGATAAAAGCAGACGGTAACGCAAACCGAAAGACAAAGGATCAAAACGCTTTCCAATGCGCTCAAAAATACCCAGGATGAGCCGAACAAGGTGGGATACCACAAAAGCTCCAAAACGGCAAGGAGCACAAAAAACATACCGCCCTTATATTTTTCTCCTTGACATCCCGTCTCCCGATAGCCGAGCGCAAAGCCTGCGGCGCATCCAACAGTCAAAAAAGAGAGCGCGCGGATCATGCTCATGATCCAAACAGGTGGAAAGATCGACTTGACGCCGAGCGCCAAAATAACGGGATATGGGCTACCGACCCGTACTTGCACAACCACCGATGCGATCAGCAGTCCAAAGCCAACCAAAAGCATCAGCGCGGGACTGGATTGCGACAGCTCCAGATTCAGCCATGCGCTCACGGTGATCTTTCCGTACTTCTTTTTATGCAACAAACAGCACCTCCCACACAAGGCGCTGTTTTGCGTGCGCCTCACGGTATAATCTATGAGGCGTTTTTTCGTTTTATTCGTTTTTCTTCCGTTCCAAAGAGATCCCAAAACCAATATTCTCGCGGAGCTTCTTCCTCCGAAAGCGCATGAGGCGTAACGCAAGAGCTGTTAAACTGCGTATTTCCCGATGAAATGCCGCAAAAATGCTCCAAAGAAGACTGAAAATACGGAAGAGACTTGTTCTCGTTAACGGGCATCTCACGGGGATCTCCGCGGTAAACGTATTGCGCATCGGTCACAAGGATCTGCATGGGAAAGCTTCGTTCCACTTGAATCAAGCCGACGCTCTCGCAACCGTACAAGGGACAGCTTCCGTGGGAAATACCGCCGCCCACACGGTCATAATCGCAAAGAATATGACAGTCGCAAAGCGCACTCGGCTCGCGTCCTTTTACAAAATAACCGATCTCCGCGCGATTTCCTCTCGGATCAAGCGTGCAGGCTTCCGTCATCAGCTTTCCGGAATCCCTGCAATAGGTGGCACGGATCACGGAATCGGGAACCTCAAACCTCGTCTTGTAATTTCCGGATGCGCAAATCATTCCCATAACGTCATCCCAAATCGAGGTGCAAAGATTTTTCCCCACCAACGGCTCGGGATATTCATAGCCGCACCATACGCCACAGATCAGCTCGGGAGTATATCCAATAAACCAGCGGTCAAAGTCCTGATTGGTGGTGCCTGTCTTCCCTGCGCATTCGGTGTGATTTTCCAGAGAGATCGAGGAAGACGTGCCCCTGTGAACCACCTCCTGCAAAAGCTTTGTCATGATCGCGGCGTTTGCTTCCGATATCACGTACTCGCTTCTGTCCGCATTGGAAAGCAAGAGGTTTCCATCGGCATCCAAAACCCGATAGTAAGAACGGTAGGGATGATAATTCCCCCGATCGGCAAAAACAGTATAAGCGGTAGTCAGCTCTCGCAGCGTTACGCCGTAATTGAGTTGTCCCAAAGCAAGCGCGGCAACGTCACAGTCGTTTCCGCGCTCGTCCGAGATCAGATGCGTAAGATGGAACCTTTCTTTGGCAAATCGGTAGGAATTTTCAAGCCCCAGCTCCTCCAGCACACGCACCGATACCGTATTGGTGGAATGTGCCACTGCATAAGAAATATTGGTAAGTCCACGGTAAACACCCGTGGCATTCTTAGGCCAAGGAGACGTATTGGAAATTCCGAAATTCACGGGAACGTCATCGTACACGCTTGCCCAGTTGATCAGTCCTTTTTCAAGTGCCGGCGCATAGATGCTCAAAGGCTTGATGGTAGATCCGGGAGGTCTGAGCGTCTGCGTTGCAAAATTCTGTACGCGATTCCCGCTCTTTTGACCGACCGCTCCTGCCACGCCGAGAATATCGCCGGTTTTTGCATCGATAACGATGAGTGCAGATTGCGCCGAGATGCCGTTTTCGTTGCTTGGAACTCGCACGGCGCTTCTGTAATAATCCTCCACAATATCTTGAATCTTCCCGTCCATAGCGGTGTAAATCTGCAATCCGCCTCCGTAAAGATATCGGGATGCCACGGCTCTTGTCATGCCGTATTTTTCCACCAAACCGTCAATCACATCCTCGATCACCATGTCCGCGTACCAGGAATTCCGCGTGTCCGCAGGCATTTCCTTGACACAAAGCGTCAGCTCCTCTGCCATAGCCTCTTCATACTCAGCAAGAGAAATATATCCCTGCTCCTGCATAGCCCGCAGGATCAGCTCCCGTCGATATCGGTTGTTCTCCGGATGGCGGATGGGATTATAGTAGGAGGGATTGTTGGTAATGGCGGCAATGGCGGCAGATTCGTTTAAAGTCAGCTCGCTTGCTTTTTTGGAAAAATAATGCCATGCCGCATCGCCAATACCGTCACAGCGATCCGAAAAATGGATCACGTTGAGATAAAGCTCCAGAATCTCTTCTTTTTTCATCTTTTTTTCCAAATCCTTGGCATAAAGGATCTCTTGAAGCTTTCTTTTTGGGGTGGCATCGGTATTTCCGGTAACGTTCTTGATCAGCTGCTGCGTAATGGTAGAAGCACCAAACCGATTGGAAAAGCCCAATAAATAATTGGCACCTGCCGCCAGCGTTCTGTACCAGTCCACGCCGCTGTGCTCCCAAAAGCGCTTGTCCTCAATGGCAACAAATGCGTTGATCAGATGCGGCGGCATTTCTTCAAAGGCGGTATACACCGAACGCTTTTGAAAAAACACGTCCTCGGTAATATCCACCGCCTCCCCCTCCCGTTCGGCTCTGTTATCAAACCGATACGCAAAAAATGTGGGCGTTTCACCCTTTGCGCACATTTCAAAAAAGCTGCTCGGCAATTCGCTTTCAAAATTTCTTTTTATATAAATACCAAGCCCTGTCACGGTGATTACAAGGCATGAAAAGAGCACCGACGCAAAAAGGAGCAAAATTTTGCCCACACGTTTTTTCTTTTTGTTTTTCATGCATCTTTCTTCTTTCTTTTTTTGATGATAGTATTCCACCAAAAAAGGTATATCATTGCACAAACACGGAAATGCTATCATTACCCATATTACAAAAAAATGAAAGAGGAGAAATTCTATGGATTTTTCAAAATTGATGGCGGTCATCAGTGCCTTTGTGCTGATCGTATGCCTTGTACTTTCCATCACAACACTGGTGGTTCTTCGCAACGCGGTAGCAGAAAACGGATTGATCCAAGAGGATGCAAAATCCTTGATCGGAGAATTGAACACCTCGGTAGATCGGTTAGAATCCACTACCAATTCCCAATCAGAGAACACTACTGACGAAGAGCTTCCGGTCAACGCAGACACAGAACGGTTTACCATTCGGGAATATGAAGAAAAAATCGCAATCTTTACAGAGGACGGCAGGATGCTTCATTGGTTGGACGTAGATCTTTCCCTGCTCCCCAAAAACGAGCGCGAGGCATTGGCGGAGGGGATTGAAGTAAAAAGCAGAGCCTCCCTGCTTTCTTATCTGCAGGACTATACAAGTTAAAAAAATTGCGGCTTGCGCCGCAATTT
This sequence comes from Oscillospiraceae bacterium, assembly GCA_015064315.1. Classification (GTDB taxonomy): domain Bacteria; phylum Bacillota; class Clostridia; order Oscillospirales; family CAG-272; genus UMGS1865. The sequence continues at coordinate 36,948 of SVSL01000006.1, forward strand.
TTTTATAGATCACAAAAGAATACAGATCAAACCGTTGCTGCCCTCGTTGATGATGCGCTCCAGCGTTTCCGAAAGCTTTTTGCGGGATTCCTCCGGCATATGATCCAGCTTGGTGTGAAGCCCCTCGTTTACCAGCTCATACAGGGATTTTCCAAACATATTGGATTCCCAAATGCTCTTGGGATCCTCCTCAAACTCTCTGAGCATATAGCGCACAAGATCCTCGGATTGCTGCTCTGTTCCCACCATGGGATTGATCTCTGCCTCAATATTGGCACGGATCATGTGGATCGACTGCGCGGATGCTCTGAGCTTCACGCCATAGCCTCCCGCCTGCTTGACAATCTGCGGCTCCTCCAAATAAAGATCCTCTACGTCAGGCATAACGATGCCGTAGCCCTTGTCGTTCACCTGCTCCAAGGCATCCTCGATCTTATCGTATCTTGCCTTGATCTCTGCCAGATCCTTCATCAGGGCAATGAGCTCACACTCACCGGAAACAGAGAATCCTGTCAGCTCTCCGATCACCGAATAATAAAGCCCCTCCTTCATTTCCAGCGTCATATCGGCGCATCCCGTTCCAAGATCCAAAAGATCTGTGCGGATAGAAGCAACGTATTCATTCTCACACATTTCCTCAAAGGCTTTTTGTACGTCTCCCATTTTGCGAACACCGTCCGCGCAATGTCGCAAGGAGCTTTGAAGAGCAATACGGATGCGATGGGATTCCTCCAGTGCCGTGGTCCACTCGGGAAGATGCACGTTGATCTGCGCCACCGGAAATTCCTCCAGCACCAATCCAAGAATGTGGCGGATATCCTCGGCATCCAGCTCCAGGCAGCTGATAAGCGCTACGGGAACACCGTATTTTTCTTCCAGCTCATACGCCAATGCCTGCGCGCTCTCGCTCTCGGGCCTTGCAGAATTCAGAATTACGGCAAAGGGCTTGCCAAGCTCCTTGAGCTCTCTGACAATACGCTCCTCGGCATCGATATAGGACTCACGGGAGATCTCCCCAATAGAGCCGTCGGTTGTGATCAGCATTCCAATGGTGGAATGCTCGGTGATCACCTTGTGAGTCCCCATCTCTGCCGCCTCGGCAAAGGGCATTGGCTCCTCTCTCCAAGGGGTTCTCACCATGCGAGGCTGTCCGTTTTCCACGGCGCCCATAGCTTCGGGAACCAAATATCCCACACAATCGATCATGCGCACGTTCATTTTCGCATTGTTGTCCAGAATGATAGGTACCGCTTCCTCGGGAATAAATTTAGGCTCCGTGGTCATAACCGTCTTCCCTGCTGCTGATTGCGGCAATTCATCCCGCGCACGCTCCTTGGAATAGCCTTCACCAATATTGGGAAGAACCACCGACTCCATAAAGCGCTTAATGAAGGTGGATTTGCCCGTGCGAACGGGTCCCACCACGCCAACGTAAATATCACCGCCGGTCCTTTCGGCGATATCCTTATAGATTGAATGCTCAGGCATAGAAAAAACCTCCCATATTTCACGTTGGTAAAATATATGGGAGGCTTTGTATTTTTAGAACAAGAAAAGACAACCTTTCTCAAAAGGGCAAGAAACCGCCAAGATAAACCGCCACACAAGCACCGATGGCAACCACGATGAGGGACTGCTTACAGAAGGTCAATACCACGGCAACCGCAAAGCCGCAGATCGCCGTTGTAATACTTCCCGTTGCCGAAAAGATTGCGGGAAAGGTCATCGCCGCAAGCACGGCGTAAGGGATGTAGGCAAAAAAGCTTTTGGCAAAGCGAGAGGTAAGCTTCTTTTGGAACAGAGTGAACGGAAGCATACGGACCAGATATGTGGTAAGCGCCATTGCCAACATATAATAGAACATTTTAAGTGTCACTTTGCGCAGCCTCCCTTCCACCGTCATTTTCTTCCTCTTGGGCGGGAGCCAGAATTGCCATAATGCACGCCGCAGGTAAGGCGCAGATGATAATGGCAAAGCCATCGGAAATAAAGGAGAAGAACGGAATATATTCCAGGCAGCAGCTCATGCCGACCGAAATAAGGATGGTTCCCAAAACACCTCTGCTCTTGCAGGCGGGCGGAATGATGATCGCAATAAACATGGCGTAGATCATGATCCCCAGCGCCAACTGCAGATCGGCGGGAAGAAGCTGTCCAGCCACGGCACCGAGAAGTGTGCCGAGTGACCAGCCAACGTATGGGCAGGTCATAAGACCGTAAAAATAAGAAGGACCAACAGGATACGGCTTGGATGCCGCCACAGCGAAGATCTCATCGCCCATGCCAAAGGACATCAGAAGTCTGTGCCGCGTAGTACATCGGCTATCCAACCTCTGCGTTAGGGAAATTCCCATGAGCGCGTACCGAAGATTGATCACCAGCTGTGTCAGAATCATCTCCATGATCCCGCCCGAAGCGGCAATGATAATGAATCCCGCCACCTCTCCGGCAGAGGTCATATTGGTCATGGAGATCAAAAGCGCCTCAAGCGCCTTGATCCCCATGCTCAGCGCGGTAATTCCCAATCCAAAGGAAACCGACAAATACCCAAGTCCTATTGGAATACCGTCCTTGAGTCCGTCTTTATAATGATAAGGGGAAATGGTTTTTGCCATGAGAGCCTCCGTGATAGCATTTTCAACAACGGCTCTATTATATCATCCCATCCCCTGTTTGTCAAGAAAAGATTTTCTTTTTTCGACTTTTTTACAAAATTAAGACTGCTTGACTTTGAAATATCCCTGAGGATGCGAACAGGTAGGACAGATCTTGGGAGGCTCACTTCCCGTCACCACGTATCCGCAGTTGATGCAGATCCATTTGGTGTTGGGGTCACTTGCGGTGAAGCATTGCCCTGCTTTCAGCTTTTCATAAGCCTTGCGATAATGATCCTCGTGCATTTTTTCAATGGAAGCAACTCTGGAAAAAAGCTCGGCAATGGCATCAAAGCCTTCCTCTCGTGCAGTTTTTTCAAAATCGGCATACATGGTAGACCACTCAAAGTTTTCGCCCGATGCCGCAACGTCCAGATTGTGCTCGGTTCCCGACCATCCGCCAAGATAACGGAACCAGATTTCCGCGTGCTCCATCTCGTTTGCCGCCGTATCACGGAAAAGCTCGGATATCTCCACGTATCCGTCCTGCTTCGCCTTTTTCTCAAACCACTTGTATCGCAGATAAGCCTGAGATTCTCCGCTGAGTGCGGTATGCAGATTTTTTTCGGTCTGAGTTCCAACGATGTTTTCGGCAAATACGCCGGGCTTGGTGTAGGTTGCCATACTGTTTCCTCCAAAATTCAAAAAATCGGGAAAAAGCCCCGTTGCAAAAGGATTTTCCCGATTTTATGGAATTTATTCAGTTTTTGACTCTTTTTGCATGGCTTCCCATTCGGAACGCAGGATCGAGCATACTCCCACGTTTACGTATTTTCCCTTGACCAGCATTCCCTCACGCAAAACGCCCTCAAAGGTCATGCCGACCTTTTCCATTACGCGTAAGGAGCGCTTGTTCTCCTCGATAAATTTTGCTTCGATGCGATGAAGCTTCAGCTCTTCAAAGCCAAAGCGTAATACCCCGGTCAATGCCTCCACCGCAATCCCCTTGCCCCAGTAATCGGGATTGAGCACGTATCCCACCTCGGCACTGTCCGAGGTACAGTTAAAAGAGGTAAACCCACAGGTTCCTACCATTTTGGAGTCATGATCGTAGATGATCGCCCAGTCGTAAAACATACCGACTGCATAGCGGCTACCCAGATACTGGAGATACTCCTTGGTGTAAGCGCGATCGGGATGAGGATTCCACGTCAGATATTTGGTTACGTCCTGTCTGCAAGCGTAATCATACATATCCGCGGTATCGGCAACCAGCATTTTACGCATGGTCAGGCGCGGCGTTTTCAATTCCGGCAGATGGGAAAATATACGGTAGATCTTTTCTTTTTTCATGCACTCTGTCTCTCTTTTGCGGTGATGCCTTCATTGTACCAAAAAAAGAAGAAAAAAGCAACAGTTTTTTTCAAAAAACAGGAAAAGTATTTTCATAAGCGTCTTTCTTTTTTGCAAAAACTGTGCTATAATAAAAAGAGATGCAACAGAAAGGAGCGATAAGATGGAAAAAATCACCCAAAACGCGTCGCGCGGGGATCTGATCCCCGTGTTGTTGGGGCTGTCCCCAATGACACTTGAGACTGCAAGATCCTTATACCATCGATGCTCCGCCGTCTCGCACGTGTTTTGCGGACTGATCCCTTTCCCGCTTCGCTTCTCTGTTTCTATGAGATTCCACCGCGTGGGACACACCAAAAAGGAACGGCTTATGCTTCAGGCACTGTTGGATTTTTCCAACCAGCTCGGCAACGCAGATACCATTCTTTATCTGATCCCCTGTACACGGGAATACACCGAAATGATCAAGCAAAACCGCGAGCTGCTGGAGAGTCGCTTCGTCATTGCCATGCCCGGACAAGCATCGCTTGAAGAAGGATTGGAAGGAGGATCGAACGCATGAAACAAAATCAAATACTGCTGGGAATCTTAGGCGGCCTCGGACCTATGTCCACCTTCCGCTTTTGCGAGCTGTTGACCGCACACACGCGCGCCACCTGTGACGCAGACCATATCGATATGATCGTCAGCAGCCGTGCCACCACCCCCGACAGAACAGATTTTATTCTTGGAAGATCCCAAAAAGATCCTCTGCCCGTTATGCTGGAGGAGCTTCGCAGATTGGAAAACGCGGGAGCTGATCTCATCGTCATTCCCTGCAACACAGCCCATTATTTCTATCACGGACTGCAAAGAGAAAGTCAAGTTCCAATGCTCAATATCATTGAGGAAACGGTTTCCTTCCTGAAAAAAGGAAACGTCAAGCGAATCGGGCTTTTGGCAACCGAGGGCACGGTTCAATCAGGCGCTTATGCCGAGGCGTGCCAAAGAATGGGGATCGAATGTCTGACGCCTACCGAGGAGGAACAAGGGATCATATCCGATATCATCTATCAAAGCGTAAAGCAAAATCGCCCCGCTGACACGAAAGCCTTTGCGCGTGTGGCAAAGAATCTGCAAAGCCGAGGCTGTGAAAAGCTGGTGCTTGGTTGCACCGAGCTATCCCTTTTGGACCGTTCCGAAATGCCTGACGATCTGTTTCTCGATTCGTTGGACGTGCTCGCTTACAAAACCATCCTCACCTGCAAAAAAACGCCCGTGGGGTTTGAAGCAAAAAGCAACTTGTTTTGCAATGAGGTGGCAAAATGAACGCGCGCGTTTTGTTTGAGGCACTTGCGCTTCCCGTAGAAATCCCAAGCAAAGAAATTTCTTTTATCACGGAAGATTCCCGCACGGCGAATGAAAACGCGGTGTTCGTTTGTATCAAGGGAGCACTTGCCGACGGGCACAAATACGCTGCCTCGGCTTACGAAAGAGGTTGTCGATTTTTTGTTGCGGAGCAGAAATTGCCTCTTCCCGAGGACGCCTTCGTTTGGATAACGGAAAACACAAGAATTGCTCTTGCTCGCCTTGCGTGCAGACTTTATGACAATCCGTCTTCTTTCATGAAAGTTATTGGCATTACGGGAACCAAGGGAAAAACGACTACTGCGCAAATGCTGGCGCATATTTTGAATCAAAACGGCATTGCCGCGGGATATATCGGAACCAACGGAATTTCCTACGGAGAAATTCACCAAGTCACCGCAAACACCACCCCCGATGCCGTAACGCTTCAAAAAACACTCTTTGAGATGAAAAGCACGGGGATTCAAGCGGTCATCATTGAGATCTCTTCTCAAGCGCTCAAGCAATACCGCGCCGACGGAACCGTCTTTGATACGGTGATCTTCACCAATCTGTTCACCGATCACATCGGTCCTCATGAGCATCCCGATTTTGAGGATTACAAGGAATGTAAAAAACGATTGTTCCGAGATTTTTCCTTCAAGCGTGCAATTTTGAATGCGGACGACAAGCTTTTCGAAGAGTTTTGGAATGCCTCTGCTACCAAAAGCAGAAGCACCTGCTCCTCCAAAGACCCATCCTGCGGCTATTATGCCGAGTGCATTCGTTCGCTTTTCCAAAACGGTATGCCCTCTGTCTCCTTTACTCTTTGGAACGAAGATGAGAAGCAGACCTGTCATCTTCCTTTAATCGGAGCGCCCAACGTCTACAACGCCATGCTTGCCATGGCTTGCGCAAAGGAGGGCTTTGGAATCCCTCTCGCTTTGTCTGCCAACGCGCTTGCAAGCGTTTCGGTTGCGGGACGCTCGGAATGCATTCCCCTGCCCAACGGTGCCTGTGTCATCATTGATTACGCGCACAACGGCGAGAGCCTGCGGGCGCTTCTTCAAGGTCTACGCGCTTATTGCCCGTCAAGACTTTTGTGTTTGTTTGGCTCGGTGGGAGATCGCACCAAGGGGCGGCGCTTTGAGATGGGAGAGGTTGCCGCATCTCTCTGTGATCTTTCCTTTTTGACCTCGGACAACCCGGGGTGTGAGGATCCGCAAAGGATATTGGATGACATTGCCGTAGCCTTTGAAGCCGTAAATGCGCCTTATATCCGAATCGCAGACCGTGAAAAAGCCATTGTAGAGGCTCTGCGACAAACAAAAGCAGGCGACATTCTGGTTCTTGCGGGAAAAGGCCACGAGACCTATCAGCTGATCCAAAACAAAAAGATCCCCTTTTCCGAAAAGGAGATCGTGGAAAACACGGTAAAAAGCAATTTGATCTTGTTTTCGTAAAAAAAGAACGGCACTGGGGGACTTCCATAAAGCAGATTTTACCTACCGATAAGAAATTAAACTTGTAGGGGCGTTCTGTGAACGCCCGCGGGCGAACGCAGTTCGCCCCTACGGAAAAGGACAGAGAACACGAAAATTCTCTGTCCTTTTTTCACACGCCTTGCCCCGCAAGGTATAGTGTGTTACACCTTATAGGTGTACTGTCGGGCGGTAATAAGCCTCCCTTGTGTAAATGGGAGAAAATTTGCAAGCAAATTGGCACGGCTTGCCGTGACGGAGGGATTGTAAAAGAAAAAATTCCATCGTAAAACAATCCCTCAGCCGCCTTCGGCGTCAGCGCGAACTTTGCCGCAGGCAAATTCGTCGGCGGCTTGCCGCCTTCCCTTCTACACAAGGGAGCCTTTGGTTTGTGCGTCACGAAAGTCTGTCTGATTTTCTTGACAAGCACTGCTTTTGCGGACACAAAAACAAAGTCCCGCGCGGGGCGAGGATTTATTCTGTGAGCAACGTTTCAATTTCTTTTCGTTGCTTTGCGGTGTATTCGTAAACGGTTCTTCTGAACCATTTGGCTTTTACGAAATCATCCGCAAAAGCATCTATTACTTTTTGCGCAATTTTGAATTGCAAAACAGCGTTTTCTATTTCGCCATTCTTTTTTAAATACTTTCCAGCAATAATCAGCATGTCAATTAAAGAAATGGCAGAAATATTTTTTTGCTTCAATGCAGATTCCAAACAAATCTCCCCATTTAGCAAGGACGCCATAAGCTCTAATTTAGTAAAATAAATTTCGGGAATCAGGTCAAGCGTTGGTTGTATCAAATCGTCCTGTCCGTTTTCTTTATAACACGTTGCTAAAATTTGACAAACGTCATATTTTACGGAATCATCCTTGGTGGATTCAATGAGGGTTTTGCAAAGAGTGATTACCTCATCTGCTCTCGTTTTATAATCCAACGTATAAAGCAAATTGTTTAAAATGATTTCGTTGCCCGGAAACCGTTGAAGCCCATCACGCAAAATTTGTTCTGACTTTGGAGGATTGCTGATACGGTATTTATATGCTTCGTCACATATATCCTCAACTTGTTTTTCGATTTCATACAAATTAAAATTAAAAAGCTCATCTGTGGAAACACCGAAAAATGAAGCAATTGCAGGTATCATCGTTACATCCGGCAAGGTATATCCGTTTTCCCATTTTGAAACGGCTTGAAAGGATACACCAAGATAGTTAGCAAAAACCTCTTGGGATATGTTTTTCTGTTTTCTTAATGATTTTATTTTTTCTCCAAGTTTAATCATTGTTGTTCCTCCTAAATGTTTTGGATCAGCGCTTATCCTGATACTATTATAACACATTCCTTTGTAAAAACAATAACTCATTTGGAGAGAATTTTTCTAATGCGGGTTGAATTTTAAATATAAAAAACGGTATAGTCGTATTTCTGCAACTATACCGTTTCTGCTTTGTGGAAGGCGCCCCCAAGTGCCGTTCTTTTTGTTTCAGAATTCTTTTCTTCTGCGAAACCGTAAAATCCCCTTCAAGCTATCCCAAAGTGCGAGGGCATTCAGGGCCACGATCAAAAGCGTCAAGCCTGCCGTCCACCAAAAGCGTCCCGGAATTTCACAGGTCATTGCGACCACCGCCAACGTCAGCAAAATCGAGCTGATACAAAGTCGCGGTAAGCAAAGACGGAACGGGATCATGCGGCGCACGTCGAAAAGGCGCACCAGCATCACGGCAAAATAGCTTGCCATGGTTGCAAGTGCCGCACCAAGCGCACCGATGCGAGGAATCAATAGGAAATTCAATAGTAAATTCGCAAGCGTTCCCACCATTGCCGTGACAAAGGAATGCATGCTCTTTTTGCGCACCATATAAACGGTTGCCAAAAAGGCTACCACCGCTTCGATAGCCGCCGCGCAAAGGAGTGTGGGCATATAACGCCAAGCCTCAAAGTAAGCGGAATTGAGCAAAAGCCCCGATAAAAAGCGAGAGAACAGGATCAATCCCGCGGTTCCGATCATGATCACCGATAAAAAGCCCCGAAAGACCCGAGAGTAAAACTCTTTGCATTCCTCCTCGTTTGAGGATTCTGCCACCGCCGAAAACTGCCATGCCTGCAAGAAGATCCCCGATACCAGATTGATAATGGTAGGGATCTTGTACGCCGCGGAATAGATGCCGTTTTCATTCGCTCCGCAGAAATAAGTTACCATATATCGATCCGAAAGATCGGTGATCAGCCAGCAAACCGTGGTGGGAACCAACGGCAGGCTGAACCAAAGAAGCTCTTTGATGAGCTCTTTTTTGATATTCGAGAATCGAAATGCCCTCCAAAGCTGCGCCACACACACCAAAAAGACCGTGGTGACGAGATTTCCCGCAATGACCGAAAGCACGTAGCCTGTCACGCCGAGATCCAACCACCAAAGTAAAAGAAGGTTGAAAAGCACGGTAAAAACCGTATTGAGAATTCCCTGCACCGCAAACAACCGTGTCCTATCAATGGCACGCACGTATTGAGCACAGACCGATTGCAGATTGGCGAGCAGAACGTAGAGAACGATCAGCCACAGATATCCGTCAAAATAATCGATCAAGCCAAGGAGTGGCGAGAGGATCAGGAATACACATGAACCGCCCAAAAGCAAGGCAATGCTTGAGGAAAAGACCTCTGCCTTATTGGACGCCCGATCGGCGGCAAAACGGAAAATACCGTTGGCAATGCCTACGCACGCCAAGGGGATCAACAAATTGGCGGTGCTTGTGATCAGCTCGGCGGTACTGTACTGATCGGTAGAAAGCCACGCCGTGTAAAACGGCATGAGCAAAAACACCAAAAGCTTTGAGCCAAAGGTTCCAAGCCCCAGGATCAAGGTGTCCGAGAAAAGCTTTTTATAGCGATTCATTTGTCCTCGGATTCATGGATCACAGCATCGATCGTTCCGTCTCCGTCAACGTCCACAAACACACGGGAACCGGTCTGATTCTTGGGCTTTCTCAAGGAAAGCAAGGAAAGCAACGTATAGAACGCCGTCAGCACAATGATGACCCATCCTGCCACGTCAAAGAGAACCTCCAAGGTTCCTGCAGGTCCTACCACCAGCATGACCACACCAAGGATCAGCTTGGGCAGCTCTGCCTTCAGTCGGGTCAGCTTATCCTTGGCAAGCAAAATCTCGATTGCGGGAAAAAGGATCAGGTATCCGCCAAGGAAAAACATCAAGTAGCTTTCATGCTGGAAGATCATCAAAAAGCCAAGCACTGCGGAAAGAATGGAAAAGATCAGCGTGACCTTTCCCGCGCCCGTGGAAAATCCCATCACTCCAACGGCAATACCGGGCAGGCTGTAAAAGACGGTGATCACACCCATGATCACAAAAATGATCTTGAGCAGAAAAGAAGGATCCAGCGCAAGGAGCAGAATACCTGCCAATACGCCAATGAGAGCAGTTAAAAGAATGCTGCCTCCAAGGTAACGGTTAAAGGTTTTGGTTTGCATAATACGTAGCCTCCTGTATAAAATTGATTTTTAAAAATTTTTTCGAGAAAGAATGGAAATTACGTCGGGATGTACCAAAGCGGAAAGCTCCTCCCGATTTTTCATGGCGTTTCGCACGTCGGTGGAGCTGACGTTGGCATAACAGCCCTCCGAGGGAATCAACTCGGTGACAAAACGCGGATTGTGTTCCTGATTCCAATTCGCCATATAGGTTTCGTAAGCAAGGTCGGTTTCGTTTCGAACGCCCTTGCAAACAGCGGTAGCGCCAAGTCGATCAAACAGATCGATCAGCATTCCGTCATCCGAGATCACACGCACGTTTGGAAGCGCCGCAACGGTACGCCTTGCAATCTCTACACGCTCCTCGGTGGTAAAAAGATAGTTCTTTTCAGCGTTTTGCATCACCGCTACCACAACCTCGTCGTATCTTCGCGCGGCAATACCGATCAGCTCCAAGTGTCCAAGCGTCATGGGATCAAAGCTTCCCGGAACAATGGCAAGACTCATACCGACTCCCTTCCGCCATCCCCAAGATATTGAAGGATGGTCACGTGCGCGATTCCGTAACGCGTCTGTTTAACGACCTCAAAGTATTTTGAAAGTCCCTCCTCCTTGCCCAATACGTCCTCGGGCGATGCGGTTTCGCAAATCAGCTTTGCTCCCTTTGCAAGCATACGGTGCTCCGCAAGATAGGAAAGCGCCTGTGGGATCAGAGACAGTGCGTAAGGAGGATCCAAGAACACCATATCAAAGGTGCAACGCTTTTCCAGCCTTTGCAGGAACACCCTATAATCTCCGCAATAAATATCACATTGATCTTCAAGCCGTGTTTTCTTGGCATTTTCCTTGATAATCGCCACGGCATCCTTGGAAAGATCGCAGAAAAACGCTTTTTCCGCACCGCGACTGAGCGCCTCCAAGCCCATCTGCCCCGAGCCGGCAAAGAGATCAAGAACCTTAGCACCTTGGATCTCAAACTGTAATATGGAAAAAATCGCTTCCTTGGCTCGCTCCGACGTGGGGCGTGTGTTATTCCCCTCAAGAGTCGCCAAGCGAACGCCACGAGCCTTTCCCGTAATAATGCGCATCATAGCACCGACCTTCCCCTTTCCTCTATTGTTGTTCGTTTGATTCGTGATAATACCTTCGAATCTCCCGCGCGTCACGCAAAGAGATTCCCGAAACTGCGGCAAGCTCCTCCAAGGAAGCATTCTTTACCCTTGTGATACCGCCAAACGCCTTCAGCAGCTTTTTGGCTTTTGCATCACCGATCCCCGGAATCTTGATAAGCACCGAGGTCTTTACGGTCTTGCGCTTGGCATTTTCCATGCGTCCCACCGTAAAGCGGTGAACCTCCTCCTGAATCCGATAGATCAAGCCGTAGATATCCTGTTCTCTTGCAATACTGATCTCCTCGGTATCGGTACAAAGGGCGCGTGTCTTGTGATAATCGTCCTTTACCATACCGAAAACAGGCAATACAATTCCCCTTTCCCGCAACAGCTCCTGAACGGTAGAAACGTGTCCCTTACCGCCATCCAAAAGAATGAGATCGGGATATTCGGAAAAGGATCCCTCATCATCCTTCAAATGCTCTAACCGACGGGAAAGCGCCTCACGCATGGAAGCGTAGTCATCGGTACCGTCCCGAACCGATTTGATATGAAAGGAGCGGTAATCGGACTTGGAAAATTTTCCATCCTTGTAAACCACCATGCCGGCGGTAAGATGCTCGCTGCCGAGATTGGAAATATCGTATGCTTCAATTCGGGTCGGATAGCTTTCAAGCGCCAGCATTCCCGCAAGACGCAAAAGCGTGCCTTCCTCTTTTTGGGTATTGATCTGATATTGCTTTGCCTTCTCAGCGGCATTCTTTTCCACCATATCACAAAGCTCTCTGCGCTGTCCGCGCTCGGGGATCTTCAGATAAACCCTGTGCCCCGAGGTCTTTGTCAGATACTCGGAAACCAGTGCAAGATCCTCTTCCTCCATTTCAAAGGACAGAAGGATCTCCGAGGGAATATATTCACGCCGCTTGTAATGCTCACACAAAAAAGTGGTCATATCCTCGCGCTCCAAAATACTGTCCGCGCCGTACAAAAACTCGGCTTTATCCTGTAAAACGCCCTCTCGGATATAGAATACCGACACGCAGGAGCAAAGCTCATCGCTGTAAAAGGCAATCACATCCTGATCGGTAGAGGGAGCCGCCACCACCTTTTGCTTGCTCTCCAAAGCCTCCAGCGCAGCCAAGGTATCGCGACAGCTTGCGGCAGCCTCATAGCGCTCCGCCTCGGCATATGCATACATCTGCGCTTCAAGCTTCTTTTTCACCTCGCGGCTCTTTCCCGTGAGGATATCCGCCGCATACTTTACCGATTCGCGGTATTCTTCGGAAGAGATCTTTCCCGTACAGACACCGCAGCAGCGATTCATCTGATAGTAGATGCAAGGACGGGATTTTCCAATGTCCCTTGGAAAGACACGGGTGCAGTTGGGTAATCGCAAAACACGGTTGATCAGCTCAATAAGGGCATAAGCCGTTCCCGAGCCCGAAAAAGGTCCAAAATACTTCGCCTTATCGTTGCCGCGACTTCTGGTGAACACCAAACGGGGATATTCTCCCTCTGTCAGCTTGATATACGGATAGGATTTGGCATCCTTGAGACGAATATTGTATTTGGGAGTATATTGCTTGATCAAGGTATTTTCCAAGGAAAGCGCCTCGATCTCGCTATCGCACAAATAATAGTCGAAATCCGAAACCGTGGATACCATGCGTGCGGTTTTGATATTCTTTTCGCTATTTTGAAAGTATTGAGAAACACGGTTCTTCAGCTTGCGGGATTTCCCCACGTAGATCACCTTTCCCAAGGCGTCACGCATGATATACACACCCGGACACAGGGGCAAGGAATTTGCCTTTTCCAAAAGCTTTTGACGTTTTTCCTCCGTCAGCACACCGAATTCCTCCTTTCTTCATGATAGCAAAACAGCGACGTGCTCCTCTGTTGACCGTAAGGTCCGAGACACGCCGCCATCCATTTTGCTTTGGCTCTTAAATTTCAGAAAATCCGCTGTCTACCAACTCAACCAAGCCTGCAATCGCGGTATCCTCGTCCTGACCGTCAGCAATCAGGGTAATGGTCATACCCTTGGCAATTCCAAGAGACAGAACGCCAAGAAGGCTCTTTGCGTTTACCTTGCGGTCTTCCTTTTCGATCCAAATAGATGCTTTATAAGTGTTTGCCTTCTGAATGAAGAAGGTAGCGGGTCTTGCGTGGAGGCCGCTGGTGTTGGTAATAACAATATTACGAGAAATCATATCCGTTTCGCTCCCATTTCAGTCTCATTTTTTGCGCAATCCGCTTTTTGAGACAGTTATTATTATATAATAGTATATCAAAAACAAGGTTAAATTTCAATAGGCGTTATATTGTTTTTTGCACATATTAACTGCGTTTTTTTGTGCAATTTGTTGCAAAAAATCATCGAATTAAAACATCAAAGACTTTTTTTCGACCTTTTTTGTTCCAAGCAGACCGTGGATAGCGCCGCCATGATCCAAAACGTACAGAAAACGCCGTGATGATACCAGACATGATCAAAAAGCCCTGCCGTCAAAGCCCCTATCAGCGCAAATCCGCCGCCATAGAAAGAGAGCCGTGTGTCTCTCCCAAAGCCGGAACGATTTTTAAGCATTTGAAAGCCCAACACTCCCAAAAAGGAAAGAAACAGCAAAAGTCCGATCCCCCCAAGCTCGCAAAGGATCTGCAAAAAGATCTGGTGGGAATGGATCACGGTCTCGGTCCCCTTGACGGCATACGGAAGATAATGCTTGGTAAAGCTCTCATATCCCAATCCGATGCCCAAGGGGTGATCAAGGATCATCCGCAAGCACCCCTTCCAAACGAATAAGCGATACCGAACGGAGGATTCGTTCAGATCTCCAATGCTCCCAAAGCGGTTGACAATATTATGCGGCAGAAAGAAGCACGAAGCGACAAGCGGAAGCATCCCCACCGCTATACAAATCCGACTGCGGCGGCTGAAGAAAAGGAAAAAAAGAAGAAGAACAAGCATTGCCCCCAGCCATGCACCGCGGCACCAGGTGAGGATCAAGCAAAGCAGCTCCGCGCATAAGCAAAGGAATGAAAAAAGGCGGGATAAAAACGGTTCCCCATCCCGAAACAGGATCACAAGCGAAATGGGAAAGATCAGCAAGAGATAAACGCTGAAGACGTTGGGGTTTCCAAAGCCTCCCGTCACCCGTCCTCCAATGTCCGAAAAGCGCTCCGGATCCACCCATTTCAAGAGTGCTTCTCCCCGAAAATACCGGAAAATACCGAGAAAAGCGGCTATTCCGCCCGAAAGCTGCAACGCAAACGCACCACGCTCCAGCCATACGCTTTGATCAAAAAAGGATCGTGCGGGAAAATAAAACAGCAACAGCAATGCCCTGACCAAGCCCTCGCAAAGCGCCACCCGATCACGGGTCAAGATGCCACTCAGAAGGAACGCCAATGCCAATAATAAAACGAGTGAATCGAGCAAGCGAAAGTGAATGCCACACTTCCCTTTTCGGTTCTCCAAAATCCACGCCGCAATCGTCAATCCGACAATCCCTGCCAGGATCAGCGTGGGATGCGGAAGATAACCGAGAAACGGAAACGATAAAAAAAGAAGAAGGATCATTCCCTTGGAAAGCGCGAATCCTTTCAAGTGCTGCTTGCCGCATTTTTTCATAAAAAAACCCCCTACATAAGTTTATGTAGAGGATTTCTCTTGCTCCAATAAATCGGGACGAAGCTTTTTGGTCATTTCCAGCGCCTGCTCATCGCGCCAGCGGTCAATATTGGCATGATGCCCCGAAATCAGCACGTCGGGAACCTTCACGCCGTGAAATTCGTAGGGTCTTGTGTATTGCGGGTATTCCAAAAGTCCGGAGGAAATGCTTTCCTTTTCGTAGCACTCGGCATCTGACAGCACACCGTCCACAAGACGCGCCACACAGTCCACCAGAATGCAAGCGGGAATCTCTCCACCCGTCAGAACAAAATCTCCAATAGAGATCTCCTCGTCCACGATCTCGTCCACGATTCGGCGGTCAACCCCCTCATAATGTCCGCATAGCAGAATCAGATTGTCATAATTGTTTGCCAGTTCAGCGGCTTTCTTTTGATTCAGTACGCTTCCCGTGGGAGAAAGATAGATGACTCTCCGACGTACAGGCGGCTCTGCCTCAGCACTCTGCTGTGCCAGGATCGCCTCGTAGCAATTATAGATGGGAGGCGCCATCATCAGCATTCCCTTGCCGCCTCCGTAAGGCGTATCATCCACACGGCGGTGCTTGTCCTCGGAATAGTCACGGATGTTATGTGTCTTTACAGTAATCGCGCCGCTTTTTTGGGCACGACCGATAATGCTCTCTCCCAGCACCGTGCGCACAAGATCGGGAAAGAGGGTCATAATATCAAAGCGCATCATACGTTCTCTCCCTTTCCGTCAAGAAGTCCGGGAATCGGGCGCACGTAAATTGCATCCTCGGGATCGATTCTGATAATAAATTCGGGAACAGCGGGAACGATCGCCTCTCCAAAGGGCGTAGTCACAAAGTAAAGGTCGGTTGCACCTTGAGATGTAATATTCTTCAAGGTTCCCAGCTCCTCACCGGTGTCGGCGTGGCGTACGGGAAGCCCAAGCAGATCCACGATAAAGAAGTCGCCCTCCTCCAGCGGAAGCTCCTCTCGCGCGGCATATACCACGGTATTGCGGAGGGCGTTGGCGGCGGTCTCATCGGAAATCCCCTCCAGATTCATCAGCACAAACTGCTTGAAGATCGAAGCGCGCAGAACCTTGCGGGCGCGATAGGAGCTTCCATCCAAGAACCAAACGCGCTCCAAGGACGCCAAAACGTCGGGAGAATCGCACCACGATTCCAGCTTCACCGTTCCGCGAAAGCCGTGGGTGTTGATGATCTTGCCACATTCCAGATAAGCCTTTTTCATAAAACAGACGCTGTTCCTTTCTATCCAAACGCCCTTGGGCGCGGTTTTGTCACGTTACCGATATAGTATAACACATTTTTGATCAAAATGCAAGATTACAGGCTCTTTTTCTCAAAATCCTGCTTCCTTTTTTGTGAAAATCAAAAAAAACATGAAAATGTTTACAAATACCTCTTGTATTTCATCCCGTAATAGAGTATAATAATAGAAATTTTGTAAAACGGAGGAATCTGAAATGTTTATTTATTCTTTGGCAGCAGCCGAGGCTGCGGGCAGTCTTCTGCTTCCCATTTCCTTGGTAATTATGGTCCTTGCCTTCTATTTCTTTGGCATTCGTCCTCAGAAAAAGCAGGAGCGCGAGGTAAACGCCATGCGCAACGCGCTGACGGTTGGTGACGAGATCACTACCATTGGCGGACTCATCGGCAAGATCGTCAGCATTAAGGACGAGACCTGTGTCATCGAAACCACTCACGAGCGCACCAAGATCCGCATTCTCAAGAGTGCCGTCAGCCGCGTTGACGTAAAGGCTGAGGATTCCGAGGGCTGATCTCAAAAAAACGGAATAAAAAAGCCTCCGCAGGAATATGCTTTATCAAGGCATACGATTACGGAGGTTTTTTCCATGAAAAAAGCAACGGCTGCAAAACGGAAGGTGCACGCAAAAAGACCGTCTCCCGAGGAAAGCACCTTGGGGATCTGGACCCTTCATCTTGGCAAAAGTCTTTTGATCACCCTGGCGGTGGGCTTGGGCATTTTATTGACCCTTTCCCTCTTTGCATACTTTTACACCGATCCCAACACGCTGATCCTCCCACTCGCTTTGTCGGGTGCCGGCTTGACCGCCTTGATCAGCGGCATTATCACGGTAAAAATTCACGGTCACTCAGCATTGATCTGCGGGTTGCTCAGCGGTTGCCTGCTTCTTTGCGTGATGATGCTACTCTCCCTCTTCTTCACCAACGACGGCACGGGATATTCCACCGGCATTTCCTGCCTCTTGCACGTGGGAATTCCAATTCTTTCGGTCATTGGTGCCTATTGGGGAACCCCAAGAAAAGCATCCGGAAAGCATCGAAAATAAAACTTCACGGAGCACTGTCGAAAAAGCATCGGCGGTGCCCCTGTTTTATATAAATATTCACAATCAGTTCACGATATTTGACAATTTTCGCCTTAAAAATGATGTATAATAATAAGGTTATAGATAAAAGAAGAAAGGACATTGCGTTTCTCCATGAAAAAGCTGTTGGTTTATCTGAAGCCATACAAAAAAGAAACCGTGATCAGCCCACTGTTCAAGCTGCTGGAAGCGATCTTTGATCTGTTGGTCCCCATTGTGGTCAAGCTGATCATCGACGTTGGCATTGAAAACCGTGATCATCCCTACATCTGGGGTATGTGCGGTATTTTGGTGCTGTTTGCGCTGGTAGGACTTACCTGCTCCTTTATCGCCCAATATTTCGCGGCAAAGGCAGCGGTAGGATTCAGTACAGGGCTCAGAAGCGATCTTTTTGGAAAAATCCAAAAATTCTCCTATTCGCAAACAGATCAGATCGGTACATCCACGCTGATCACCCGAATGACCACTGACGTCAATCAGGTGCAATCCGCGGTCAATCTCTTCCTGCGCCTCTTTTTGCGCTCGCCCATCATCGTGTTGGGTGCCATGATCATGGCGTTTACCGTAAGCCCGCGCAACGCTTGGATCTTTGTGGTCATCATTCCTCTGCTTTCTATTGTGATCTTTTCCATTATGATCAAGAGTATTCCGCTTTACAAAAAAGTGCAGAAAAATCTTGACCGTGTGACCTCGGTAACCCGTGAAAATCTTTCGGGCTCCCGCGTCATCCGCGCCTTTGGCAAAGAAAAAAATGAAATCCGCCGCTTTGAGGAAGCCAACGAGGATCATTATCAGATTCAGAACTTTGTGGGAAAGATCTCGGCACTGATGAATCCCCTCACCCTGATCCTTGTGAATCTCGGTGTGGTCTTGATTCTTCTGTTTGGCGCCAAGGACGTAGACACAGGCAATCTTACCATGGGCGAGGTGGTCGCTCTGACCAACTACATGGCACAGATCCTTGTGGAGCTGGTGAAATTCGCAAATACCATCTTTACCATCAACAAGGCATTGGCTTGCGCCAATCGCATTGAAGCAATTCTGGAAACGCCCGTTTCCGTAGAGCGTGTGGAATCTGTCTGCGAGAGCGCTGATATCGAGGGCTCCTCGGTATTCTTCCAAAACGTCAGCCTGACCTATGAGGGAGACGCAGAGCCCTCCTTGGAGGAGCTTTCCTTCCGTGTTCCCAAGGGCGCAACCGTAGGCATTATCGGCTCCACAGGCTCCGGAAAAACCTCTTTGATCAATCTGATCCCCCGTTTTTACGAAGCCACCGAGGGTAAGGTGTACGTTGACGGCATGGACGTACGCAGCTATCATCCAGACGATCTGCGTGAAAAGATCGCGCTGGTACCTCAAAAAGCCGTGCTCTTCCGCGGAACCGTTCGTTCCAATCTTCTTTGGGGAAATGAAAACGCCACCGATGAAGAGCTTTGGAACGCGCTTGAGGCGGCACAGGCCAAGGACTTTATCGCTGCGAAAGAAGGATTGGATACGCCCGTTTCTCAAAACGGAAAGAATTTTTCGGGCGGTCAAAGGCAAAGACTTACCATAGCGAGAGCACTGGTAAGAAAAGCCGACATTCTGATTCTTGATGACAGCTCCTCGGCACTGGACTATGCCACCGACGCCGCACTTCGCAGTGCGATCAAGGCACTCCCCTACGATCACACCGTATTTATCATTTCTCAAAGGACCTCCTCGATTCGGCACGCCGATATGATTGTGGTTCTGGAGGACGGTCGCATTGTTGGAAACGGAACGCACGAGTCGCTTTTGGAAAGCTGTGAGGTCTACCGAGAGATCTATGATTCTCAGTTTCGGAAAGGCGGTGAAGAAGCATGAAAAAGACAAAATTTGACGTCAAAACCATCAAACGCGTGTTGAAATATCTCAAGCGCTATCGTGCCATGCTTTTCTTCTCACTCTTCTTTGCCGCATTGAACGTGGCATTGACGCTGTATATTCCCCTTTTGACGGGACAAGCCATCGACCTGATGTTGGGCAAGGGGCTTGTAGATTGGGACGGCGTTGTCGCTATTGTCATTCAGATCACCGTTTGCACGGGAATCTCGGCGCTCTGTCAATGGCTGATGAACGTGATCAACAATCGCATTACCTACGGCATGGTTCGCAAGCTCCGCCGCGATGCCTTTGCCAAATTCCAAAAGCTTCCCCTCTCCTATTTGGACAACCATTCGGTAGGCGAGATCGTCAGCCGCCTTATGACCGACGTAGAACAATTCACCGACGGTCTGCTCATGGGCTTTGCCCAGTTCTTTACCGGAATCCTGACCATTTTGGGAACGCTTGTGATCATGCTGGTCATCAAGCCCTCCATTGCCTTTGTGGTCATTCTGGTAACACCCCTTTCGCTCTTCGTTGCCTCATTTATCGCAAAGAAGACCTATTCCATGTTCCGCCTGCAAGCAGAGACCCGAGCGGAGCAGACCGCAATGATCGACGAGTATATCGGCAACCACAAGGTGGTGCTTGCCTTTGGTCGCGAGGATGAATCACAAAAGGAATTTGACGAGATCAATGGACGGCTCGGCAAATGCGCACTACGCGCAACCTTCTTCTCCTCCCTTACCAATCCTTCCACCCGATTTGTAAACAATCTGGTTTACGCCGGCGTTGCGCTCACCGGCGCATTTATGGTCATTGGAAGCGGTGGCGCCTTCAGCGTGGGTAGCCTTTCGGTCTTTCTGACCTACGCCAACCAGTACACCAAGCCCTTTAACGAAATTTCGGGAGTGCTCACCGAGCTGCAAAACGCCATTGCCTGCGCCGCACGACTCTTTGAGCTGATGGATGAGCCCAACGTTCCCTCGGATGCCGAGGATGCTCGTGTTCTGGACGTAGCCGACGGCAACGTGGCACTCAAGAACGTGGCGTTCTCCTATACCCCCGAGCAGGATCTGATCCGAGATCTCAATCTCACCGTTCGCCCCGGACAGCGAATCGCCATTGTTGGTCCCACGGGCTGCGGAAAGACCACGGTGATCAATCTGCTCATGCGATTCTATGACGTAAACGACGGCGCCATCTTTGTCAGCGGAACCGATATTCGGGATATTACCCGATCCAGCTTGCGCGCAAACTGGGGTATGGTTCTTCAAGATACCTGGCTCAGAGCCGCTACGGTACGCGAAAACATTTGTATGGCAAAGCCGGATGCCACCGATGAAGAAATGATTGCGGCGGCAAAGGCGGCACACGCCCATTCCTTTATCAAGCGTCTGCCCAAGGGATACGACACGGTGCTGGGCGAAAACGGCGGCGATCTGTCACAGGGACAAAAGCAGCTGCTTTGCATTGCCCGCGTAATGCTCTGCCTGCCTCCCATGCTGATCCTTGATGAGGCAACCTCCTCCATCGACACCCGTATGGAGCTGAAGATCCAAAACGCCTTCTCCAAGATGATGCAGGGGCGCACCTCCTTTATCGTGGCGCACAGACTCTCTACAATTGAGAGCGCCGACGTGATCCTTGTCATGAAGGACGGCAAGATCATTGAGCAAGGAGATCACCAAGCCCTTCTTTCTCAAAAGGGATTCTACTACAATCTCTACAACAGTCAGTTCGCAAGCTGATAAAAAGTGAAAAATCTCTGTATTTTCAGAAATTCTTCACATTCACTTTAAAAAACAATGATATAATGTTACATTCCATTTCATTCGCAGGAGGATTTTATGCTCTCACTCAGAAATATCGTAAAGGATTATGCGACCGGAAACACCTCGGTGCGCGCCCTCAACGGCGTGTCTCTGGATTTTCGGAAAAGCGAATTCGTTTCGATTCTCGGTCCTTCCGGTTGCGGAAAGACCACACTCCTCAACATCATCGGCGGACTTGACCAATACACCAGCGGAGATCTGATCATCAACGGAGTCTCCACCAAGAAATACAAGGATACCGACTGGGATACCTACAGAAACCATTCCATCGGCTTCGTATTTCAAAGCTATAACCTGATCCCCCACCAGACCGTGCTTGCCAACGTGGAGCTGGCATTGACTCTCTCGGGTATCTCTCCCGCAGAGCGCCGTGCAAGAGCGATTGACGCCCTGAAGCAGGTAGGACTTGGCGATCAGCTTCGCAAAAAGCCCAATCAGATGTCGGGCGGTCAGATGCAGCGCGTTGCCATTGCCCGTGCGCTGGTAAACGATCCCGATATCCTTTTGGCAGATGAACCCACGGGTGCTTTGGATACCCAGACCAGCACGCAGATCATGGAGATCCTCAAGGAAATCTCTTCCAAAAAGCTGATCATCATGGTAACCCACAACCCCGAGCTTGCTTACGAATATTCCAACCGTATCATCAAGGTGTTGGACGGTAAGGTGGTGGATGATTCCAATCCCTTCCGGGCTACTGAAGAGGAAATCCCCCAAAAGGCAACCGCCGAGGTCAAAAAAGAAAAAAGCGGAAAAGAAAAGAAGAAAAAAGACAAGAAAAAGAAATCCATGTCCTTCTTCACCGCCCTTTCCCTGTCGCTCAACAACCTGATGACCAAAAAGGCGCGTACCTTTATGACCTCCTTTGCGGGATCTATCGGTATCATCGGTATTGCGCTGATCCTCTCGGTATCCACCGGTGTGAACAACTATATCGATGCCGTACAAAGAGACACCCTCTCTACCTATCCGCTTACCATTCAGCGCGAGACCGCCGACTATGATGCCATGCTCTCCGCCATGACCAAGGTCGACGAAATGGAAAACACCGATATCGATCCCAACAAGATCTACGTGGATGACTCTCTTGGCACCATGATGTCGGCAATGAGCGCCACCAAGATCAACAATCTGGAAAAATTCAAGGCGTATATTGAAGAAAATTACGATGACATCAAGGACTATGTCAGCGATATTCAGTATACCTACGATTTTGACCTTCAGATCTTCACCGCTGACGGTAAAACCCAGGTTAATCCCTCCGAAATCTTTAACAACATGGGCGACGCTTTTGCCGGCATGGGTGAGATGATGAATTCCATGGGCGGTTTTAACATCATGTCGGAGATGATCAACAACCAAAAGCTTCTGGATGAGCAATACGAGCTGGTTGGAGAAGGCAGCCATTGGCCCGAAAATAAAAACGAGATCGTTTTGGTGGTCAGCCGCAACAATCAGATCAGCAAAATGGCTCTGTATATGCTGGGCGTTCTTGATCAATCCGAGCTGGAAGACATTATGAAGGAGCTCATGCAGAACGGCACCTACGAGTCCAGCCACATGGAGCCCTACGATATTTCGGAATTTATCGGCAGAGAGTTTATGCTGCTCAACACCTCGGATTTCTTTGCTTTGAAGGACCCCGACGGCATCCATAAGGGTGAAGCCGAATACTACTACACGGTGGACGGTGTGGAATATCCCATTTGGAAGGATCTTCGCAAGGATCTGATCCATTACGATCAGGAAAGCTTCGTTACCGAAAACGGAACCAAGCTGGTGATTTCGGGTATCGTTCGTCCTCGCGAGGGCGTTTCCGCCACCTCGATCTCCGGCGCCGTTGGTTATACCAAGGAATTGACCGACTATATTTTGGAGCAGAACACCAAGAGTGCTGTTTTAGCACAGCAAAAAGCGACCCCCGGCTATAACGTGCTGACGGGTCTGAGCTTTGAGCGTACGCCCTACACCCGTGAGAATATTCAAGAGCTCATT
>SVSL01000087.1 GCA_015064315.1 Oscillospiraceae bacterium
GCCGAAGCAGGCTCCATAACGCTGACATGGTATTTGCACTGCCCACCGCCGAGATCAGCGTTATGGAGCCTGCTTCGGCAGTTGCGTTCCTGTGGAATGATAAGATCACCGAGGACGTAAGCCGTGCAGATCTGGTCGAGAAGTGGAAGAAGACCGTAGCAGCTCCCGAGGCGGCTGCCGCTGACGGAAGCATTGACGACGTAATCGATGCCGCAGAGCTTCGTCAAAGAGTCTGCGCAGCCGTTTATATGCTGATGGCAAAGAGCGCGGGAGCTCCCGCACGCAAGCATTGCAATCTTCCTCTGTAAGGAGGTAACGGTATGTTAAATAATTTGATAAAAACGGTTGCGTTGGTAGCATCGGAGGAAAGCGCGCCCTTTGGAGACCGTTCCAAGCAGGCAGGCATTGTTTCCTTGCAGGGAATGCTTACGATCTTCCTCGTGCTTGCCATTATCTGGGCGGCGATTGAGATCATGCATGCGGTGGTCCACAGAGGCAAGCCCAAGGCACCCAAGGCCCCCAAGGCACCCAAGCCCGAAAAGCCAAAAAAAGCAGAACAAGCCGCAGCTCCCAAGCAGGATGATGCTGCCATTGCAGCGGCTATTGCAGCTTCCTTGGCGGCTGCCGAGGATAACGGGGCACTGGTAGCGGCGATCACTGCCGCCATTACTGCCGCAAGAGCAGAGAACGGCGAGAGCGGTTCTTTCCGCGTGGTATCCTTCAAGCGCGCTGAGCGCAGACGCGGATTTGGAAGATGATCTTCCCATATCAACTACAAGAGCAATCAACAATAAATAACAATTTGAAAACTTTGAAAGGTTAAAGGTAAAATATTATGAAAAACTATCGCGTAACTGTAAACGGTGTTGTATATGACGTAGTCGTTGAAGAAATGAACGGTGCAGCAGTTCCTTACGTAGCTCCCGTAGCTCCTGTTGCTCCCGTAGCCCCCGTGGCAGCTCCTGCTCCCGTAGTAGCTCCCGCTCCCGCAGCAGCTCCCGCTCCCGCAGCAGCTCCCGCTCCCGCAGGCAAGGCAGGCGCAACCGCTGTTAAGGCTCCCATGCCCGGTACTCTGATCAAGGTGAACGTAAAGCCCGGCGACGCTGTTAAGAAGGGCGACGTTCTTTGCGTTCTCGAGGCTATGAAGATGGAGAACGACATCATGGCTCCCGCTGACGGTGTTGTTGCTTCTGTTGAGGCTTCTCAGGGTGCTTCCGTTGCAACCGATGAAGTTCTCGTTACCATGAACTGATTCCTTTCTATCAGAAAGCAAAATTTACAGAAAGGAAAAAACTTTCATGAGTTTACTGGAAAGTTTACAAAATTTCTGGGAGTCAACCGGTGTTTACCGTCTGATCAATAGTCTTGACGCCGCAACCTGGCAGACGCTTTTGATGCTTGTCATCGTTTGCGCACTGGTCTATCTTGCCATTGTCAAGGGCTTTGAGCCTCTGTTGTTGCTCCCGATCGCCATCGGAATGCTGCTGACCAACCTTCCCGGCGGCGGACTGTTTCATTCGGAATATTGGTTTTTGTCCGATTTCCCCCACCTGAACGAGCTTTTAAATCTCGGATATGCGGCGGACTTCTTTGAAGGAATGTCGCTTGAGCAGGTAGAGCTCTTCGTTGAGGCGCACAAGGGTCTGGTTGAGGGTCTGAGCGTGGAAAGCCTTGGCGTGATTCAAGGAGACAAGTTTATTGCGTTCAGCGAGATTTACAGCTTTACGATGGAAGAAGGACAGATCGTATCCTCTTATACGAACTTTAACTACATCTTCCAGCACGGCGGTCTCCTCGACCTGCTTTACATCGGTGTTAAGACCGGTATTTATCCTTGCATCATCTTTATCGGTATTGGTGCTATGACCGACTTTACGCCCCTTATTTCCAACCCCAAGAGCCTTCTCATCGGTGCAGGCGCACAGCTTGGCGTGTTCGTTGCTTTTGCCGGCGCGCTGATGTCGGGCGTATTTTCTCCTGTCGAGGCGGCATCCATCGGTATCATCGGCGGTGCGGACGGTCCTACGGCAATTACCGTTGCCAAGACTCTCGCTCCCACTCTGCTCGGTGCAATTGCGATTGCAGCATACTCTTATATGGCGCTGATCCCCTTGATCCAGCCTCCCGTTATGAAGCTGCTTACCACCGAGAAGGAGCGCAAGATCAAGATGACCGCGCTTCGCAAGGTTTCCACGGTGGAAAAGATTATTTTCCCCATTCTCGTTACCATTGTTGTTGGACTGATCGTGCCCGATGCATTGGTGCTGATCGGTTGCCTGATGCTGGGTAACATTCTGAACGTTTGCGGCGTGACCGGAAGACTTTCGGGTACTGCGCAAAACGGCTTGATGAATACGGTTACCATTTTCCTCGGAATCAGCGTAGGCGCAACTGCAACCGCGTCTGCTTTCCTCAACGGAAAAACGCTTTTGATCATTGTGCTTGGCTTGACCGCGTTTATGATTTCTACCATTGGCGGCTTGCTGACCGCAAAGATCATGAACAAGCTGACCGGCGGCAAGATCAATCCTCTCATTGGTTCTGCGGGCGTTTCCGCCGTTCCCATGGCGGCGCGCGTAGCGCAAAGAGAAGGACAGAAGGCTGATCCCTCCAACTTCCTCTTGATGCACGCAATGGGACCCAACGTGGCAGGTGTTATCGGCTCTGCCGTTGCCGCAGGTGTTCTTCTTGCCTGCTTCCGTTAATTTTAATCTGATAGGAGTAATTTATAATGTCTAAAGTAAAAATTACAGAGACAGTCCTCCGTGACTCTCACCAATCTCTTATCGCTACCCGTATGACCACCGAGGAGATGCTTCCCATTCTGGAGCAGATGGATCAGATCGGTTATCACTCCCTGGAGGCATGGGGCGGCGCTACCTTTGACGCTTGTATGCGATTCCTCAACGAGGATCCCTGGGAGCGTCTTCGCAAGATTCGCGAGCGTGTGAAGAACACCAAGCTGCAAATGCTTTTCCGCGGACAGAACATTCTGGGTTACCGTCACTATTCCGATGACGTAGTAGAGTACTTTGTACAGAAGTCCATCGCAAACGGTATTGATATCATCCGTATTTTCGATGCGCTCAACGATCCCCGTAACCTCAGGACCGCCATCAATGCCACCAAGAAAGAGGGCGGTCACGTACAGGCTGCGTTCTCCTACACCACCGGTCCCGTTTACACCCTCGATTATTACGCAAAGTACGCCAAGAACCTTGAGGAGATGGGCGCTGACTCGATCTGTATCAAGGACATGGCAGGACTTCTCAAGCCCTACGATGCTTACGAGCTGGTTAAGACGCTGAAGGAATCGGTTAAGATCCCGCTTCAGCTGCACACCCACTACACCTCGGGACTTGCTTCCATGACCCTCATGAAGGCAGTTGAGGCAGGCGTAGACGTCATCGATACCGCAATTTCTCCCATGGCAATGGGTACCTCCCAGCCTCCCACGGAGGCAATGGTTGCCGCATTGCAGGGAACCGAGTACGATACCGGCATCAGCCTGGAGTCTTTGGATGCCATCACCAAGTATTTCTCTCCCATGCGTGAGAAGTATCTGGCAGACGGTCTGCTCAATCCCAAGGCACTCAAGGTTGACGTTAACGCCCTCCTTTATCAGGTACCCGGCGGTATGCTGTCCAACCTGATGAGCCAGCTGGCGCAGGCAGGGAAGTCGGATCAGCTGATCGAGGTGCTGGAGGAGGTTCCGCGCGTACGCGCAGACGTTGGTTATCCTCCCCTTGTTACGCCTTCCTCTCAGATCGTTGGTACCCAGGCGGTATTCAACGTGATCATGGGTGAGCGCTACAAGATGGTTACCAAGGAATTCAAGGGCATTGTTCGCGGCGAGTACGGTAAGACCCCCGTTGCCATTGATCCCGCGTTTACCAAGAAGATCATTGGTGATGAGACTCCCATTACCCACCGTCCCGCAGACGATCTCAAGCCCGAGCTGGAGCAGCTCCGTTCCGAGATCGCACAGTATATGGAGCAGGACGAGGACGTTCTGTCCTATGCACTGTTCCCCGAGGTTTCCAAGAAGTTCTTTGAGTACCGCAAGGCAAAGAAGTACAGCCTGGATGCCGAGAACGCCGACGCAAAGCTGGGCGTTCACGCAATCTGATTTTCTTCAATCATTATATAAAAGCCCGCCAACGACGTTGGCGGGCTTTTGTTCATGCTTGCACCGCGTTTGGCGTAAAAGACTTTTGCACTTCCCATAAATTTCTCCAAGATTACATAAAACCTCCACTTTTTTAGCACTCTAATGCTATGTTTACAAAAAAATCACAATAAAATTGAAGAAAAGGCTTGACAAAATCCTTGAAAAGTGGTAAACTTATACCGTGATTTAGCACTCTTGCGCTTTGAGTGCTAAAAAACAGATCAAAAAAGGCAGAGAAAGGAGATTTTTGGATATGAGCGGAGAAAACCGAGGGCTCAGCGAGCGTAAGAAGCAGATTTTGAAGGCGATCGTTGACGCACATATTGAAGGCGGCGGTCCCGTGGGATCCAAATATATTCTCCAAAATCAGCAGTTGAACTGCTCGTCTGCTACCATCCGAAATGAAATGGCAGAGCTGGAGGAGCTGGGATATCTGGAGCAGCCCCACGCTTCATCGGGACGTGTTCCCAGTGAGCTGGGCTATCGCTTCTACGTGGATTCCCTGATCGAGCGTTATGCCATGACTACCCACGAGATCGCCCAGATCAACGATCTGCTCAAAGCCAAAATGGGAGAGCTGGATCAGATCCTTTTGGCGGCGTCTCATCTGGCTTCCAATCTTACCAACTATACGGGAATTGCCATTAAGCCTCCCGTCAGTGCGGTGAGCATTAACAAATTTGAGGTCATTTATCTGGAAGCCGATCACTATATTTTAATTGCGGTCACGTCGTCCGGGGCAGTCAAGAGCAAGCACGTGCATACTGCCGTTCCGATCTCGCAAGCCCTTTCTGCAAAGCTGGCAAACGCATTGAATCAATATCTGTCGGGACTTTCCGCCCATCAGATTACGCTTCCCATTATTATGGAGCTGGAGGCGCAGATGGGGCATGATTCGGTGCTGGTAGGGCAGGCGATCAAGATGATCTACGATCTTCTTGGGGAGCTTGACGAGGGTGAGATGCGCGTGAGCGGAATCGATCATCTTTTGCAGTACCCCGAGTACAGCGACGTGGGACATCTTCAGGAGCTTCTCGGAACGCTGGAAAAGAAGGAGGATATCCTCAATCTGGTCTCCCGAAGCGAGGGACAGGACATCAGCGTGCTTATCGGATCCGAGAGCGAGGTCAAGGTTATGAACAATTCCGCATTGGTCTTCAAGCCCATTGTCAAGAACGGAAAAACCTTGGGCGCTATCGGAATCTTGGGCCCGCGCCGCATGGACTACGCCAAGGTGCTTGCCACCCTGGAGGGATTGAGTGGAAATATTACCAATTTAATTGAAGCCAACAACGGAAACAATGCAAACGGAGGAGAATTCAATGGAGGAAACTAAAAATACGGTGGAGGAGGTTGCTTGCGAGGAGCCTAAGGCTTCCAAAGCCGCAGACACCAAAGCCGATAAAAAGAAATCGAAAAAAGCCGAAGCCGAGCTTGCCGAAGCGAAAAAGCTGCTGGAGGAAAAGGACGCGGCAATGAAGGAGTGCGAGGACAAATATCTGCGCATGATGGCGGAGTATGATAACTTCCGCAAGAGAAGTGCCAAGGAAAAGGAAGGTGTTTACGCCGATGCCTACGCCGATTGCATTGCAAATCTGCTCCCTATCCTTGATAATCTGGAGCGCGCAAGCGGCTCGGATAATCTGGAGGCTGTAAAGAAGGGCCTTGAGATGACCGCCAAGGCTTTTGCCGATGCCCTTGACAAAATGGGCGTTGCCGAGGTGGAGACCAAAACCTTTGATCCCAATCTTCACAACGCGGTGATGCACGTGGAGGATGAGAGCTTTGGCGAAAACGAGATCGTTGAGGTGTTCCAAAAGGGATACGCCAAGGGCGATAAGGTCATTCGCTACGCTATGGTAAAGGTCGCAAACTGATCCTTTGCCAAACACAAATCTGTTATCTATTTCATAATATATTTTGGAGGAATTTTTTATCATGGGAAAAATTATTGGTATTGACTTGGGTACCACCAACTCTTGTGTGGCAGTTTTTGAGGGCTCTGAGCCCATCGTAATCCCCAATCCCGAGGGTGCGAGAACCACTCCTTCGGTCGTGGCATTTTCCAAGACCGGCGAGAGAATGGTTGGTCAGGTCGCAAAGAGA
Organism: Oscillospiraceae bacterium; assembly: GCA_015064315.1. Classification (GTDB taxonomy): domain Bacteria; phylum Bacillota; class Clostridia; order Oscillospirales; family CAG-272; genus UMGS1865. The sequence goes on from SVSL01000087.1 coordinate 6,278, forward strand.
CAGGCAATTACAAACCCCGACAGAACCATTATCTCCATCAAGAGAGAAATGGGCTCTGCGTTCAAGAAGACCATCGACGACAAGTCCTACACTCCCCAGGAGTTTTCGGCAATGATCCTGCAGAAGCTGAAGGCAGATGCCGAGAGCTATCTGGGCACCTCCGTGACCCAGGCGGTTATCACGGTTCCCGCATACTTCTCCGACGCACAGCGTCAGGCTACCAAGGATGCAGGTAAGATCGCAGGACTTGAGGTTCTTCGTATCATCAACGAGCCTACCGCGGCAGCACTTGCTTACGGTATGGATAAGGAAGCAAACCAGAAGATCATGGTATTCGACCTTGGCGGCGGTACCTTTGACGTATCGATCCTTGAGATTTCCGACGGCGTATTCGAGGTTCTTGCCACCAACGGTGACACCCGTCTTGGCGGTGACGATTTTGACCAGAGAATCATCGACTGGATGGCAGATCAGTTCCAGAGAGAGAACGGCGTGGATCTTCGCAAGGATAAGATGGTTCTGCAAAGACTCCGCGATGCCGCAGAAAAGGCAAAGATCGAGCTTTCCGGTATGGTATCCACTTCCATCAATCTGCCTTTCATTACGGCTACCGCAGAAGGACCTCTCCACTTTGAGGCAACGCTCAGCCGTGCGGAATTTGACAGAATCACCGCTGATCTGGTTGAGAGAAGCATAATTCCCACCAAGAAGGCGCTGGCTGACGCAGGTCTTTCCGTAGGACAGATCGATAAGGTACTTCTGGTTGGCGGTTCTACCAGAATTCCCGCCGTACAGGAGGCTGTTAAGAAGTTTATCGGTAAGGATCCCTTCAAGGGCATCAATCCCGATGAGTGCGTAGCCATCGGTGCGGCAATTCAGGGCGGTGTTCTTGGCGGCGAGGTCAAGGATCTGCTTCTGCTCGACGTTACGCCTCTGTCTCTCGGTATTGAGACCATGGGCGGCGTATTCAACCGCATCATTGACCGTAACACCACCATCCCCGTAAAGAAGAGTCAGATCTACTCCACCGCCGCAGACGGTCAGACCTCCGTTGAGATCCACGTTCTGCAGGGCGAGCGCGAGATGGCTGCGTACAATACCACGCTCGGACGCTTCATTCTGGACGGCATTACCCCCGCTCCCCGTGGTGTTCCTCAGATCGAGGTTACCTTCGACATCGACGCCAACGGTATCGTAAACGTAACCGCAACCGACAAGGGAACCGGCAAGGAGCAGCACATTACCATCACCTCCTCCACCAACATGAGCCAGGAGGACATCGACCGTGCGGTAAAGGATGCCGAGAAGTTCGCAGAGGAAGACAAGAAGGCAAAGGAAGCGGTTGACACCAGAAACCGTGCCGATTCCATCATCTTCCAGAGCGAGAAGACTCTGAACGAGCTGGGCGACAAGGTGGATCCCGCAGACGCACAGGACGTAAAGAACGCCATTGAGAAGCTTCGCGAGACCCTCAAGGGCAACGATACCGAGGCAATCAAGGCTGACACCGAGGCAGTGGAGAAGTCTTTCTATAAGATTTCCGAGAAGCTGTATGCGCAGCAGGCGCAGGCAGGCGGAGCTGAGGGCTTTGATCCCAACGCAGGCGCTCAGGGCGGCGACGGCACTTATTACGATGCCAACTACGAGGATCATTCCAACAACTAATAAAAATTGACCCTTTGGGGTCAGAAAAGCCGTTCTCACCGAGTCTTCGGTGGGAGCGGCTAAAAGCGTGTAAGGGTGGAAAACAAACGCTTTTCGCGCTGTGAAAGTTTTGATCAAACATCAAAATTCGCACAAACCCATTGTGAAAGTTTTGATAAAACTTTTTCAAAAGTTTTTCGTGTGCCGGCGGCGAAACGCCGGTCGCCCCTCGCAAGGGGCGAAATTCCCCAAACGGCGTTTTTCTTTTTGATAGCTTTTTCTTTTGCGCCTACATGGTCAAAAGAAAAAGCGACTAAGGAATCACGGTAAAGTAAGGAAACATTGGTAGTGTAAACTCGTTAGCCACTTTTTTCTTTGACACGAAAGGCGCAAAGAAAAACGTTAACAAAAAAGAAACGCCGAGGATTATTTCGCGCTCTGCGGAGCGCGACAAGGGCTACTCGCCCTTGACCTCGCAAACTTTTGAAAAAGTTTGATCAAAACTTTCACAGAGTAAAGTCCGTATTTACAACCTTCTTTTGAGAGGAAAAACATGGCAGAAAAAAGAGATTATTACGAGGTTCTGGGCGTTGATAAAAACGCCGATGCGGGAACCATTAAAAAAGCATACTATAAGTTGGCAAAGCAGTATCACCCCGATACCAATCCCGGCGATAAGGTGGCAGAGGAAAAATTCAAGGAGGCAAATGAAGCCTACGAGGTACTTTCCGATGCCGAGAAAAAGGCAAAGTATGACCAGTTCGGTCACGCCGCATTCGATCCCTCTATGGGAGGCGGTGCGGGCTACGGCGGATTCGGTGGCTTTGGCGATTTTGGAGATCTGGGCGATATTCTGGGCGGTATGTTCGGCGGAGCCTTTGGCGGCGGACGTCAGCGCCGCAACGGTCCTATGCGCGGAGACGATATCGGCGCCACAGTGACCGTTACCTTTGAGGAAGCCGCCTTTGGCGTAAA
>SVSL01000088.1 GCA_015064315.1 Oscillospiraceae bacterium
ACAAATTTTGCTTTTTAAACGGCTATTGGTATGTAGCCACACGCAAAGCAAACGCTTTTTCTTCTCGGACAGTCGAGGACGCCTGTCCCTACAAGGTTTGAGGGGATCGAATAAAAGAGCGTAGCCGCAAAATTTACGGGTGCATCCATCGTTGACCGTAGGGGCGACCATTGGTCGCCCGTTTAAAACAATATCGAATCCGTACGGACGGGCGCTGGCGAACAGCCTTGAAGCTGCCCCTACGGGCAAATTTTAAACTGCATCAACAGATTGAGGCAGATCAAAGAACATTGTTCTCGGGACGTCGAGGGCGCCGTCCCCTACCGATATTTCAACACACCAACACGCCGAACGTACGGCGAGCCTTCCTTGTTTGATTGTAGGGGCGACCATTGGTCGTCCGTTTTAAAAAATATCGAATCCGTACGGACGGGCGATTCATGAATCGCCCCTACAATCAAATTCTTCATCAAATCAACACAACGGTGGTTTTCCACCTCCGTATCGGCGTGTTGATGCGGTTAAACATTATGCCTGTAGGGACCGGCGGCGATAGCCTTTCGACGGTCCGGAAACGATAAGGTTTTCGCTCCGTATCGGCGTGTCAATGCAGTTTGAATTTTTGCCTGTAGGGGTAGGCGCCCTCGACGACCCGTTGCAAGGGTTCATTTATAGAAATAGCGTAGCCATAAAGTGATTTCATGGCTACGCTATTTTGAAACAGTTGGGATTTTCAATGATTCTTAATGAATCAGCCCTGTTTTGTTATCTTTTCAACTGCTGTAAAAGCTCGTCGGGGGAGCAAACCATGATCTTTGCGCCGTGCTTGTGTAAGAAATTGGGATCACGGAAGCCCCAGGTTACGCTGATGCAGGGAAGCTCCGCATTCTTGGCGGTCTCAAGATCCACGTCCATATCTCCCACGTAGACGGCATCGGAACGATCGACCTGCAACAATTCCAGTACCTCGTTGACCGTATCGGGCGCAGGCTTTTTGCGCACGCCGTCCCGTCTGCCAACGGCAATGTCGAGAAGTCCGTTGAAATAGCGGTCACAAAGGGATTTTACAGCGGCGTCATCTTTATTGGAGACCACCGCCAGAAGCACCTTGGCCTCGTGCAGACCCGTAAGAAGCTCGAAAATTCCGTCATAAGGACCCGTTTGGTCAAAGCAATGGGCGGCATAATGGGCGGCAAAGATCTCATAGACCTCGTTGCGCGTCTCCTCGGCGGTTCCTTCGGGAAGTGCCAGCATGATCAGATTGTGAGCGCCGTTGCCCACAAAGGATCTGACCTCGTCCTTGGTGCGCAGGGGAAAGCCTGTTTGCTCCAACGCGTAGTTGACGCTGACGTAAAGATCCTCTAAAGTATCCAAAAGCGTTCCGTCCAGATCGAAAATCACCAAACGGTATTTCAAATTCAGCTGCTTCATCATTTTTTTAATCCTCTTCAACAGTTTCTTTTTTCCCTTTCGGGCTGTCATCTTGATCTGCGCCACGAGCGCTCCCGTATGCGCGGGGAAAAGCTTATGCGCAAAGAAGATGGCAATGGCAATGGTAATGATTTTTTCGGGGGAGAAGGGGAACCAGATCACCGCAAGGTATCCTCCCGCAAGCCAAATCATCCATTCGACCTCCCAAAACACACCAATGCCGAGAAGAATGTAGCTCCAGCCGTTTGTGATCATCCAGCCAATGCCAAAGCAGACCAAAAAGCGCCAGTTGAGGATCAGCCGCAGCCAAACCTTGGCGGTTTCCCAAAGTCGTTTGATCCAACCGGATTTCAAATTCATTCCTCCCTTCCGTTTGTGTTATTATTTAGGATATTCTCAGCGTTGACACGCTGTTTTTTCTTTATACTCCGTTGGCAAAAAACGCGGGAAAGATTCCAAAGCAAAGCTTGATCCACACCACGCAGGGCGTGGCTCCAAGGGCGTGCGCGTCCTTTACAATGGGGAAGCGCGTTTCCAATTGCATTCCCGCCCGGGTAAGGGTTGCCGTTAGCCGATCGAAGCAGGATGCCTCCAAAAACAGAGGCGTTTTTGTGGCTTGCTTCTCTCCCGAGTCTTCCTCCTCGGGGGTCAGAAGCGACTCGGATTCCTCCAAAAAGGACACCGTGCATCGATAATTGGGTGATTCTTCCGTGCCCTCGGTCAAAACCTTTCCGCTTTTTTGCCGAAGCTCCAGAAAGGAGCAGATCAAAAACATCGTCATACGGGCGCAATCTCCCACGGAAAGCGGCGGTGCCTCAAGGGGGAGCGCCACACGCTCCAGACGACATCCCACAAGATTGGAGATCAGAAGACATTTTGTCCAGAGTGAGGACTCGGGGGAAAAGCGCAGAATGCGCTCCAGATAATAAAACAGCTCCTCCAGCTGAAGGCAAAGCGTTTCATCACAGCGCGAGCAGGCCGGCGCATCCTTGGAAAACAGTCCCGACGGAGTCAGAAAATCGAATTGTCCAATCCGCTTCAGCGCACAAAGGGTCTCGTTGGCGGTTCGGCGGAGCAAAATTCCCACCATCAGTCCCGTCTCGGCAGAAAGATCTCCCAAAAGAAGAACACATCCGCCTTTGCAGGGCAATAGAAAACGGGTTTCACAAGCCGGATGGGAACGGACCTGTGCCGCATCCGACGCCAAAACGCCGCAGGCGGTGAAAAAATCAACGCCGACAGGCAGAGCTTTCCCTCGGGATGCCAGAATGCGAAAATTCCTTCCGGGTTCAACAACGGCAAGATCCTCAAAAAAGACACGGCTCGGCTTTTGCCGTTTTCTTTGTGTATGAAGTGATTCGGGAACGTAGCTGGAAAGGTCTTTCATAGAGTCATGGTCCTTTTGATTCAAAAAACGATATGATCGACACGGTTGAGAGAAAACCGCTCAAAGCTTCCGTCCAGAAGCTTAACGGTAAGCACCGTGTCACGGTTGTAGAAAACGCCGCTGCCGCCGCCCATGTAGGTGACGTAGAGCTTATCCCGCAGGCGCAGGGGCTGATGCTCCACCGAGAGAAATTCCAGCTTGGTGGTGTCAAGATAGACCGTTTCGCCTTTCTCGCCAAGGCACTCCAGCTCACAGTTTACCAGCACACCCTTGCAAAATTCGCGATCGCGACTGTAAAAACGGGTACAGCGCAGGAAGATCTCGGGGTTGACCGACACGCGGTCGCCGCCCTCCTCCTTGACGCAGGCGCGGATATAGGAAACCATCTGATGCACCGAAAGAAGCGCGATTCCCTGGGATTCGGGGGGAAGCGAGAGACTGCAATCGGGCTCGGCAAAGACCACCATGCCATAGACGCGGCGCTCAATGCTGTATACGTTTTTGAGACAGTGGATAAACTGATTGGTGGTGCCCACGGGGCTTTTGAGATTCTTCTTGACTCCGTTTGGCTTGTTCTGATAGAAGGTGTCCCCCTCCATACCGATCTCGCCCTTCCAGTTTTTGACCTCCAAAACGAAGGGAGCTCCCTTGTAGATCACCATAAAATCCTTTTCGAGGAAGAGATCCTTGTGGGGAACCACCACGTTGCGGAGGACACAGTCAAAATTCTGTCGCAGAATGCGATAGACGGCTTCTTCTCCATCGGCGCCAAAAAGCTCGATCTCCTCGGTTTCGGGAAGTCCGTTCCCCGAGAGGCGGTGAATTGCGGTTTTGATGGGATTTGCCATAAGGAACTCCTTGTGTGTAAAAAATTGAGAAAAGCTATTGACAAACGGGGAAAAGTGGAGTATACTATTAACGTAGGAGCTACCAGTGACGGTTGCTTCCTGAAAACTCAGTTAAGAGATAACCGCAGCTTTGCAGGGCAGTCGGTTATCTTTTTTTGTTATAAAAACAAGATACAATGGCAAATACAAGAAGCGCGATCTGCAAAAGATCCGACCATGTAACAACGTCCATTCTATCACCTCCCCCTTTACGAGGAAGGCAAAAAAGAAATTGACTTCCTCGGGAATGAGGAAGCAACCGCCACCGTTTTGGTAGTCCTACGGGAGTCTTTGCAGACTCCTAAGAAAGTATATCATATTTGGCGTTTTTTGTCAATATAAAAAAATCAGACTTTGGGGCAAGATTTTTTCAAAAAGGTATTGCAATTTGAAAAAAGATATGGTATAATACTGGTTGTTGTGAGAAAATCACACACAGGGGTATAGCTCAGCTGGTAGAGTACCGGTCTCCAAAACCGTGGGTCGCGGGTTCGAATCCTCCTGCCCCTGCCAAAAAGAAAAGTCGCGCGCGCAAGCAAGCGGCTTTTCTTTTTGTATTATTCATTTTTCATTATTCATCATTCATTATTCATTAACTTGCGCGACTTTTCTAATGAAGAATGAATAATGAAGTCGCCGCAAGCGGCTAATGAATAATGAATAATTGGGGTAGCTTTTCTCCCTTTCGGGCGAAAAGCTTTTTTATATTGAAATTTTAATAATTTTGTGTTATAATGATTTTATAGACGGAGGTGTAGCTATGAAAGAAAATTTACTGATTGATAAATCGATTGCTTTTGCTTCGCGCATTATTAAGCTTCATCAATATCTTATTAAAACGAAAAAGGAAACCATTATTTCAAAGCAAATCGTCCGTAGCGGCACAAGTATTGGTGCAAATATTAACGAAGCAAACTACGGTCAAAGTAAAGCTGATTTTGTTTCCAAGATGCACATTGCACTCAAGGAAACTGCTGAAACAGAATATTGGCTCAAATTGCTTACAATGTCCGAGTACATAAACGAAGATATGGGCAAGTCACTTTTGAATGATTGTTTGGAGATAAAGAGAATACTGATCGCCTCCATCAATACGGCAAAGGAGGGTGTAAAATGAAAAAATTTAACCCTAAAAGACTTTTGTTTTTAGCTTACTTTTGGAGATACGGTATAATTGGCGTCGCTTTCATTCTGCCTATTATTTCGTGGTTGATATTTTTCAACGTTGAAGTTTTACAGCCATACACAATATATGCAATTTTCTTCTCAATAGGAATTCCGTTGTGTGCTATGGGAATCGACTACATATTAGGGTGCATTTTTGAATTTGATCACATGATATTAGTATCCGATTCTTGTTATCACAAAAAGATGGATCCTTATAATTTAGTGTGGAACGTTTCAAAAGGGGAATTTATTGGTGTAGGCGTTATGTTTCTTTGTTTTGGCATTGCAATGTGTGTCATACCTTTTCTTTGATTTTACATAGACTTCGTTCACCGGCATAGTTGGAAACTCTCTTTTTCGCGAGATTTTCGCAACTCATCACGCGCCAGCGTGCATCTACCTGCGGCTTGATGATATACAATGCTTCGCATTGATGATATACCGCAACAAGTTGCGGATGATATACACGCCTTCGGCGTGATTGGATATGAATCTGTTGAAATATTTACGGATTTGTGATATAATGAAGCCAAGAAAGGTGGTGTTTTTATGAACGCTCAATTTACAGTTTCTTTTGAAAAAATCAGTGATGAAAGCCTTGCATCATATTTGATTGGGTTTCAGAAAAATGATGTAAAAGATATTGCAATTCAATTCTTGAAATTACAATACAAAAAGATTGATAAAATAAAATTTTGTGATAACAAAAAATCCACCGTTGCCGAATTTGTTAACCAAGACCGATTTTCATTGATTGTTGATGGGCGAGAAGTTACTTTAAGCCACACCAATTTGGACGTCGTAATATCTTTTCTGTTAGATGCTTCCGAAGAATATATGGATTATGATCATATAGACTTTGAATTTTCGAAAGAAAAGATTGATGTTTGTTTTATGAGAATTTAATTTACATAGATTCGTTTGCAGGCATGATGTCAAGTCTCCGGAAGACAGCGGTCGCGTGCATCTCCCATCATCGCCAAGGGATAAGTCTATCCGCTGACCTTGAAACACGGATCGATTTCGAAAAAACTTGCGGTATGGATCTATTTTGTAGTGGTATCACAACAAAAAGAGAACTTTTGTCTACCAAAAGTTCTCTTTTGTTTATCCACCCCTTCGGCGTGATTTGGATGCGAAAACGGTTGAAATGTTTACGGGTTTGTGGTATAATGGAGTAAACAAATCCAAAAAAATTCAGAGGAAGATCCATGAAGCTTTATGCCCCAAAATATTACAAACGCTTTCATTGCATTGCCGACAAATGTGAGCACAGCTGCTGCATCGGCTGGGAGATCGATATTGACGAGGACACCCTCCAAGCCTATCAAGCCATGAAGGATGGCTATGGCGCGGTGATTGCCGAAAGTGTTTCCATGGAGGAAACGCCGCATTTCAAGCTCTGCGAGGGCGACAGATGCCCTCATCTGAACGAGCGCGGGCTCTGCAAAATCATTCTGAATCTGGGAGAGGATTCTCTTTGCTATATCTGTCGCGAGCATCCCAGATTCTACAATTTTACAGGCGTTGCCGAGGTTGGCATTGGGCTTTCCTGCCCCGAGGCGGCAAGGATCGTTCTTTCCTCGCCCGACTACGCCACCTTCGATTGCATTGGCGACGTGGACGCCTTGGCGGATGATATCATCTTCGACGGACGCGCCGAGCGGGGCAAGCTTTATGCCATTTTGCAGGACGAAAGCCTCGATTACGCAACACGTCTTGCAAAAATCGGTGAGATCTATTCCATAGAAGACAAGGCGGACGGCAGACGGTTGGAGCTTCTTGACGCCTTGGAATATCTGGACGAAGCCCACAAGCCGATGTTTTTGTGCTATTCCTCCGGGAATCGACCAACGGGCAAGGATGCGTATCTTGAAAGATTCTTAGCGTATGCTATTTACCGCCATTGCACCGAAGCCCTTGATGAAGAGGATTTTGGGTGCCGACTTTCCTTCTGCTTCTTCTGCGAGCGACTGCTTGCCTCGCTGATCTGCTCCCAAAACGCCGAAACCCTTGAAGAGATCGCGGCGCTGGCGAGCATCCTCTCGGAGGAGATCGAATATTCCGAGGATAACACCAATACGATTCTGGAGGGATGAAAAATGAAGCAAAATACCGCAAAAGTACTGTCTGTGATCATGCTGATCGTCTCCGTTGCACTTACCGCAGGCCTGGCGGCTTCTACGGTTCTTTCGGCGATCATTGTCAAGGCGATTCCACCTGTCATTTGCATTTTGATTTTCACGGTGTGTTGGGGGTGGATCGATCTTCACTATCTGAGGTGCTGCCGATACCTCAAGCATGAAGCCTACAGAACGAAAAAAATCCAACGCAAGCTGCAAAAGCAATCCAAGATCTTTACGCTGATCACGGGGATGTTCGCATTTTCCGCGCTGTTGGTCTCGACCTATCTGCTTGTGATGTTTGGAGTTGAGGGTCTGGCGGTAAAGTGGTTCCCATTTTACCTTTTGGCAGTTGGAATCGTATTCGCCGCATACACCGTCAGCGGTGCGCTGAACCAAAAAGCCTTGGAAAAGCCGATCGAGCGTTGATGTTCGCACCGCACCCGGTGTGAAAGTTTTTGTCCATCATCGATGTTCGCACGAACACAATGTGAAAAGTTTTCGTCCACCTTTTTCAAAAGGTGGCGCAGTGGAGGCTGCGTAAGCCTCCTCGCGCTCCGCAGAGCGCGAAACATCCTCGGCGTTTCTTTTTGTTAGCTGGCAATCGCTTGCGATTGCGGCGGAGCTTGCGGAGCCTGTTTTCATTTGCGCCTATGGCTTCAAAGAAAAAGCGGCTAAGGAGTTTTGTCTGTTTAACGGCGGGCGACCAATGGTCGCCCCTACGATCAATGCGCCTGCGGTGTCAAAAGGAAGTGGCTAAGGAGTTTTGCTCGTTTAAAACAATATCGAATCCGTACGGACGGGCGCTTCGTGAAGCGCCCCTACGGACAAAAAACCGAGCAAAGATAACACGCCGATGATTTCGATATAACATCATTGTTTTTTGTAGGGGAGGGGTCTCCCCTCCCGAAAGAAAAACAAACGTCGATGCAAAAAAACGGGAGGCGCAACGCCTCCCCTACAATCAAATTCTTCATCAAATCAACACAACGATGAAATTTTCGTTCCGTATCGGTGTGTTGATGCAGTTTGAACTTTTTGCCTGTAGGGGGCGACGTCCTCGACGCCCCGAGAAGAAAAAGCGTTTGCTTTGCGTGCGGCTACATACCAATAGCTGTTTAAAAAGCAAAATTTGTTGCTTTTCGGGGCGTCGAGGACTGTACAGTGTAGTATGATTATATACAGGTAGTGCAAGATGATCGTATACAGTTTTGTGATATAATAAAGGCAGGAAAATAACCTAAAAGGAGGTTGTTCAAATGCCTTGGAAGGACA
>SVSL01000007.1 GCA_015064315.1 Oscillospiraceae bacterium
ACGGTTAACGGCAAGGAAGATACTGTTCTTCTCAGTCATGAGGATTTCCAAGATCAGCAAAATTATATCGCAGAGCTTGAAGCAAAGCTCGCCGTATATGCACACTTAGCACAAGCAATGGATGATGTTAAGCTCGGCAGAGTTCAAGATGATGACGAAGCGTATGACGATGTCATTGCGGAATTGGAGACCCTCGACTTATGAGTTTTAAGGTTAAGTTCGCCGATACCGCTAAAGAAGATCTTCGCAACATCGCCACTTATATCGCCGAGCAATCCAAGGACAAAAAAATTGCAATCAACTTCGTTAACGAGTTGAGAGAAAAAACAAAGATACTTGAGACCTTCCCCGAGTGTGGCGCAATTCCCGATGACAGAATTATGAAAAACTCGGACTACCGTTTTTTAGTTCATAAGGAATACCTGATCTTTTATCACTATATCGCTAAAGATAACACATCTTATATTCTTTCAATTTTTAACGCAAAGCGCGATTATTCCAGAGTTATGAGGAAGTTCATCAAAAAATAAAACTCTCTCGTTTTTCAAAAAAGCACTTGACAAATGACCGCTTCAGAGTTAAGATAAAAGTACCGAAGCCCCTGCCTTTTGTATAATGCATAGGAATTCAGTGCATAGTGTTGGTGCATAGTGGGTATCATGCTGCACCAAAGTACATTGAAGGGGTAACACGAAAATCGCCAAAAAGGCGTCAAAAAGCGTAAATACGGCACGATATTCCGAGATAAGGAACGATAACGGCTAAAACCCTTGGTGCAAAGGCCCATTGGGGTGGTAGAGGCTACAAGTTCGTGTATTGCAACCCAGATGCAAAAAGCATTGAAAACATTAAAGTTTTCAATGCTTTTTGATATTCAGCCGATTTTTATGGATTTCAGCTTATTTTTTATTTAGAGTGTGTAGCACATTAATTTTTTGAGGGGGCAAAGCACTCACTTATGCTTTTGTCCGAGCCATCTGAAGTGGAATAAAATTACACACCCTTTTTTGCTGCACGCATTGCCATAATGCGATTCATTTCGTTATATACTATCATATAGCCCTCGTCAACACCCATGCCGGGTTTTGCGAGTATCTGATCGGGCTTTGTAGCCATTGCGCAGTGGACACAAACCTGTGCAGAGCGGTCGGTTTCATTACACGTACCACCCTGGTATGCACCGATTCCTTTTTCCTTGCAATAAAGAACCGCTTCAATAGTATTGTTGATTCCGCCAAGATCGGGAGTCTTGATCTGGATCATATGTCCTGCCTTGTTATCAGCGAATAGCTTAATATCCTCGAGTGTATTACACCATTCGTCTGCAACAAGCTCGACGTCGCAGCCACGACGGTCAAGCTCTGCGGTAAGACCTGCAAGTGCCTCGATCTGCTCTTCTCTTGTGCTGTCGCAGTCCATCGGACCTTCAATACGAATCTTAAAGGGCTTAGCAAGCTCGCCAAGTTTCTCAATGTAGTCTGCCATGGCGGTATAATTCTTGTTACCGAAAATTACACCGATAGTTCCATATACGTCCATATGCATAACAGGCGTGTATTCGGCGTAAGCACGGTTTTCCAAAATACGGTCACGGAGCCATGCAACGTAGTCTGCAAGAAGTTCTCCATTGCGACCGAGCTTAGTGTCTACATGATTGATAAGCGCGTGAGGAAGAACCTGAGCGCCCTTGATGATCATCTTGTCGGAGTTAGTGTACCTATCGTCACCCGACTGTGTAAAGATCGGAATAGGAGATTCTGATACGGAGCAACCGTATTCATCAGCAACTACCTCGCACATCATTCTGCCGGTAGCTCTTGCAACTGCGTCAAGGATAGCCTGAGATACGCCGTAACGTATAGCTGTGTGAAGACGCTTGCCTTCAACCTGAATAGCCTCCATCATCTTGCAAAGGCCTCTGAAATCATCAGCTTCGCGACCAACAAGAGTAGGCTTGATATATTGCTCAATTACAGGAATAAACTCTTCGGCAAGGAAGAGGGGATCTCTGCCGCCTGCTCCGGAGTACTGAACTGCAGCACAGTCACCGTATGCGACCTGACCGTCTTCAAGAACGATCATAACGGAGATCGATTCACCTGCCTGACGAACGGCACGAAACTTTTCGGTAATAGGCTCACCAATATAAAACATACCGTCGTGACGCGCACCTGCCTTAATTGCCCTCTGGTCGTCGAAATAGAAGCCGGTTCTCCCGGCGGAACAAACAACATTAACTATTTTCATTGCTATGTACTCCTTGAATTAATATTTGGGGCGTCCAACAAGCTTGCCCTTTCCAATTGCGTAAACGTCATCAACTACCATCTGGAAGCTTGCTGATCGCTTTTCTGTCTTTGCTCTCTCTTCGATCTTTTCTCTGTGGAAGTCAAGAAGCTCCTTGGAGAATGGAAGATTACCGGGTTCAAGAATACGAACCGCTCCGTTGTTATCGCGACAAGGAAGCATAAGTCCCGCATTTGCACGGCAAGGAGCAAAAGGAACGTCAAGTACGCCTGCTTCGACACCGCGGCAGACACCAATTGCAATATCCCCGTTTCCAAGCTCAAAGCACTTATCAACGATAGCTCTTGTTTCCTGACGGATTATTTCCTTTTCCGCATCAAGAGCGGCGTCCTTAAGCTCCTGATCATAAAGCATATTAACGACCTGCTTTGTACAACGAAGACCCTCTGCGTTAGCCTCCATAGTAGGAATACCAACCGCCTCGTGAGGAGTCTTGACTATAACCTTAGTTGCCTTTGAGAGAGCCGCAATAACGCTACCAAAGGAGATTACTCCAAATGCCATAGCCTCGTCTGCGGGGAATCCACCCATCCACTGATGGAGAACGGTAGTTACCTGAACGTCGTCATATCCGTACTTGTGAAGATACTCCTCAGTAAGCTCCTCAAGGGTTCTGATTGCAGCAACGTCCTGAACAAGATTTCCGCACTGACCGTACCCTACGGTAATGTTTTTAACACCCTGCTCTGCCGCAAGGAGTGCTTCAATAACAGCCGCTGAGTGAGAAATACACGGAGGAACAAGGGTACCTGTAAGAGGTCCGAAGGGCTCACGGTTAATAGAAACGCCCATTTCCTCGTAGATACCAACAAGGCGGTCTGTGTACTGCCAGTCGCGGATAGTGCGCTCCATGGGAATGTTCTTGCAGTAAGGAAGATTGTAAGAAATTCCGCCACCCTCGTAGCTTGAGAATCCACCTGCGAGGGTTATCTCGGTGAGAAGTCTTGCATCTGGTGTTCCGTGACGCACCTGCATAGGAACGTTTACGCTCTCAATAACCTGACGGCACTTTGCTACACCGTGGTTAACTGCGGGGAACCCGTTAAGCATTGCTCTGCCAAGACGGATCGACTCGGAAATACCGTTTTCTGCCTCTTCATGTCTGTTCTGACGGGTGTAGCTGTCAATTGTAGACGGAAGAAGGTCAGCCTCACCATACTTTTCCAGGTACTGCATAAGCTTAATATGCTCCTCGATTACAGGAACACCCGCGCGAGGTTGGATCAGCGTGCGTCTTTCGCGCTTTGCGTCCAAAAGCTTCTTTGAGAATCTTCTGTTCTCGGGCATCGCCTTGTGATATGCAACTGCTTCCTCAAGGTCAACGTCCTTTCCGGTAGGCCATTGGGCAAGAACTTCCTTGCGCTGGCTGTAAAATTGATCGTTATCTAAACGCTTATTCTGTACGTCCATGATACTCAAGCTCCTTTTTCATTATTCTTAGCGCCACGTCGGGATAATACGATGAAAGCAATCCCATAGCGGCAAGTATGTATGTTCTATCGACCCAAACGCTTGCCTGTTTTGGACAAAGCGATTCGGGATGTGTGGGTGAATAAAGTGCGTGAGCTGCAATCTCCTCCGTTTTTTCTGTGTGGATCAAGCTGCCACCTGTCACTACGATTTCCTTAACCTTCGTAAGATTCTTTCCCTCTTGAACAAAGGTTTGACCCATCATAGTGTACGTTTCATAAATACTTCCCGCGTGTCTCCTTACAGCTTCCTCAATGGCACTTGAAGCAAGTGCAAAATCAAGAGCGATAAGCTCCTCGTCGCCCTGGGGAGTTTTATCCTTGTTTTCTTTTAAATAACTGACTAACTCTTCTACTCGATCTTCCGAAAGTCCCGAAAGCTCTGCAATACGTCGGATTCCTGCTACGTCTACGATACCCTGTATACTGTATCGCATTCCGATGTCTCCTTCTACCGTACGTTTAGCGTATGGCTCAGGCAGACCCTTGTAGACTGTATTCATATGCTCGGGCATTCCGTCAGCAATTGAATAAACGTCTGTCGTAGCTCCACCGACGTCAACAGCAACGAGGTCACCGATGCCGCGCTCGTTTTCGGTTCCTTGGGAAAGAAGCTCCATCGCCTGCAATACTGCGGCGGGGGTAGGCATCATAATATCCGATAAAAGCTCTGCGGCGCGACTGAGTCCCTTTGCCTGAATGATACGATTGAGGAATATTTCCCTTATCTTCTTTTGCGTAGGCTCGATCTCAAGCTTACCGAACTTAGGCATTACGTTGGGACAGACGTGAGTTTCGAATCCTGCAAGTATTCTCTCACATTCTCTTGCGGCATTACGGTTACCTGCAATAACGATGGGAAAATCCGGCTTCATTTCTGCGATCATTTTCGCATTATGAAGAATACATTCGGTATTGCCACCATCCGTACCGCCAACAAGCAGAAAAATGTCGGGATTAAGCTTCTTTATGTCCTCAATATCATCCTCAGTGAGCTGAAAAGCATATATTCCAACAACTTTCGCGCCTGCGCCGAGACTTGCAAGCTTCGCAGCCTCTCCCGTAAGCTCAGGAACAAGACCGCTTGTAACCATCCGAAGCCCGCCCGCGGCTGAAGAACAAGCGTAACAAGCCTCGTATTCAAGCTTGCCTGTCTTGTGCTCCAGCATAGCCATGCCGTTTTTTAATCCATTGTTAATGTCAGTCTCGATCGTCGTAAATGACGATGCAGTACCGAGTATTACCTCTGATTCAACGTCAACAGCTGTAAGCTTTGTATATGTGCTACCAAAATCTATCAGTAAAATATTTTTCACTGTCAGTTACCGTCAGTCATCAAGTAGATCGTGAAGCGCTTCTATGGTTATCTCAGGCGACGTTCCGGGCGGGAATGCGCGATCAAAGCCCATTTCCTTGAAACGCATTTCAACGTCCTCAAACTTCTGCTTTCCAATAACAATGTTACCGCCAACCAAAAGCGGTATTCCCTTAAGACCTGCCTCGTCGCACTTTTCTCTGAGACCGCGGCAATCAAGCTCGCCCTGTCCGTAGAGTGAAGAAACAACGATGGCATCTGCGTTGGATTCAATTGCTGCGGCAATGTACTCCTCTTGGGAAACCATAACTCCGAGGTTAACCACCTCAAAACCTGCTTGTGTAAAGGCATGATAGAGGATCTTGTTGCCGACCGCGTGAACATCAGCGCCGATTACTCCAATGACCAACACTTTTTTCTTTTTCTCGATCATAATTTACCCCTTTATATTTTGCTAAAAATGGTTACTGTTTAAATTTTACCGTTCTTAAGTTTTTCAAGATAAGCGGCTCTTCCTGTTTCGTAAAGATTATTTCCGTATGAGTCAATGACAACTATTGCCGGAAAGTCAACTACCTCAAGTCTGCGTATTGCTTCAGCGCCGAGATCCTCGTATGCAACGATCTCTGCTTTTTTTATGCAGTTAGAAAGAAGAGCTCCGCAACCGCCTATTGCGCCAAAATATACAGCACCGTGTTCTTTCATCGCGCTGACTACCTCAGGACCTCTTTTTCCCTTTCCTATCATTCCGGTCAAGCCTTGCCGAATAAGAGTGGGACTGTATGCATCCATGCGGTATGAGGTTGTTGGACCGGAAGACCCGATAGCCTCACCCGGCTTCGCGGGAGTAGGCCCGACGAAATAAATAATGCTGTCATTTATGTCAAAGGGTAATTCCTCGCCCTTTTCTACAAGCTCACAAAGTCTTTTGTGTGCAGCATCTCGAGCGGTATATATTACTCCCGAGATAAGACAGCTATCGCCTGCCTTTAGTTCTCTTGCGTCAGTTACTGTCAAAGGTGTCTGAATCTTTATTTCCATATCAGATCACCTCCGTCTTATGTCTTGTGACGTGGCAGTTAATATTCACCGCCACGGGAAGTCCGGCAATGTGCGTCGGAAACCTCTCAATATTTACGGCAAGAGCAGTAGTTCTTCCGCCGAAGCCCTGAGGACCGATGCCGAGCGAGTTGATTTTTTCAAGAAGCCTTGACTCAAGATCAGCGTAAAACGGGTCGTCGTTGGAGACGTCAACAGGACGTAGTAACGCTTTTTTAGCAAGATACGCAGCCTTATCAAACGTTCCGCCTATACCAACTCCGACTACAATAGGTGGACAAGGATTGGGGCCTGCCTCCTCAACCGTTTTACAGACAAAATCAACCACTCCTTCAATGCCGTCAGAGGGACGAAGCATGGCGATCTTGCTCATGTTCTCACTGCCGAACCCCTTGGGGGCAACAGTAATTTCAATCTTATCACCCGGAACAATATCATAATAGATCATCGCAGGGGTATTATCGCCCGTATTTACCCTGTTGAGCGGATCACGGACAACACTTTTACGGAGATATCCCTCACTGTATCCAAGACGTACACCCTCATTTACCGCATCGGAAACGTTACCAACGATATGTACGTCCTGACCGATATTCAGGAAAACACATGCAACTCCCGTGTCCTGACACACAGGCTGATTGCGTCTGTCAGATATCTCATAGTTTTCAATTATTCTTTCGAGGATCTCTTTAGCCTGAGGCCAATCCTCTTTTTCATATGATGCCTTTATGCAGTCCTTAATATCACAGCTTAAGTGACAGTTAGCCTCAATACAAAGTTTTTTAACCGCTTCTGTGATAAGCGCCGAATTAATTTCTCTAACTGACATTTCTCTTTTCCAAATTCAATCTGTAACATTGTATATACGGTCAAGAAGGTCGCCCTCTCTGCCGATAATATTTGCAACAACCTTGTCACCCTTGACAAGCTTTGTGGGTGTTCCTGTAATCTTTTCGGTCTTTTCCTTCAAATCGTGAATATCGATAATAGGAAGTCCTGCCTCGGAAAGCTTCTTGCGTAGCTCTTCTCTTCTTGGATTGACCGCAATACCGCCCTGAGTTACCAGAACGTCTATATCCTTGCCCGGAGTAGAAATACAATTAACGCGATCGGTAACGATCGGAAGTCTTGCACGGAACATAGGTGCAATTATCATAGAGAGCTTTGCACCCGCCGCGGTGTCACTGTGACCTCCCGAGCCGCCCATAATATATCCGTTTGAATCTGTGTGTACGTTTACGTTGAAATCTGTATCGATCTCGGTAGCACCGAGAATAACAACATCAAGGCTGTCAACCGCCGCACTGCGTCCAAGCACTGAAGCATACTGCAGCGACGATATTTCCATGTGCCTTGGGTCATTTCTGAGCGATTCAACGGCACTAAGATCGAAGCACTGTACGTCAAGCAGGTTGCGGAAGCATCCAGCCTGAAGCATATCTACCATATATCCCGTAATTCCGCCAAGCCCAAAGCTTCCTTCGATCTTTTCACGAAGCATAATGTCCTTTAAGAATTTTGCAACGGCAAGAGATGCACCGCCGGCACCGGTCTGGAATGAAAAACCGTCCTTTAAGAGCCCCGATGCTTCAATAACCTTTGCAGCGTGAGAAGCCATAACAAGACCGACAGGATCTCTGGTGATCTTGGTAGTACCTGAAACGATTCCCTTTGGATCGCCAATACTGTCAACTGATACAACGTAATCCACGAAATTTTCGGAGATCGACCAGTCCTGCATAGGATAAGACACAAGATTATCGGTGATCACAACAACTTTTTTTGCATACATCGCATCAGCGAATGCATATCCAAGGCTTCCGCAAGCCGATTTGCCGTATTTTCCTGAGCAGTTGCCCATAGTATCAGCCGTAGGAGCAGCGATAAACGCAACGTCAATGGGTGTTCTTCCAAGAGCTATATCAGTCGGACGTCCTCCGTGGGTACGGAATTCAATGGGTTTTTCCATAATTCCTTTTGAAAAATGTTTCCCAAGCCCTGAGGAAATGTAGTCGGTAGCAATTTCTGTAACCGTGCCGCTTTTTATATGTTCAATAAGCGGCATATGAACGTCAAATAGCGAGCTTGCATTAACGTTAATATCTCGAATTCCAAGCGCGGATATCTCATCCATCACCATATTCAAGACGTAATCACCGTTACGCAGATGATGGTGAAAGGAAACTGTCATTCCGCTTTTAAGTCCCGATAACTCTATCGCCTCGCGTATACTTTTAACAGTCTTATTCATAATTAGTCCTCCCTTGCCATACCCAGCGCCGCCGCCATAGCTATAGTTCGCTCCGCACGGGCAACGATAGGCGCGTCGATCATCTTGCCGCGTAAGGATATAGCACCCTTGCCCTGCGCCTTTGCAAGCTGAATGGCATCAATTACCTCGTAAGCGTAATCAATTTCCGAAGCGGTGGGACTGAATATCTCGTTAATGACCTCAATATGTCTTGGAGAGATAGATGCCTTTCCGCTAAATCCAAGGCTTTTGGCAAATGCGGTGTCTGTTACGATTCCCTCATCGTCATTGACGTCCGTAAAGGGTGTGTCGTAAACGTCGACGCCTGCAGCCCTGGCGGCAACTACGAGTCTTGTTCGGGCATATTCGATCTCCTTGCCCTCCTTAGTGCGCTTACATTGAAGATCGGCAGTAAGGTCCTCGCCTCCAAGGAAGAGTGCACGAACGCGTTCCTCGGATGCAATAGAGAAAGCATTCTCAACTCCAAGTGCAGTCTCAATGAGGGGCATAATTCCAACCGTGCCTATCTCCATGCCCTCTCTCAGTTCAACTTCACTCATATAATCCGATACGATTCGGACGTCTCGCGCGGTAGCGGTCTTGGGAAGCAAAATAAGGCTGGGCTTTTGAGGAAGTATTACATTGATATCGTCCTTCCAGTAAGGAGTGTCAACCGAGTTGATGCGAACGATGACCTCACACACTGAAAGATCGGTATATTTCATCGTGTTGCGAACTAATATTCTTGCGGCATCCTTTTCAGCAGGAGAAACTGCGTCTTCAAGATCGAAAATTACGGCATCAGCCATCAACGATGCAGCATTAATAAGCATATTGGGGTTATTACCCGGCAGAAATAACATACTTCTTCTCATTTCTTATTTCCCCTTTGCGCGTAAAATGGCTGTTTCAACTCTCGCACGGATCACACATTCAAGAGCACCGCGATCAATTACTCTGACGGACGCAGATTTGACGTTATATTCACAGAGAACGTCATTAATAGCAGCCTTGATCTTATCGCCAAACTGCTTTTCAACGACAGATTCAAGAGAAACAGATACCTCGCCAGAAGCAGGCTCAATCTCAACATAAGCGTCGCTTGACTCAAGCGTCCCTGCTGATGCGCATTTTAAAATCTCCATTTTTAAAAGCTCCTTTGTAGAACTAAACCAAACTGGGATATATGTGGCATTTCTAATAATTTTGACATATTCCCCTGGTTTTTAATTATACACCTAATATGGAAATATGTCAAGTGTTTAAAAAAATTTTTGCATTTTACTTCCAATTTTACGATAAATGATGTATAATAAAGCCAGAAACTTTTTTGGAGGGATTTTTATGTATACCGAAATCACCTCAAAGCTTACAGGACAAAAGCTTGAGGAGTGGAAATGCTTTATTACCGCGTCAGATCTTAAAGCCGATTTGCTCATAGAGAAAACAGTGATTTTATGGGACGGCGATAAAATTGCCGCGACAGGCTCAAGGTACAACAACATATTAAAGCTTATCGCTGTTGATCCGTCGTATCGAGGAGAGGATCTTACCTCAACGGTCATAAGCGAGCTGCGTCGCGACGCATTTTGCGATGGCTATCGCAGCCTCTTTCTTTACACGAAGCCACAAAATGAGAGTATATTCACATCACTCTTTTTCCACACCATAGCTAAAACGCGAGACCTTGTGTTACTCGAGGACAGAAAAGACGGAATAAAGACCTTTATTGATCCCCTGCCGCTTGCAAACATATCTGGTAAAATCGCCTCAGTAGTGATGAATTGCAATCCGTTTACACTTGGACATCAGTATCTCATTGAGCTTGCCGCAAGAGAATGTGATTATCTGTACGTGTTCGTTCTCTCTGAGGACAAAAGTGAGTTTTCAGCAAAGGATAGAATGGAAATGGTAAAGCTTGGAACGAGCCACCTCTCAAACGTATCGGTTGTTCCGACAGGTCCCTACCTTATTTCATCAGCGACCTTTCCAACTTATTTTCTAAAGGATCGCGATAACGTGACCGACGTCCAGTGCCGCCTTGATATCGAGGTCTTTACAGAATACTTTGTTCCAAAGTTTGGAATAACACACAGATACGTAGGAAGCGAGCCCCTTTCTGCAATGACAAATGCATACAACGAGGCACTTAAACAAAATTTGCCCTCAAAAGGCATAGAGCTAATAGAAATCGATCGTAAAAAAATCGGAAACGATCCAATCAGCGCAAGCCATGTGAGAAAACTCGTAAAAGATAACAAAACAAACGAGCTTGCGTCTTGGCTACCCGATACAACAATAAACTACCTGAAAGAAAAAGGATATTTAAATTAGGAGGAATCTATGCAGGAACGTTTGGAATCCCATATATTAAGCAGCTATTTTGCTCCAAGAGGACATAATAGAATGTACGCACTTGGAATGCATCTTGCACAAATTTATCTTTCCCCGTTCGACAAGTTGATTGGAATAATAGGAGACGCGGGCGCCGGAAAGAGCGCATTGATACGCGGAATGTTTCCGGGACTTGAGCTTACAAATGACGATAACGGAGTATACGTTCGCCCACTCCCGCTTCTCGACATAGATTCGGGCTCTCGTTTTTTCTCACATCATACCTACCATGTTGATATACGGTTTGAAAATGCTTTTACACAAATGAGCGTTTTAGCTGATGCGATAAATGATGCGCTCAGTAAAGGAAAACGCATTATAGTAGAGCATTTTGACCTTATTTACCCGTTGCTCGGATATAATGCAAATCTACTGATCGGCGCTGGAGAGCAGATACTGATTACAAGACCTAATCTATTTGGACCGGAGCCGGATGAAATCAAGAAGGTTGTGTACGATTCTCTGGCATACCGTTTGATGGCTCACACGGCAGAGGATCTGTGTGAATATTGCATGCCCGAGGAGGATCTTGCGCGTTGCGGACATGATGATATAAAGCACGGCTTTATTATTACCTTCCCCGACAAAAAGCCAAGCTTTAAAATAAGTGAACTTGAAGCAAGGGTCAATGAGATGATAAGGAAGGATATTCCCATTACCTATCATGATCCCGATCATGTTTGCATAGGCGAAGACATTCACCCGTGTACAGGCCCAAGAATTCACGTTTCAAGCACGGGTCTTGTCAAAAACTTCCGTCTGCTCGATCAGTTCGTATATGATAGACTGACAAATTCATATCTTCTTGTCGGATACGTAGGAAAAGATCCCACGTTCCTCAAGGAACTACCTATACTCAAGAGAACACAATACGACAAAATGCTTTAAATCGTTAGGAGAACAAAATTATGGATGTTTCTCTGGCAGAAATTCTTCTGGCGCGAGAGGAACGCGTGAAGCTTCAGGCGGAAATATCAAAGCGCTTCCAATGCCCGATAATATCATTTACAATGAATATTGCAGGGCCGCAAAAGAATTCTCCACTTATAAAGCGATCATTTAACATAGGGCTTAAGCACCTATGTGATACAATTGGTGACGACAGTATTATCTTCAAGTGCATCGAAAAAGACCTGCCGACAGGACCGCTGGCAATTTTTGCGGTGAAGAAAAGCGCTTCAGAATTAAAACGGTTTTGCGTTGAAACAGAAGAAAAAACAGCCCTCGGCAGGCTGTTTGATATTGATGTTATAGACGAATCCTTTCAAAAGATCAGTAGGGATCGCGAGCGGAGTTGTATAGTTTGTAACGCTCCCGGCAGAGCATGTGCCGCAGGAAGACTTCACTCACTCCATGAAATTATTGATAAAATGAATTCAATTATGACGGCACATGTCTTTGAAGATGATGCAAATAAAATTGCAGATCTTGCAAGACAATGCCTCATACAAGAGGTAAAAACCACCCCTAAACCGGGGCTTGTTGATCTCCGAAATAACGGTAGTCACACAGATATGACCGCCGAAATCTTTGAGCGAAGCGCTAATGTGCTTTTTGACTATTTTGTAGAATGTATTAGGGTCGGTAGGAATACAGTTCAACTATCGTATAAGCAAGCTTTTCTTGCACTGCGCAAGGCTGGAATAAAAGCTGAGTCTTGTATGTATAGTGTAACAGGGGGCATTAATACGCACAAAGGCGCAATTTTCTCATTCGGTCTTCTGTGTGGTGCCATAGGCCGTCTATGGACTCCTGAATCGCCTATTTCCAGTACTCATGAGCTCTTAATCGAAACCGCAAGAATAGCCCAAAATGCGATTGAAGCCGATCTAATGAATGTAAGCGGTAATACGGCAGGCGAGCGCATGTATATTGAGCTTGGATCAATGGGAATACGTGGAGAAGTAGCATCAGGCTTTCGATCTGTACAGAATGTTTCCCTGCCCGTATATCGTTCTTTTCTTGACAATCGGCAATCAAAAAATGATGCAGGAGTAATAACGCTCTTGCATCTGATAGCAAATGTGGATGATACCGCTATATATAATCGAGGAGGTATCGACGGACTGAAATTTGCAAAAGAATATGCAAAAAAGCTTTTAGAAAATAAAAAGATCCCCACAAAAGACCTGATAGAAGAAATGGACGAAATGTTTATCCAAAAAAATCTATCGGCTGGAGGATCTGCTGATTTGCTGGCTGTTACATATTTTATTTATGAGATAGAAAAACTCTCAGTAGCGTTCAATTAATGTTCTCCGCGGTTTTTCTTAGCGAGCTCTGATACCTGACGCAGTCTTGCGCTTACGTGCTCTACTCCCCCCTCAGAGTGAGGAATTATACAGTTCGAGCAATCCTTAATTCCGCCCTCTATGTAAACGAAATTACCACCGCATTTGTCACCCAGAGCATAGAGTGGGCAATGACAAAACATACAGTTGAAAAATTCCCCATTTGTTTTGTGACAAGGAAAATACTCGCACTCGTCGTTTTTAAAGTAGCTTGAATTGTTTTTCATATCACACCTCTTAAAAATACTTTTACAACATTATATCACTTACTTTTAAAAAAAGCAAGAGTATTCTTTATTCTTTGCTACGCAATCCCACTCTATTTGCCACGCAGACTGCTACACAATAAACCTTTGAGGACTTTTCGGAGTCTAAAACAATCCGTAATTCATGCACGGATTACCGTGCATGAATTGCACTTTCGGTCATAAATTATGTACGAAAAAGACCGCAAGTTCAATATGCGCGCTACCTTGGGGTGGTAGAGACCGCAAGGTCAAGTCTTGTCACTCGAACGAAAGAAACACCGCAATCAGGATACGAAGCAGTATTGTAATTGCGGTGTTTGTTTTAGGTTATGATACCATCGATGAGAATATCCGCATAATAGCATGCCACCTTTTGGAAATATTGTCAATAGGCTTTTCCGATCAATAAAAGGAGTACGAGCGATCCACTCGTACTCCTTTTGATATTGGCATATGCCGGGATCAATTCCCTTCAATCTTGTCAATTGCATCCTGTGCAACCTTCAAAACGTGGTCCAGCTCTTGCATAATGGGAACCAGCCATACGCGTCTGATGCCTTGATTTGCAATCGCCTTTCCGTTTGCATCCAAGGTATAGAAGGCGGCCGCCTTTGCGTAGGCGTCTTCCACAACGGTAATACCCGTTCCGGCATACTGTTGGTTTGCGATCATTGCCTCGGCATCTGTCAGAAGATTCTGGAATTCTGCAATTGCCGCTTGATCTACAACCGTCATCAAATCCTTGATTGAAACATCCGCATCTACACTGTAAGAATAATCCTGGGTCACTTGATAGGTAGAAGCATAGGCTTTCCAGTTATCGGTTACAAACGAACCGGTTCCGCCGTTCTCACCGTGGTAACCAACAATGTTGGCTTGACCGTAATAGGTGCTGCCTACCTGATACCAATCGCTAATGGTATTGCCGCTTGCATCCCGGTCACAGGTAAACACCGTAACGTATACGGGAGCCCATTCGTATGCCTGGTCCAGAGGATCCACCGTCATATAGAGCGTCATTTCACAGCCCTTATGCGTCACGTTTCCGTATTGATTATAATACAAGGTATAATCATCACCCGTCAGCTCGTTTCCGTCAACGTCCTCGTGCTTGATCATAACCCACGCCTTTTGCGCCTTGCCGTTCACCATCATGGTCAGTTGACCGGCAAAGAGGGTCTCAACGGTCATCATATCGTTATCAACCGCGTTTCCGACGTTACCAATGTAGTTGGACGTCCAGGTCTGACTACCGTCAAACTTATCATCCAGAACCTCCACGAGCTCTTGATAAGTGCTCGACGTGTTCAGAATATCCAAAAACTTGGCATGAACGATATCATAAGCCTTTTCAATCGAATCCACGTTAATACCAAACTGATAGTTCAGCAAGGTATCCAAATTCATATTGGATCCAATGTTTCTTCCTGCAGTGTAGGTCACTTGGAACGTAAGCTTCTCCTTTGGTGCAACAATGTTTCCATCGGGGAAGGAAACCACAACACCAAGCTTATTGTAGGCATTTGTCGTGCTGACGTACGAGTTTTGACCGTAGGTATTCATGTAGTACAAGCCACGGTATGCGTATTCATAATCCGTATTGTTCAATACGGTGATTTCATAAGTAACGCTGCCGGCACTGTAGCCGCTCCTACGGCTGATAACGGAATTTACCGTGGTGGTATACTCTAAGTAGGATACGTTATTAACGTCAAGATTGCTGCTTCCAACGGTTTTGATTCCAACAATAAACAATCCGGAAGGAATGTTTGTTTTTGCCGAACCGTTGATCGTTAAAAAGTCGGTAATAGAGGCATAGCCAACACAGGTAAACAAACACATCAAGGAGAGCGATATACAAAGCAAGACTTTCAATCCCGGTTTCATAAATATCACTCTCCTTTCTGTTGTTTTTGTTATCGTTTAATTTTGATCTTCATTTTCTTCGGTGGGGTTGATCATGGCGGCGAAGATCTGCTCCGCTTTGCGTCTGACAACGCCAATGATCTTCTTAAGGGGATGGTCAAGGGTATTGGGATCGATCTTGTAGTTTCCGCGCGAAACCGCAACCTCGCGAACGACCTCCCGATCATTGTGAACGTCTCTGGTAGGAACAAGTACGATGTCACCACTCTCCACGATATTGCCGTCGGGATCGTAACGATAGGTCTTATTGGGACGCTCCTTCCAAACAACGTCAATGGCATCCACGCCATTTTCCTCAGGCTCTTCCACCTCGGGAATGGTTGCAATCAACTCTTCTACCTCAAGATCGGTTTCTTCGATTACCTCGGGCTCTTCAATGACCTCGGGCTCTTCAATGACCTCAGGCTCTTCGATGACCTCGGGCTCTTCGATGACCTCAGGCTCTTCGATGACCTCGGGCTCTTCGATGACCTCGGGCTCCTCGATGACCTCGGGCTCTTCGATGACCTCGGGCTCTTCGATGACCTCAGGCTCTTCGATGACCTCAGGCTCTTCGATGACCTCGGGCTCTTCGACCTCGGCTACCGTTGCAACTACTTCAACCTCTTCGGTCGATTCCACAACAGGCTCCTCGATCTCTTCCACTTCCTGTACGGGCTCTTCCGGTTCTTCAACGGGATCGGGCGCCTTGGCTTCCTCTGCGGTTGCGATTACTTCAACCGTCTTATCCGCTTCTACCACAGGTGCTTCCAAAACCGTTTCGATCTTGGGCGCCGGTTCAGCCGGAGCGGGCGGGTTTTTAACAACCACCTTTACCACAGGACGAATCACGTTGGTAATATTGGGAGATACAATGGTAGCGGGAGGCGTTTCCTTGGGCGCTTCCTCGGGCTCATCATATCCATCGATTTTCACTTCATATACGTAAAGAAGCTTACTATCGGTAGGAATCAGGAACTTGGTACAGGTCTTATCCTGGTTTTCATACATAAGAATCGGGGCTTGAATCGTATCTCTGATCTCAAGCATTTCATCAAACGTATCCACAAGGATCTTCTGATATCCGGAGGCATCAAACAGATTGTTGATCTTCTGGATATAGGACTTATACTGCGACAAAATCTTCTTAACACGTGCGGTATAGGTAATGTCATCGGTTCTGGTCAGGCAAATGAATGCCACCATCAGGAGAACCAACAGAATTTCGATTACACCCAATACAATTGCAGTGGTCTTAAAGACTTCAAATCCTGCGCCGCGTGTACAAGCGATCATCTTGGATTCCTCATCCGGAACCGAAGACGTCATTTGGATGTTGACCGTTTTGGTCGTTAGAGGTATACGAAGCTCGGACGTATAAGTGTCTACGCTACTACCGGAAAATGCATTACAGTCACTCAGCACGTCAACGTACAGAGTCACTACAATGTTGCTGGTGGTGTTGGTAAGACCGTACGTCTCCAAAAACTCGTTTGCAAGATCATTGTATTCGTCGTAATTGATGATCACGATCTCGTTGATGCGCAGCTGCTTGGAGCTGCTTTGTGCTTTATTCTGAACACTGACCAATTCTCGTTCCGGATTGAAGATTGCAACCTTTGAGGTATCGTCAATAATTTCCAAACGGGAAGTAATCCTGTAAGAATATTTGTAATTCACGTCATCGGTATCCATATCAATCTCATAGCTGTAATCCGCAATGATCTTATCGATCAGGGATGCAACGTAGGATAGATCCTTACCGAGATAGCTTTCCTCGAAAAATTCGTTATCCTTTAAGAAAACGTTGTAATCGATGGATCCGCTCTCGCGATATCCGATATAATACGTTTTGTTGAGCTGGTACGCTACAATAGAAGATATCAGAATCGCTACCGCGATCACGCTTGCAATTACGGCTTGCGCAAAGATCCATTTTTCACGGTTTTTTCGGTATAGCGCACGCCTTTTCTTTTCTTTTTCCGACACGTCAGTAAACCTCCTTTCTTTCAAATTTAATCACTGCCTCTGAGCAGGTCTCTTAGCCACAGAGTGGGGTATCCAACGTATGCCAGCTTAATATCGGTAAGTCCGACAATATCCTGATCGGTTCTGTAGCCTACGTCCCAATCATCATTGGCATCACCCTTTGTATAGTATCGGGTTTCGTTTCCGATTCGCTCGATAGCCACCACTCTGTGAATAATTCGGTTGTTGTTATCAAGAAAAACAATTACCTGTCCTTCTTGAATGTTTTGATCCTTGTACGTTTCGTAAATGATCATGTCTCCCTTGTTGATCTCACCCGTCATACTCTCGGTTGCAACAACCAGAGCGCCAAAGCGAAATTTGCAGGAGATCAGCATTGCTGATGCAATCAGAATCATAACGGTGATCACCGTTATAACGGCTCCGCCCTTCTTCCCTCTTTTCACTGCAAAATTCTGCTTCTTTGCATAAAGCGCGGAAACGAACGCGAGCAGAAGGATCGGAAAAATAATTTTGATACAAGCCAACAGCGCATCCGGCATTGCGGTTGCCGTAGGTACAAAATAGGTGTACAGGCCGGTAATGATTCGGAATACGATGTTTGGCAACGGTCCAAAGTTTTTGGACACGTAATGATAAAAAAAGTTTGCGCTGAACGCGGGGAAAAGCGTCAATCCCACAAGATCCATAAACTGATTGAACGTGCGTATTCCGGGAATGTTGGAATACATCAGCGCCTCAAGCACAACACACGTAAGAAACACAATTACGGTTACAGCCTTGTTCTTTTGCGACAGTAAAACATATCGGATGATCTCACCGCCGATGATGATCACCGCCAGCGGTATCACGATTCTTGTGAATACTCCGGGAGTTACAAAATAGGGATTTCTGTAGTACCCGAAAAAGATACCCGACATATGCAACAGGATCGCATAAATTGACGCAATGGTGATCAGAAGGAACAAAACCTCTTTCTTATTGATGGAAAGAGCCACGCGCTTTTTGATCAACCAGCAAACCGTGGGGGCAATGGGGAGCAGTAACAGCGCCGTAACGATCTTACTGCTTCCCAAATCCACGAATAAAGAGGAAAAGAAGACCGCAAATATTATCAAAGACGTAGCGTACAATAGCTTTTTATCCTTTGTCATACGCGGTCTCCTTTCTTTAAAAATTAAAAATCTTTAACGAGCTTCTCGTTTGATTAGCCTGCAACAGCAGTCATCTCAACGTGGAATGCACCGTGAATGGTCTCGGTGGGAGTCTTGAGCAGCTCAATGGTTATGGTGTAGGTCTCGGAACCGCCTGCAGGAATGGTCTTAGCCTGACCCGCCCAGTCACTGGAGATCGCGAAATACGTGGGGTTGGTGTTACCATCGGCAGCAGCAAAAACGGGAGTTACAACTGCGTCTACGTCACCGTCGTTCTTAATGGTGAAGGTGAAGGTTGCCTTGTCGCCCTTACCCTTGAGGGTGTTAACGGTAAAGGAAGCCTTGTCGTTATCATTCGTGTTTACGGAAGCCGTGTTTCCATCTTCGTTTGCTTCTGCCTTATCGAAGTAAACGTCCATGTCGAATGCGTCTTCAGCAGCGGACTGGTTAATGGTAGCACTACCGTTGATGTCCAGCACGTCGGTCAGTGCTGCATAACCGATTCCAAGTACGAGAGCTGCAACGAGCAGCAGGGAGGTGATAAGTGTTCTTCTTCTTTTCATGATTTTTCTCCTTTTCAGAAAAATAATTTTTTTAGAGCGTTCCCTAACCGCTCTTTTTGCCCAAGCTCGACAGTACGGGCTAGGTGAGCACAATTTTATCACCCGTTGACTACACTGTGACTACAAATTTTGGTTTTTTTCAAAAAAAATCCCTTCTTTGGCAATTTTTTTTGCGAAAGAAGGGATTTTAGTGCTTTATCGAAGCTTTTGTATTTGATTTTCCAGGTATCCAACCGTAAATTCCGCCCAGGAATAAGCGCTCATGTACTGCCCTGTAAAGGAATTGATGGCGCGGGTATCGCCCTCCAGAAAGCGGTAATAGTCGCAATCCACAATGCCGGTATTCAAGAGGATTCCCTGACGGTTTTTCAAGAGCAGATCCTTGACGTCAACCGCAAGCAGAGATTTTACAAGGCTTGCAATATAGACCTGAAGATTTTTTTGCTTTGTGCGGTCGTATTCCTCATCCTCCCAAAGCATTGCCGCGAGCTCGGAGTAGGTTGCCGAGGTTCCTCGCTTGTCAATCAGATAGGCAAGGATCTCCTTGGACTGTTTTCTGTCAAATTTGAGAGGGGTTCCGTCCACCAGAACCTCAAAATTTCCAAAGGTGAGAATTTTAATGCGCTTTTCGTTGCTCCACTCAATGGGATTTCTGAGATTTTCAAGCTCCTCCTTCACCGCCTCGGGGGTTACGGGCTTGGTGATGTATCCGCTCATGCGGAGGTCGATTCCCTCCTTCATGTGCTCCGAGAAGCCTGTGGCAAATATGATGTTGATCTTGGGATTCAACAGCTTTAGCTCTCGCGCCAGCTCCACCCCGTTTTTTTCGGGCATATGAATATCGAGAAAAGCAACGTCCATTCGGGTTTCGGTTGCAGTCTGCAGAGCGCTGCGAACGTCACGGCAAAGATAAACCGTTGCGCCGCCCGCAACCTCTTCCAGCGCACTTCTCATCAATTCAAGAGCATAATATTCGTCGTCTACCGCTAAAATGTTCATTTCCGCTTGCCTCTCTTTCTCGGAATTTCTATGATCACGCGCGTGCCAATGCCCATGGTGCTTTTTACCGTCAGATTTCCGTGGCAGGCTGCCGCAATTCTGTTCTTGACGTTTTGAAGCCCTACGTGAAGCTCCGCCGCCTCGGCATCAAAGCCTACGCCGTCGTCAATGATCTCAATCACGTAGCAACGCTCCTCCTCATACGTGCAGATCTTGATCGTTCCTCCCTCTGCCTTTTTGGTAACGCCGTGCTTAACGGCATTCTCCACAATCGGCTGAACCGCCAAGGGAGGCACCTGAAAGTCCTTGCATTGTATGGAGTAGATCACGTTCAGACGTTCACGGAAGCGTGACTTTTCAATTTTCAGATAACACGCAACGTGCTCCATTTCCTGTTCAAAGGGAATCAACGCCTCACTCGACAAGGAGTTGATATTTTGGCGCAGATATTTGGAAAAATCAATGGTCAGGTATTTTGCCTGCTTGGGTGAGGCATCACACATGGCGGCAATGGTGGAAAGGGTGTTGTATATGAAATGGGGATTGATCTGCGAGAGCATCAGCGCGTTCTTCTGCGCCTCCAGCTCCTTTTGTTGCTTGATATAAATGCTTGTATAGATGATTAAAATACTGATGGCAAAGCCGGAGCAGGTCAAAGAAATGCCATGGAAGTGAAAGTCTATGACAAAGCCCGCAACAGGAAACAGGATGTAAAGAAGAAACGCCAGCCGATTGGGTTTGGCGGAGCTCCTTGCAAACAGTGCCATCAGCAGGGTTACAAAGAACGCGAGGAGGGGATACAGAAGGTATACCGCTCCCGCGGCGGAATTTTCCGTATGTACGTAGTGTCCCGTCTCGGAGATGCAAAATGCATACGAACAAAACGCATTGCCAATGCAGAATACAATGGAAAGTCCGCACAGCAGGATAAAGATATCCAGTACGCCGGCCGCAGCACGGCTGTGGGCATAGAGGCTTGCCACCAGATAACTCATCAAGCCGATGATCGCAATGCGGCAGGCACACGCCATAACGGTGTTGGCGCTTAAGGTCATAACCGCTAAAGAGGGATTCCCTTCCCCGATCCACGCAATGATATCTGCGATCAACGCAACGGCAACGGAGATCTGATAGAACAAAAAGCGTCTTGCTCCACTCTTTTTTTGGGAGACCTCGTGCAGACAGGAGGTAAGAAGGACCAACACCACAACCAATGCAAAGGTATCCAGTGCGATATTGACGTAAGGTAAATGAAGACTTGGCATATCTGCTCCTTTCCAATATGTCTTACAAGGGGTTTTCCGTATCCAAAGAAACGGGAGGACATCCATCCTCGCAGAAGGTCAGATTGATGTGATCCGGGAAAAGAGCGATTCGGTATTCTCCCTCAAAATAAACGTCTCCAACCATAGCCGGCATGGCTTGCATACTGTTGCTGTTGTTAAGCCATAAAAGAAAAGCGGCAAGTAACAGCAGGAGCAAAACGCCCGCTACCTGAAAATACGTTTGATTGACCTTCTTACACTTTTTTAAATCTGTCATCTTCCCCTACCTCTTTTACTTCGCAACGAATCTGACCTCGATCTCGGTGGAGGTCGAGAACTCAAATCTCGCGGTTTCCAGCTTCACGCCGTTCAGATAATAGC
The DNA here is from genome assembly GCA_015064315.1 of Oscillospiraceae bacterium. Lineage (GTDB taxonomy): Bacteria > Bacillota > Clostridia > Oscillospirales > CAG-272 > UMGS1865. The sequence goes on from SVSL01000007.1 coordinate 21,591, forward strand.
CGTCAAAAGCGTATCCGACCTTGGGCGTGGGCGAAAGAATAAGACTTCCGTCGGCGGAAGCATGACGCTCGAGTCTGCCGCCCTCGGTTGCCGAGAAGCTGAGCTTGTAATACTCCGATGCATTTTCCGCCGTGCAAAACGCCTCAATATTCGTTCCCCCTCCGGTCATAACAACGGGCTTTGTACGATTCTTTGCAAAAGCGGAAACCACAAAGGTTCGCTCATACTGATCCATGGAAATGCAATCCGAGAAGATGCCTCCGTAGATGCTCTCCCCCCCAAGCTTGCCGGCGAGAAGGCTGCGCGTGGATTCGATCTCATTATTTTCAACGGTAAGACCTCTGACGCCACTCAAAAAGATGGCGCTGTTCACGGCATTGTTCTTCATAGTGATCCGATTGTTGCAAACAGACATATTTTCCACACGGTTCTGAACGAATTGATATCCCGTAAAGCGATAAACGGGAGAGGTGTAAAAATCGGTGAGCTTGATTCCGTCGTACGCTTTGGCATCAAACTCGAACTTTCTGCTCTTCAGTGTATGAACGGCGCCGCCCATTTTGGATTTTTCACCGATCTCAAAGACGTTGTCGTGAATATTGTAGTTCAGACACGCCTGACGCGTATGAGAAAGGGCAAGATACGCCCCGTTGGTCTGTACGTCCGTATCCTTAAAGTTCAGCTCTATCATATAGCGTCCAACGCCGCCCAAGGCATTTCCCTCGTTGGAGAGGAATTTGTTGCTTGCGATCTCAACGTCAGAATAAGCAAAGCACCGAATGGCAACCACGCGGGGATTATGGAAGGTGCACCCCAGAATTTTAAGCCCCGTTACCGCAGAGCGGTCGGTATGGTTGTGGTGTCCGATGGGGAAGGTATGGGAGCCGTATTTGTCGGACGGCCCAAAATACACGTTCTCGATGACCACGTTCTCGCAATGATAATATTCGTTTTCCTCAAAGCGAGAGGGCGCCGTTGCCGCATCTCCTCCGATCGCAACGGGATCGGTGGATTCGATCTGAATGGTCTCGGCAGAGGTGACGTTACCGCCAGAAGCGGATACGTTATAGCCCGCGAACATACAGTCGCGTATGGTGACGTTATCCGAGCCGGTGATCTGGATCGCATGGTTGTTGGGGCAATCCTTCATCACCACGTTTTCCAAAAGAACGCCGTCGGCACAGCTCCAGATAAAGCAACGGTTTCTGCCGCCCATATCCAACACGCCGCCGATAAAGGCGATGTTATCGCTGCCCGTGCGTCCCCAATCGTTGTACTTGTGGTTGATGAACATATCGTTTCCGCTCGCGCGGATTACCGCAAACTTGCCGCTGTTGACACGGGAAGAAACGTCTGCCGAATATTCGGTATTGTACTCCTCCAGCACGCCCTCCAAGCGAATGGTGACGTTGGATTTTACCTCAACGGTCTTCTTGATCTCATAAAATCCGCGCGGAACGTAAACCGTTCCGCCGCCGTCAAGGGCATCGATCGCTGCCTGCAGCGCGGCGGAGTTCGCGTTCCCCGCATTGCTGCTTTTCAGTCCGTAATCGTCGGCGTATACGTATTTTTCGGGCATTTGGAAGGCGTCAAACTCGATCTTTTCAATCGAACGGTCCTCTCCTACGGTCACACGGAGCTCCAGCTTTTCCGCGTAGCTGTTCTTTACGGTGATCACAGACGTTCCGGGATTGTAGGAGGCAACCACCACAGAGCCCTCCCCGTCCACGCTTGCGTCGGCAACCAAGGGCTCGGAAGCGTTCGAAACCACCGCCGCGCTGTAACCGAGCGCTTCCTTGGTCACGGTTCTTTCCTCAAAGGGCTCAAGCACGCCGATATCCTCCACGGCATCGCTCTCTGCCGATTCCTCGGCGGGTGCTTGTTGGTCGCCTTGGCAGGAAACCAAGGGCATTGCGCAGATCCATAACGCCAGAAATATAAGCAACAGTTTTTTCATAATCTTCTCCAATCTGCGATTTTTCAGTCATAGTATAGCACATTTTTACGGGATATGCAATACCGAAGCGTCGATCTGTCGTATTTTTTTTACAAAAAAAGATGGAGACGATGGCAAAAAAGGATTTTCTTTGGCAGATTGTAAGCGGTCATCTTGAAAAGCTGCCGAAAGTGTGATATAATGAGAAAAATACAAGCGGAAAGGAGGACGCACCTTGAAAAAGAAGATCACCATTGGCATTCTTGCCCACGTGGACGCGGGAAAGACCACTCTGAGCGAGGCTTTGCTCTACGTTTCGGGAAGAATCCGAACGCTGGGGCGGGTGGATCACAAAAACACCTATCTTGATACCAACGCCATTGAGCGCGAGCGCGGAATCACCATTTTTTCCAAGCAGGCAAGGTTTTCAAGCGAGCATTGCGATTTTATCCTCCTTGATACCCCCGGACACGTGGATTTTTCCGCCGAAACCGAGCGCACCCTCTCTCTTCTCGACTACGCGATCCTTGTGATCAGCGCCTCGGACGGCGTGCAGAGTCACACACGCACCCTCTGGCAGCTTCTTGCGCATTACGGCGTTCCGACCTTTCTGTTCGTCAACAAGTGCGATCTCGCAATCAAAACGAAGGAAGAGCTGGAAAAGGAGCTTTCCAGCATTCTCTCCCCTCTGTGCGTCGGCTTTTTGGAGGCAGAGGAGCGGGAGGCACTGGAGGAAAGACTTGCCTACGTTCATGAGGATCTGATGGAAAGCGTTCTGTCGGGAGAGGGCATCGACAACGCCGATATTGCCGAGCTCATTGGCAGTCGCAAGCTCTTCCCCTGCCTGTTCGGCTCTGCCTTGCGGATGCAGGGAATCGATTATTTGCTTGACGTCCTCGACGAATACACCCTTCCCCCGATCTATGACGGAGACAGCTTTGGCGCAAGGATCTACAAGATCGCGCGCATTGGAAGCACGCGTCTGACCTATATGAAGATCACCGGCGGCAGTCTCCGCGCCCGCGATGAGATCCTCTATCTCTCGGAAAGCGGCACCCCCGTGCGCGAAAAGGTGAGCCAGATACGGCTCTATTCGGGAGACAAATTTGAGCAGACCGACAGAGCGGAAGCCGGCGAGATCTGTGCCGTCATCGGGCTTTCCGCCACCTACGTCGGTCAAGGACTGGGAATGGAGCAGAACACGCAAAAGCCCCTTTTGGAGCCCGTGCTTTCCTATGCAATCGGTCTTCCCGAGGGATGCGACGCGCGGCTTCTCTTTCCCAAGCTGAAGGAGCTGGAGGAGGAAGAGCCCTCCCTGCATCTGATGTGGAACGAGGAGCTCTCGCAAATCGAGGCACGGCTGATGGGCGAGGTGCAGACCGAATTGATCCAAAGGCTGATCCGCGACCGCTTCTCCATGGATTGCACTCTTGGCGCGGGCAGGATCCTCTATAAGGAGAAGGTAGCACAAAAAACGCTGGGTGTGGGGCATTTTGAGCCCCTGCGGCACTATGCGGAGGTGCAGCTTCTCATAGAGCCTCAGCCCAAGGGAGCAGGCTTGATTTTTGATACACGTCTGCCCGAAAACGACCTGGAGCTGAACTGGCAGAGGTTGATTCTGACCCATCTTTACGAGAAGGATCACCGTGGCATTCTCACGGGCTCTCTGCTCACCGACACCAAGATCACCCTTGTGGCGGGAAAGGCCCATCTGAAGCACACCGAGGGGGGCGATTTCCGCGAAGCGACCTATCGCGCGGTCAGACACGGACTCATGAAGGCGGGGTGCATTCTGCTGGAGCCCTACTACAAATTCAGACTGGAGCTGCCCACTCCTTGCGTGGGCAGAGCCATGTCGGATCTGCAGGCGCGCTTTGCGGAATTTGAGCTCGAGATCTCCGATGAGGAGCGCACCACCATTTGCGGAAGAGGCCCCGTTTCCACCCTTTTTGACTATCCAAAAGAGGTGATTTCCTACACACGTGGTGCAGGAAAGCTCTTTTGCACCTCGGACGGATACGAGCCCTGCCACGATCAGGAGCGCGTGGTGGAGCAGATGGGATACAACCCCGAATCCGACCTTGAAAACCCTCCCCACTCGGTATTTTGCGCACACGGGGCGGGCTTTACCGTCCATTGGAGCGAGGTGGATAACTACAAGCATCTGGAGGTCAATATCAAAGAGACTTCGGCGGGAGAGGCGATCATTCCAAGACCCTCCACGCTGACGCGGAAATACAAGGTGAGCGACGAGGAGCTGGAGGCGATCATGCAAAGGCTGTTCGGTCCCATCAGGCGCAAGCAGTACCGAGAGCCAAGAGTGAACGCGGCAACGCAGGAAAAGCCACGGCGCAACGCCAAGCTTCGCCCACAGAGAAACATGGTGATCGTGGACGGATACAATCTCATCTACTCCGACGAGCGACTCAAGGAGACCGCTGATTTCAGCCTGGAGAAGGCGCGTGAGGAGCTGATGGATCTCTTGAGCAACTACGTTTCCTATACCCATACCGAGCTGGTTCTGGTATTTGACGCCTATTTGGTAAAGGAGGGCGAGGGCTCGGACTTTATGCACGACGGCTACAGGGTGGTCTACACCAAGGAGAATCAAACCGCCGACGCCTATATCGAGCGGATGATGCATGAGCTTGGACCCGATTACAGCATCCGCATGGTTACCAACGACAGACTCCTGCAGTTCTCGGCAGTGCATTCGGGAATCTCCCGTATGACGGCGAAGGAATTTTTGGAGGAGCTGACGGGAATCGGAAACGAGATCAGCGAATTTTTGCGCAAGCTCTCGGAGAGCAAGCGATGAAAAAAATCATCATACGGATATCGAAAAAAGCCGAATGGACGGGGATCCATTCGGCTTTCTTTGATTCAAATATTCAAACACGTCTTCCTTACGGCTTACGGATAAAGAGATTCAGCACAAGCGCCACGAGGGTGAGGGAAAGGAGCATGAAAAACGCATCCGTATATCCGCCGGTTGCCTCCAGCACCTTATTTGCCGCCGTTGCCACAAAGGATCCCACCATGACCGTGAAGGTCATAAGCGCCATATTGCCCGAAAAATGCTTCATTCCAAAGAAGGTGGAGGTAAACGCCGAGGTAATGGTGGGACAAGCGCCGTAGGACATTCCCGTCAGGCAAACGCCGATGATACACAGCGTCAGCGAGCCCATTGACACCGAGATCAAGGTCACCACCGCCGCGCCGATGGTCAGCGCATTGGCGCACAGCATGGTTCTGCGACAGCCGATGACGTCAAACACTGCCCCCGTAAGAATGCGTCCAAGACCGTTGCACACCGAAAGCACGCCGACAAGGGAAACCGCCAACGCTTCGGGGGCATTGACCGAGAGAGCAAGGTCCTTGGCAAAGCTGATCACCGAGCTTCCCACCGCCGCCAAAAAGGAGATGCAGAAAAACGCCATCCAAAAGGACGGGCGCGCAAGCATCTGCCCCGACGTAAGCTCCGGTCTTTCCTCGGTGCTCGCCACTCCGGAAGTGCGTGGCTTGGAGAACACGACGTCGGCTCCGGGACGCTTCAAAAGGATTCCCGCTAAGGACAGGACCGCAAGGATCGCGATCCCCAAAATCATGTAAGTAGTGCGCCATCCCATGGAGCTCTTGAACATGGCGTCTGCCGCGTTGCCCAAAATCAAGGCGGATGCGCCGAATCCCATCATCAGGCATCCCGAGCAAAGCCCCTTCTTATCGGGGAACCATGCGCTCACGGTGGCGATCACCACGTTGTAAGCGATTCCAATGCCAACGCCCGCCAGCACACCGTAGGTAAGATACAGCAGGATCACGGAATCGGTCCTCAAAAGAGAGGTCAGAACAAATCCAAGTGCCGCCAAGACGCCCGCCAGGATCAATGCCACGCGATGCCCCAGCCGCTTGGAGATCTGTGCGCCCAAAAGCCCTCCGATGCAGAAAAAGGTCATTGCCAGCGTAAAGTTGAGCGCCAGCTCGGAGGGGCCCCAGCCAAACTCGGTGGAAAGGGGGGCTTTCAAAATGGACCACGCGTACAGTACACCTGCAAACAGCATGGCAATAATTCCGATGATCATATACGTCCAACGGATCGATAATTTTCGATTGCTCTGATTCACGGTAAAACTCCTGTTAAAAGATCGGTTCAATGTATTGATTATACCACAAAAGCTTAGAATATGCAATACGGTTTTCAAAAATTGTCGTTCTCAGGCGCAGCATCGGCTCGATGGGTGAAAAATTTCTAACATTTATATATATTCATAGGCATTTTGAATGCGTTCTTTCGTCATTTTTCGATCATTTTTTCGAAAGTTCCATGAAATCGCTCCGCGGCGACTGGGCATATTCGACAAAAAGCAAGTCGCTTTGATGGTAAAAACAACGAAAAAACAGTAAGATATCACCAAAAAGATGGAATTTCCGTGAATTCCAAAGCAAATCGGCAATTCCGAGGTTGACAAAATTCAAAAAACATGATATAATGTATAGAACCAGAGGTGTATTCTGCGATTTTTGCAACCTATACCCGCAAAAATTGCATCCGCAGGACAAGCATCGTTGCTTCAAGAAACCGATGCGCCTCTCGGTCAATCGTTTTTCGGCAGGTATCAATGGGTTACAAAAAATACGTTAACGATTACAGCAAGGAATATATCGTCAAGCCCAACGGAAAGCCCGGTGTCATTGCGGTTTACAAGGGCAAGTATTTCCGCTTTACGGCTGACGAGGCGACGCTGAGGAAGGCAAGAATCTCCTTGGGAGGCTTATCCCTCCTTTCGGTGGCGCTTACCGTCATTCCGCTTCTGTACAAATCGGTCGGCTCCGGCACGCTTTACGTGGCGTTGCCTCACGTGATCGCGCTCTTCCCTCTGATCCATCTTTTGCTCGGCGTTCACAGCTTCTGCTTTAGCAAAACGCCTATGATCAGAGAGCGTAGGGATAAAACCGAGGGGCGCACGGTCTCCTCGGCAATTGCCGCGGCGTGTATTCTCGGAATCACTTCCGTTTCTCAAACCGTCAACTGTATCCTCTCGGGCTTTCCCTTGCCCGACGTGATATATCTGATCCTTCTTCTCGCCGCCACCGCGGCAGCGGGAGCGATCATCCTCTTGCGCGGCGTTCTCAAAACCGAGGAATGCACCAAAGAGGGAAAAAAGGTATAATATCATAACAACAGGTGGTACCACCTGTTTGCAGGTTGCTTGCAACCTGCAAACGCGCCCGTTCATTTACAATGATTTAATTGCGGTTAAACGCATTAAATAAATATTTTAAGGAGGATTTGCTATGAAACGCAATCTCAGACTTGTGGCATTACTGCTGGTTTTGGTAATGGCACTCGGAACCGTCGTTGCTTGTAAGAAGACCGAAGCTCCTGCTGAAGAAGACAGCACGGACAAGGGCTACACCGGCGGCGACACTCTCGTTGTGGGATATGACCTTTTCTCTGAAAAGTTCAGCCCCTTCTTCGCAACCACCGCATACGACCAGGATGCGGCTGGCATCACTCAGGTAGGACTCCTCTCCTCTGACCGTGAGGGCAACATCGTTCTCAAGGGTATTGAGGGTGAGACCAGAGCCTACAACGGTACCGACTACACCTACACCGGTATCGCAGATTGCACCATCACCAAGAACGCTGATGGCACCATCACCTACGCGTTCAAGCTTCGCGAGGACGTTAAGTTCAGCGACGGCAAGAACCTCACTGCAGACGACGTCATCTTCTCGATGTACGTTCTGTCCGACCCCACCTACGATGGCTCCAGCACCTTCTATGCTCAGCCCATCGTTGGTATGGAAGAGTACAGAGCCGACAGAAGCGAGCTTTACAAGGTTCTGCTCAAGGATGGCCCCAACGCCACCAACTCCGCTTACACCGCTGAGCAGTCTGCATACTTCTTCGAAGCATTCGAGAAGGCAGGCCTTAAGTTTGCTAAGGGCATTCTTGATGACATCATCAAGGCCTACGGCGCAGCTTACAACGTTTCCGACTACGCAGGCGCAGCAGCTCTCTGGGGCTACAGCAACGTTACCACCGAGGCTGACTTCTGGGCAGCTATGAAGGCAGCTTACGGCTACGATATCAGCGACAGCGGTATCAACTACGAGGCATTCAACGAGTCCATCGTTGACCTCATCAACGCAGAGCTCGGCGCAAGAAAAGACGAGTTCTACGCAGTTGTTATTCTCGGCACTCCCGTTCTCTCCATCGCAGGTATCAAGAAGACCGGCGACTACTCTCTTGAGGTTAAAATGTCCAAGTACGATGCAACCTCTATCTACCAGCTGGCTCTCACCGTAGCTCCCATGCACTACTACGGCAGCGAGGCTGACTACGACTACGCAGCAAACAAGTTCGGCTTCCCCAAGGGCGATCTTACTTGCGTAAGAGAAAAGACCACCAAGCCTCTGGGCGCAGGCCCCTACGCCTTCATCAACTACGAGAACGGCGTTATCCACTACGAGCGCAACGAGTACTACTACAAGGGCGCTCCCAAGATCAAGTACCTCAACTTCCAGGAAACCGACGCAGGTAACAAGTTTGCAGGCGTTAAGGCAGGCACCTTTGATATTACCGACCCCAACTTCGATACCGCAACCGTTGATGCTATTAAGGAAGCAAACGGCGGTTCTCTGACCGGTAGCGTAGTAAACACCTACACCGTTGACAACCTCGGTTACGGTTACATCGGTATTTGCGCAAACACCGTTAAGGTTGGCGAATCCAAGGATTCCGACGCATCCAAGAACCTGAGAAAGGCATTTGCAACCCTCTTCTCCGTTTACAGAGAGACCGTTGTTAAGTCCTACTACGGTGACAGAGCATCCGTTATCAACTATCCTATCTCCAACACCTCTTGGGCAGCTCCCAAGCCTGCTGACGAGGGTTACGAAATCGCTTACTCCACCGGCGTTGATGGCAAGCCCATCTACACCGCGAACATGACCGAGACTGAGAAGTACGAGGCTGCTAAGAAGGCAACCGTTGAGTTCCTCAAGGCTGCAGGCTACACCTACGACAACGCTTCCGGCAAGTTCACCGCTGCTCCCACCGGAGCTTCCATGACCTACGAGGTAATCATTCCCGCAGACGGTATCGGTGATCACCCTGTATTCGCAGTATTCACCGAGTCCAAGAAGGTTCTGGAATCCATCGGCATCGAGCTGATCATCACCGACCCCTCCGACTCCAACGTTCTTTGGGATAAGCTGGATGCAGGTCAGTGCCAGATCTGGGCTGCTGCATGGGACGCAACCGTTGACCCTGATATGTACCAGGTATACCACAGCTCCAACATCGTAGGACTTGAGGGCTCCACCGGCTCCAACCACTACAGCATCACCTCCTCTGAGCTGGATAAGCTGATCATGGACGCTCGTGAGAGCGAGGATCAGGCGTTCAGAAAGAGCACCTACAAGGAATGCCTTGAGCTCATTCTTGACTGGGCAGTAGAAGTTCCTACCTACCAGAGACAGAATGCGATCATCGCATCCGCCGAGAGAGTAAACGTTTCCACCCTGACCCCCGACATCACCACCTTCTGGGGCTGGATGAACGATATCGAGCTTCTCGAGATGAACTGATTTGATTGGCATATCGCCTTTTAAAATCAAGGTTTAATCCAATAAACAAAGGTAAGAGCCTGCGCGTTGCAGGCTCTTACTGGGCTCTATAAGCAGTTATTTTTTGTACAGGACGGAGAAATTTTATGTTAAAATTCACAATCAAGCGCTTGCTTTACTGCACGCTGATCCTGTTTGTCGTCATGTTTGTCATATATACCCTGATGGTAAATCTTCCCTCGGGATATATTGAGAAGCAGGCTCGTATGCTGTCCATGCAACCTGGTACGCAAAAGAGCTTCGACCAATGGGTAGCCGAGATGGAGGTCAATCTCGGTATGGACAAGGGCCTTTTTGAAGGCTACTTTACTTGGCTGAAAAACGCCGTATCCGGCGATTTCGGCGACAGCTGGAACTGGACAGTTCCCGTAACCGAAAAATTTCAGGATGTTATTTGGTATAGCTTTATTTTGAGTAGTATTGCCTTTGTACTGGAGGTGGCGATCGCAATTCCTTTGGGAATTCTTGCCGCTAAAAAGCAGTACAGTCTTACCGACTACACCATTTCCGTAGTCGCATTGGTGGGTATCTCCATGCCTACCTTCTTCCTAGCCTCCCTTTTGAAGCTGGTGTTTGCCGCAGAGCTGAACTGGTTTGATATAGGCGGTATGGAAGGACGAAATTTTGCACAGCTGGACGCCTTTGGTCAATTCCTTGACATCTCAAAGCATATGGTTTTGCCCGTTATCACGTTGACGATCATCGGCATTGGCGGTCTGATGCGCTACACCCGTACCAACACCCTTGAGGTTCTGAACGCTGACTATATCAGAACCGCAAGAGCAAAAGGACTTTCCGAAAAGCGCGTAATCGGCTACCATGCATTCAGAAATACACTTATTCCCATCGTTACCATCGTTGGTGGCTCCCTGCCCGGACTTTTCTCGGGTGCGCTGATTACCGAAACCCTCTTTGATATCAGAGGTATTGGATTCGTTTCCTATCACTCCATGGTCAACGGTGACATTCCCTTTACCATGTTCTATCTGGCATTCTCGTCGATCCTGATCCTTTTGGGAACCCTGATGTCGGATATCCTCTACGCCGTGGTTGACCCCCGCGTAAGACTGAACTGAGGAGGTGGCGTAAATGAGTGCTAAGAAAAAACTGCAGGGCGAGCAGGAAAAAGAAACCAAAATGGCTTTGGACGACGCTGCCCGTGTAAAGGTTCTGAGCCCTGCGCGCTTGGTCTTCAAGCGTTTTATCCGAAACAAACTGGCAATCTTTGGAATCTGCGTGCTTGTAGCCCTCTTCCTCTTCTGCTTCCTGGGTCCCGTCTTCTATCCTTACGAGGAAACCGAGATCTTCTACGGCTGGCGCGAACAGAACGGCGAATACGCTTATTCTCAGATCCGCTCCGAATTCGTATCCTACTGGAATCCCGCGCATGACGATGCCTTTAAGAAGGAATTGAGCTACGTTGAGCGTAACGTCAACAGCACCATCAAAAAGATGAATGCTTCGACCAATCCCGACGAGCAGTCCCGTTATCGGATCCAATCCACCGACGGCACGTATTACGATCTGGTCAAGCTCGACGATCAGGTTTATGCTCTGACCGATACCCTTTTCATCCGCATTGCAGATTATACCGGAAACGCTCTTTCGGGCTCGGTAGAGTTCCTTGAGGGTCAGACCGACCTTGGTGCCGAGTTTACCGCGGCAGCTACCGCCGGCTTTAAGAGCGGCAGCTTTGAGTTTGGCGGCAAGACCTATACCTTCGTTAAGGATCCCGCCGGCGCTAAGCTGGATTATGATATTTACTGCAACATGGACGCTCCCGCAGAGCCCCATTACTACTTTGTATCCACCGTCCTTGCTCCCACCTTCGGAGACGAAGAGGACTTCTTCAAGTACGGCAAGGACAGTGCATTTAAGTTCAACGCTTATATCGCACTTTACACCGGTGCTTCCGAGTTTACTTATGACGGCGTGACCTATGCAACCGCGTTTGAGGAAGGTGCGCCTCTGCTTCGCAAAAACGGCGAGGATTGCATGTACTTCTCCAACTTTGTTGCAACCCGAAAGGGTGGCGAGGATTCCATTGACCTTGGATTCGTTCGCGAGCTGGAAAAGGTTGTCAGAAACATGAACGAGAACGCCTCCGCAGTTGGTACTGAGGTGGTATTCACCGCTATCAGCCCCAAAATTGTGGAAGGCAAGGAAGCTCGTGACGAAAACGGCAACAAGATTCTGGAAGAAACCGAATTTACGGTAAAAAGAGAACAGAACGACTACACCGTATGGTCTGTTAACAGCACCTATCTGATGCTGATCTATGAGGCTCCCAGCGCAGATCATCTTCTGGGAACCGATGCCAACGGTATGGACGTTTTGGCAAGAGTGATGTACGGCGGAAGAATCTCTCTTCTCGTTGGCTTCATCGTTGTATTTATTGAAATGTTCATCGGCGTTATCATGGGTGGTATCGCAGGCTACTTTGGCGGCTGGGTCGATAACCTCATCATGCGTTTGGTTGACGTATTCTACTGTATTCCTTCCATGCCGATCCTGATCATCACCGGTGCGTTGTTTGATGCACAGGGTATGGATTATATCACACGATTGATCTGGATGATGGCGATCTTAGGCCTCCTTGGCTGGGCAGGCGTTGCAAGAATGGTAAGAGGTCAAATCCTCTCCCTGCGTGAGCAGGAGTTCATGGTTGCCGCAGAGGCATCGGGTCTGAGCACACGTCGCCGTATCTTCAGCCACCTGGTTCCCAACGTAATGCCTCAGCTGATCGTACAGGCTACCATGGGACTTGGAAGCGTTATTATTACCGAATCTACCCTGTCCTTCCTGGGACTTGGTGTAAAGCATCCCCTGGCAACCTGGGGTAACATGATGAACAACATTACGCAGAAGGTAGAATACCTCTCCGCGTATGCCTACATCTGGGTTCCCATCGGCTGTCTGATCTGCCTGGCGGTTATTGCGTTCAATTTCGTCGGCGACGGACTCAGAGATGCTTTTGACCCCAAAATGAAGCGTTAAGGGGGGACGAAAAAATGAGTAAAAACACAAAAAAGAAAAATTCCTACATCAGCGGTAAAGAATCTCACAAGATTTCCGCTTTTAACAGAAAAATCACCAAAAAGCTGGAAAAGCGCAGACTTTCCAGCCAGGTAAATCCCGAGACCTACAAGACCAAGATGCGTGACAGCAACAACGTTCTTGAGATCGACAATCTTTGCACCTACTTCTTTACCGACATTGGTACTGTAAAGGCGGTAGACGGCATCAGCTTTGATATTCCCAAGAACAGCACCGTTGGTGTGGTTGGTGAGTCGGGCTGCGGTAAGAGCGTTACCTCGCTCTCGGTGATGCAGCTTCTTCCCCGCCCCGTAGGTCAGGTAGTTGGCGGCGAGATCCGCTTTAACAATAACGGCGAGGCGTATAACATCGCAAACGTTCCCAATGCCGAAATGATGCACATCCGCGGCAACAAGATCTCCATGATCTTCCAGGAGCCCATGACCTCTCTCAACCCCGTGTTCCGTATTGGCGCGCAGGTAGACGAGGTGATCGCGCTCCACTCCCCCGAGCTCTCCAAGGAGCAGGTAAAGGCAAAGACCATTGATATTCTCAAGCAGGTTGGTATCGCAAACGCAGAGGGCGTTTACAAAATGTTCCCCCACGAGCTTTCGGGCGGTATGCGTCAGAGAGTTATGATCGCAATGGCTCTGGTATGCAACCCCGAGCTGATCATTGCCGACGAGCCTACCACCGCGCTTGACGTAACCATTCAGGCGCAGATCCTGGATCTTTTGCAGGAGCTGAAGGATAAGATCAACAGCTCTATTATGCTGATCACCCATGACCTTGGCGTTATCGCGCACATGGCAGATTACGTGGTGGTTATGTACGCGGGCAGAATTGTGGAAAAGGGCACCAACGAGGATATTTTCCATCATCCTCTGCATCCCTACACCATCGGTCTGATGAAGAGTAAGCCCTCCATCAACAAGACGGTGGATGCGCTCTACAACATCCGCGGCAGCGTTCCCAACCCCGTAAATATGCCCAACTACTGCTATTTCAAGGACCGTTGCGACCATTGCATTGCAGAATGCGAGGGCAAGTATCCTCCCATGATCAAGGTGAGCGATACCCATTACGTTTCCTGCTACTGCCATGCTAAGGATGGCGAGTTTGTTGAATATCCCAAGACTGTAGATACGGAGGTACTGCTGAATGAGCTCAAATAATACGAATGAAAAAGCCATCGTAGTTGTGCGTGGGCTGAAAAAGTACTTCCCCATCAAGTCCAGCTTCTTCAAGAAGACCATTGGAAACGTAAAGGCTGTTGACAACGTTTCCTTTGAGATCAAGCCCGGAACCACCTTTGGTGTGGTTGGTGAATCGGGTTGCGGTAAGACCACCATGGGAAGAACCATGCTCCGTCTCTACCCCATTACCGAGGGCGAGGTCCTCTATCGCGGACTTCATTTTGAAAAGCTCACCGCCGCACAGCTCCGCAGAGCACTTCCCAGTGAGGAAAAAGCCAAGGGCAGCTGGGATAAGAAGGCGTTGGTCGCTTATTTTGAAGAGAACGGCATCAATATCAACCTTTTGAGCACCGCGGCGCTGAACAAGCTCCGCCCCGACATTCAGATCATCTTCCAGGACCCCTATTCGAGCCTGAGCCCCAGACTTCCCATTGGTGATATCATCGGTGAGGCAGTCAAGGAGCACAAGATCGTTCCCAAGGATCAGTATGAGGACTATATCAGCGACATTATGAAATCGTGCGGCTTGCAGGAATATCACAAGGACAGATATCCTCATGAGTTCTCGGGTGGTCAGCGCCAGAGAATCTGCATTGCGCGAGCCCTGGCTATGAACCCCAAGCTGGTTGTTTGCGACGAGCCCGTATCGGCGCTTGACGTATCGATCCAGGCGCAGATCATCAATCTGCTCAAGGATCTGCAAAAGGAGCGCGGACTCACTTATATCTTCATTTCCCACGACCTTTCGGTGGTACAGCACATTTCGGATCAGATCGCAGTTATGTATCTGGGCAGTATGGTAGAGCTTGCATCCAAGGAAGACCTCTTCGCAAGCCCCATGCATCCTTACACGCAGGCGTTGCTTTCGGCTATTCCCGTCCCCGATCCCGACGTCAAGATGAACCGCATTGTGCTGGAGGGTGATCTTCCCAGCCCCGCAAATCCTCCCAAGGGTTGTAAGTTCCATACCCGTTGCGCCAAGTGCACAGAGCGTTGTAAGAACGAGGCTCCCGCCTTCCGTGAATACGCTCCCGGTCACTTTGTTGCCTGCCACCTCTACGATACTGAGGATGCAGCTCCCGAGGCTTCTGCCGAGAGTGAGACGGTATGAAAAAGCGTAGCAAAAAGGTTTACGATGACGACGATGGAAGAGTGATCTCTTCCATGAACGTTGACGGAATGCCCTGGAGCCGAGGCGGTATGACCGACCGCGAGCCACAGGAAGGAAATCGCAACATGAGCCCGAAGGACGAAAATGAGATCGAGCTTACCCCCAAGGAAAAGCGCGCGATGATGGGTGGTGTCTTCGCCGCAGCGTTTTTGGTTGCAGGTGCCTTTCTTCTGGCAGGCTTCCTCTTCATTCTGTTCTGTATTCACGTTTGGTTCAGGTAAACAAAAACAATGATCCCCCAAGATCCTTGATCTTGGGGGATCATTGTTTGAAATCAAAGATAATGAACGGCTAAGATCACCGCACCGGTTACGATCATTACCGTGCCAACCACGCGATTCAGCACCTTGGCGTTGGACTTGTTTGCGATCTTGGAGGCGATCCTTGCCCAAATCAAGGTAAACAATACGCAGGACACCAGGCAAAGCAGATTGGGAAGTCCTCCAATGGCAAAGTGGCTGATGCCGCCCGTAAGTGCCGTAAACGCCATAATGAATACGCTGGTTCCCACCGCCATATGCATGGGATAGCCAAGGAAGGCGGTCAGCACGAGCAACAGCATCATGCCGCCTCCCGCGCCCACAAAGCCGCAGATAAAGCCGATGAATACACCGCCGACAATCGCCTTGATCAACCTGTTTTTGGGCGTTGATGCCTCCAGCTGCTCCCGTGTGGTGTTGACAGGCTTTAAGAGAAAGCGCAAACCGATGATGATCATTGCGATCTGCATCGTCCCGCTCATTGCCTGCTCGGGAAGCAGACTTGCCACAAGGCTACCGATCACGGTGACCGTAAGCACACTGATCATCAGAGGCAAGCTGTTTTTGATATCTAAGTTTCCGCTTTTTCGATAGGTATAGGCACTGACCGCGCTTGCCAAAACGTCGCTGATCAATCCGATTCCCACCGCCTCATAGGCAGGAATCCCCAAAAAAGTAATCAGCATAGGACCGATCACGGCGGCGGCACTCATACCCGCAAAGCCGGTTCCAATGCCGGCACCGGCGCTTGCCAAAAAGCAGACCAATATAGTAATTAAAATTTCACGCATTGTATTTCTCCGTTATTTTTCATTGGTGAAACCGTTCATCCCATCCACCGTCTCGATGGATTTTGCCGTCATTTCCACCCACGCGGGGCGGAATCCACTGCGGATGGCGTTGCGAACCGACTTGATATTGCTCCACGCGGCGCAGTAGAAGGGGACCTTCCCACGCTTCAAGATCTCGATGGCAAGGAGGCTTGTGAGCGCCGCGGCAATGCCCTGTCTGCGGTATTCGGGCAGCACGTCAATGCCGATCTGCCACATCTGCTCGCAGTCGGCAGAACAGCCCGCAAGACCGATCAGCCTGTCACCGTCGTATGCGCCAACACCGAGGACATCCAGTTCCTTTCGCGCCTCGCACAGGGCGTTCGACCATTCGGAGCGGTAGAGATCGACAAAGTCGGGAGGCGTTAAGATGCGAAGCTCATAGGAACAGTCAAGCGGTTGAAGAAGGTTGATATCCGGCAAAAAATACTCCGCCATAAAGCAGATCTTTTGCCCCTTTTTCAACAGCATATCGTTCAGAACGTGCAGATGCGGCGTTTCAAACAGATGCTCCACGGGATATTTGTTGATATAATTCTCCGCGATCTCACGGAATTCCGGCGATACAGATGCCACCACGTTGTTTCCGTAGGACACCAGCTGACAGGAAAACGGAAGCTTCAAATACCGCCTTGCGCCCTCGCTTTCGCGCGATGTGACGATCACGTTCTCGTTTTTCTCAAAATCCGCAGGCTCGGCACAAAGGTCAATAGCAGATTGCGCCATGGCAATCTTCAAAATTTCTTGGTTGGTCATGGTGTCTCCTTTCCGAGCGCATAGTCATTGAGAATCTCCATAATATCCCGCTCATACACGTTCCCGCCGAGAACGTCGCCGTTCGGCGAAAAGGAAAGACAGCGCACGTCGCGAGGGTCCTCCACGTAGGGATTTTCGGGGAACACGTCCGTGAAATACTCTGCGAGATATTTCAGCGCATTCCCTTCGGGAAAAATGACATTTCCATCGCCCACGGGGATGCCCATATCGGTAAAAGCGGAGAGAATTTTTCTCGTTTCCAGATTATAAGAATTGTCATCGGTGACACGCACCAGCCACGCAGGGGAAAGCCGCATGGGGATGCCGCACCGCAAAGCCTCGGCGGCAAACTGCTTCACCACGTCAAGGGGAATCGTTTCCTGATGGAAGGCATCCACCGACAGAAGCAGATCATTCACGCCGCAGGCGGAAAGCCGCTCTGCCACCTGGCGAATTTTCACCACGTCCCTTGAAAAATAGCCGTTGGTAATGACCTGCCGCTTGGGAACGTTCCGTTCTTTCGCAGCCTCCATGATCGTATAGACCGCGTCGGGATATAAAAGCGGCTCGCCACCAAAGGTCATCACGGTTTGAATCGGATACGCCGCCGCGATCCTTTTCACCGCCTCTGCGGCAAGGATAGGATCAATCGACTCCCCGCAGGACGAATGATCTCCCTCGGAGCAATGCTTGCACCTCCCCGTACAGGCGTAGGTGATGACGAATTCAATTTTGTTCAGGTGTTTGAGGTGTTTATTTTTCATTATACGATTCAATTCTTCTTACCGTTTGCGGCTTTTTCTTCTAAACAATGTAGCGTCTCCATACTTTGGCCAATATGTTTTTTCCACTTCTGACACTGTATATGCAGGCTGATAATCATCGCAGAGCTCCCATGAACTGCACTCTCCAGAGCATTGAAATTTGCAATTAAAGCAATGTTTTTCTTTCACTGTCTGATCGTATTGATCCTTGCCCTGCTCTTTTTCATGCTCATCAACTGTCAACTTCTTTTCACATGGATTTTCAAAGAAAAGCTTTTCATTGATAATTGTAATAGGCCTCTCATAAAGTTTTCCATTATACTTAACCCATATATGAGTATCCGTATACCTCTCCACAACTACTATTTGTCCATTTCTACAGAACAAAACAACACCTTTTCTTAGAACATAATCACCCATAAGCACTCCATTTTCTAAATACAACTATTATTTTCTCCAAGACAATTACATCATCCCGTTAAATTTTTGAGATATGGATTCATATTCTTGAATGATCTTTTCTAAAATGACTTTGTCCGCGGGGCAGAAATTGTAGTTTGGAATTTCGTTTGGCGTGATCCATTGAATGTCATTGTGCTCTAATTTCTGCGGAACGCCCTCCTTGACAGAGGCGTGAAAGAGGGTGAGATGTACCGTGATATCGGGATATTCGTGTACCACATCCATAAATTCGTCACCAACCGAGACTGTGATGGCAAGCTCCTCGCGGCACTCGCGAATCAGAGCTTGCTCCTTGGTCTCTCCCTTTTCTACCTTGCCGCCAACAAACTCCCACAAAAGAGCGTTCCCCTTGTGGGCGGGGCGCTGACAGATCATAAATTGTTCGCCCTGCCAAATCAGAGCGGCTACTACCTCGGTCATTGAAAAAATCTCCTTTTTGTCGGTTTACTGCTCTCATTATAGCAAAATCAGCCTCCAATGTCAACCTTTTTTAGCATGGTTTCTCTTTTTGTGGCATATACTAAGCTACAAATGATTGCTATGGGGGATGTTATGAAGCGTTCGATGGGACTTTGGCAGCTCATGGGCTTTGCCGTGACCTCGCTGGGCGGCACGTTGTTGCATTTTTATACGAATGGCTGGGCGAGGCGGTATGGATCGCCCCGTTTTCGGGGGTGAACGAATCAACCTGGGAGCACATGAAGCTCCTCTTCTTTCCCATGCTCCTGTTTGCCATTGTGCAAAGCCGTTTCTTCCGTGACAGGAAAGATTTTTGGTGTGTCAAGCTCCGCGGAATCCTTTTGGGGCAAATTCTGATCCCCGTCATCTTCTACACCTACAACGGCGTCATTGGAAGATCTCCCGATTGGATCAACATTGCCATTTTCTTCATCGCGGCGGCGATCACCTATCTTTATGAGACCAAGCACTTTCAAAAAGAAAAGACACGTTGCCGTAATCCCAAAATCGCCATCGGCATTTTGTGCGCCGTTGCGCTTTTGTTCGTGATCTTCACCTTTCTGACCCCCGAGATCGGTATTTTTGAGGACCCCCTGACGGGAGGATACGGGAGATGAGAATGTGAAATAGCGAAAAAACAGCGTAGTCATGAAAATGCAATTTTCACGGCTACGCTATTTCTTTAGAATATAGATAAAACCTGTCCACAAAATATATAGCGGAATTTTTCAAGAGGTTATATACTTCTCCACCTCGCGGTCTCCGCTGCAGCTTACCCCTTAAAATCCATCTCAAGAAGTGCGTAGGCGCGGGGCTTGGAGAGGGTTACACTTGCGCGACCGTTGCAGACGCTCGCACTCACCTCGGCGTTGGAGATGACGGTGCGCAGGAGCTCCACGTCATTCCCGAGATCAAGCTCCAAGGTGTCTCTTTCGGTCACCTCGCGGAAGAGGAGCAGGTAGGAGTGTTCCCTTCCCTTTACCGCAAAGCCCGTCAGGCTTCTTCCGTTGGGGCGCTCGCCTACGGGGAAAACGTCCGCCTCTGCGATCTCCTCGCGGATCTCCTTCCAGATCCTCATCAAGGGAGCGAGCTGTGCTCTGCGCTCCTCGGAGAGGAATTGCAGCTCCATCCAGAACAAGGGATTGGAGAGCATGACCGAAGCAAAGAGATAGTCCATGTCAAAGAGGGCGGGCGCAAAGGGGTCGGTTTCGGCGTAGCTGTCCCCGTGAAGGTCGGGATTGACCACCTCAAATTGGAAGCGCGTGGTGGGAAGATACTTGGAAAACTCCCAAAAGCTTCTCAGCGTGCGGTAGGGATAAAAGGTTGCGCCCTTGGTATAGCGGTTTTCCATAAAGATACTGCCGTATTCCTTGCCCAAAAGGTAATTGATCCTCATATCGCGGGTCACATCCAGCTGAACCGCCACGTCCTCTCCAAAGGAGTAGATCGTTTTGAGAAGCTTTAAAAACTGCTCCTGATTCTTCTTGGATTCAATAAAATACATATCCAGCTTGAAAAAGCGAACGCCCCACTCAAAATACGCCTTTTTCAGGACCGCAATATCACGCTCCAGCAGGGCGTAATTGTCCTCGCTGTCGGGCGCGAACCAAATGCCAAGCTTTAGCCCTGCGGCGTTTACGGCGTCGGTGATCTCGGTCATACCGCCGGGGAATTTTTTCTTTCCATACTCCCAAAAATCACCGCGAAAGCGCTTTCTGCCCTGCTCGTTGAGAATGATGGGATCATAGGTCTCGCCCGTCTGCCAGCCGTCGTCGATCTGCACGATATCCACGCCGATCTCCTTTGCCGCCTCGATCTCTCCAAGCACAAAATCGCGGCAGATGCGGGAATTGCCGTTGCGGTCTCCCCACGTGTTGGACATGGCGCGGGGAAGCTTGTTGATCATGGCGTTTTTGTAATAGGCACGGCAGATCGACTCGATCTCCTCGGTCTTTCCCCTGCCAATGACAATGGCGTTGTCCTCGTTCTCGATCCAAAGCTCATCCTTTGTAATATGCAAAAGCGTGGTTACGTAATCGGGCGCCTCGGAGGAGATCAAAATTGATTCTCCGCTCTCAATATTATCCAGGAAAAAGAGGTTGCCCGATGCGGGATGTCGGAGTCCGCCTCTGAAATAGGTCAGCTCGCGCTCCTCCACCAGCGTGTCGGTGCGGTCACTGAAAGAGCCAAACGAAATCGCGCGCACGATCCAATGCTTGCTTGAAAAGCGCATCAGCTTATCCGCGCATCCCTTGGGCAGGTAGATGATATTTTCGCTTTCCTCCATCACATCGGCAATATCAAGCAGCGTTACGCCGCAAATCAAATCCTTCATTGCTTTAAAACTCCTGTTATTGGTATTGTTTTGTCAGATCATTATTTAAAAAACGCCATGAGAAGCGTGCCGATCACCATAAGCAAAAGCCCAAGCGTTGCCTTGCGGGAAAGCTTTTCCTTGAACACGATAAAGGAAAACGCTACGGTAACAAGAATGCTGAGCTTATCAATGGGTACCACTACGCTGACAAGACCGTGACCTATGGCATAGTAATAAAACAGCCAGGATGCGCCTGTGGCAAGTCCCGAGAGTGAAATGAAGAGAAGCTCCCTTTTGTCGGGCTTCCGCAGTCCCTTTTGCTTTCCGCGAAGCAAAACGATCGCCCATGCCATCAAAAGCACCACGGCGGTGCGGATCGCGGTTCCCAAATTCGATTCCACGCCCTCAATTCCCATTTTGGCAAGGATCGAGGTCAGCGCCGCGAATACCGCCGACAGAACGGCATAGAGCATCCACCCTCGCCCGTTGGCGCGCGCCGCAACCTGCTTTTTCTCCACCATCAAAAAAATACCAACGGCAAGAATGACGGTAGCGATCAGCTTGATCACAAGATTGGAGGTTTCGCCAAAGCAGATAATGGCGAGAAAAACCGTGAGAATGGTGCTGGATTTGTCAATGGGCACTACCTTGTTGATATCCCCTATGGAAAGCGCTTTGAAATAGCAGATCCATGAGGCTCCGGTAGCCAGTCCCGAGAGGATCAAAAACACCAGCGACCCGGGTTGAATCTCTGCAATCGTCGCCTGAGATCCTACCACAAAGACCATGATCCAGGAAAAAATCAGCACCACAACGGTACGAAGCGCGGTTGCCAGATCGGAATCGGTCTTTTTGATACCGCATTTAGCAAGAATGGAGGTAATTCCCGCAAAGAACGCCGAGAGAACGGCGGCAATGATCCAAAGCATAAATTGAACATCCTTTATCATTCATAAAAATACAATATGATTATATCAAACATCTCCCCGTGTGTCAATAGCTTTTCCCGAATACCGGGTGTTGTTTGAAGAGAAATATCAGTTTTAAGCGAACAGAGAGCGCGTCTCGATCCATGCATCAAAACGCGCTCTTTTTTTCTGTTGGCAAATATGCTTTTTTCCTTATCCCTCTTGCTCCGCAGGATCGTTGATGACCGCCATAATATTTTTCATGCATCGGTCAATGAAGTTGCCCCATGCGGTGGGGTCGATAAAGGGATTGGGCAATTCGGGATGCTCCAGGATCTGCTTGCCCTTGATATCGGTATCGTTGTTCCAAACGTGGTTGCCAATGAAGATATCCACCTTCTCGTTGCGCATTCTTTCAAGGCTCTTAACATAGTCCTCGCGCAAGGAATAAGGCAGTCCGTAGCGATCCAAAAAGTCCTTTTTGACCGAATTGACGCCGGCACCGCCGTGGGTTCCCACGGTGTAGGTCTTTCCGTCCTTTTCTACGATATCAAAGAAGAAGGACATGGTGCCGGGGGTATGTCCGGGAGCTGCGACGCAACGGATGGAAATTCTTCCAAGGGAAAGAACATCTCCATCGTGAAGCAGAATATCCGGCTCGAACATCTCGTAATACTCGCGGTCCAGCTCCTTTGCCCAAGTCAGCGGCAGCTTGCCGTTGGCATAATCGCGGTCGGGCTCGCCAATCAGCGTCTTAGCGCCCGTCAGCTCCACCAGTGCGCGAGTACCGCCTACGTGATCGTAATGCCCGTGAGAATGGAGGATGTACTTGATATTTCGGAAATCAAAGCCCAGCTTTTGAATATTGGCAATGATCTGGTACAAATACTGAGGATAGCTGGAGTCCAGCAGGATCAAGCCGTCTCCCGTGTCAATGAGGTGGGCGGATCCCGTGTAGGATCCAACAAAATAAACGCCCTCGCAAATGCGAAAGGGCTCCATATAGTACGTCCAGGGTGTGTCACATCTCTCAGGTATCATAAGAACCTCCCATAAGTCTTTTTTCAGCACCTCTATTCTACCACATTTTTGTAAAAATGTCTACTGAAAAATTGACTTTTTTTCATTTTTGTGGTAAAATATAGAATCATATCACACAAAATAAGGAGGCAGCTCCATGAAAAGAATCCTATTCGTCTGTCACGGCAACATCTGCCGCTCCCCCATGGCAGAGTTTATTTTCAAGAATATGCTCGCAGAACGGGGCTTGGAAAAGGAATTTTATATCGCCTCCTGCGCCACCAGCACCGAGGAAATATGGAACGGCGTGGGCAATCCCGTCTATCCCCCCGCGCGAGCCGAGTTGGCGCGTCACGGCATTTCCTGTGAAGGCAAGCGGGCGGTTCAGCTGCAGAAGAGCGACTATGAAAAGTACGATCTTCTCATCGGCATGGACAACGCCAATCTCCGCAATATGCACCGCATTCTGGGCGGCGATCCCGAGGGGAAGATTCATCGCCTCATGGATTTTACCTCCCGTGGCGGCGAGGTTGCCGATCCTTGGTACTCGGATCGCTTTGACGTTGCCTTTTGCGACATTTCCGAGGGCTGCAGTGGGCTTCTGCAAGCACTTTTGCAAACAGAAAACACCTCTGATTCCATTGTGTGATCATAGAAAATACACCGATATTTCAAAGCATGAAAGGAAAATCCCATCTTGAAAATTGCATTTTTTGATACCAAACCATATGACAAACCGTCCTTTGACGCTTTTTCTGCCGAGGCGGGAATGGAAATAAAATATTTTGAAACCAAGCTGACCCCCGACACGGTTTCCCTTGCCGAGGGCTTTGACGCCGTTTGCGTATTCGTAAACGACAACGTCAACGCCGAGGTCATTGATCGCCTTTGTGAAATGGGGGTTCGCGCCGTGGCGCTTCGTTGCGCGGGATACAACAACGTGGACGTCAAGCACGCCTTTGGAAAGGTTCACGTCTTCCGCGTTCCCGCCTACTCTCCCTACGCGGTGGCGGAGCACGCCATGGCAATGCTGCTCACCTCCATCCGCCGCATTCACAAGGCGTATATCCGTACCAGGGATTTCAATTTCAGCCTTTCGGGAATGACGGGCTTTGATCTTTTTGGTAAAACCGTTGGTGTCATCGGCACCGGTAAGATCGGACGCGTCTTCATTGACATCTGCCGCGGCTTTGGCATGAAGGTACTGGCGTATGACAAATACCCCGCCCAAGATCTCGACAACGGGGACACGGTGCGGTACGTCTCCTTGGACGAGCTGTTTGAAAGCAGTGACATCATCTCCCTCCACTGCCCTCTTACCGAGGACACCTACCACCTCATTGACGCCGAGAGCCTTGCCAAATGCAAGCGCGGCGTGGTGATCATCAACACCTCCCGCGGCGCTTTGGTGGATGCCGAGGCACTTCTGTCGGGGATCAAGGCGAGAAGCGTGGGGGCGGCGTGTCTCGACGTGTACGAGGAGGAATCGGATTTCTTCTTTGAGGACTTCTCGGGACACATTCTGGACGACGATATTCTGGCGCGTCTGATCTCCATGCCCAACGTGATCGTCACCTCCCATCAGGCGTTTCTCACCGAGGAGGCACTCTCCAACATTGCCGAAACCACGGTGAAAAATCTGTTGGATTTCATGCGTGACGGCGGCTCTCCCAACGAGGTCTGCTACCGTTGCGGAAAGGAAGCCGATTGCGGTACGCGCGGAAAATGCTTCTAAAAAGCGGCATTTGAAAAATTTTTCTATTGATTTTTCACGCGCGGTATGGTAAAATAAAATAGAATCGTTTGTAAAATGAAGGAGAAAAAGCATGATTGCAAAAGATATTTATTACGTTGGCGTAAACGACCATGCGATCGACCTTTTTGAAGGGCAGTACACGGTCCCCAACGGAATGTCCTATAATTCCTACGTGATCGTTGATGAAAAGATCGCGGTTATGGACAGCGTGGATGCCCGCTTTGGCGAGGAATGGCTGAACAACATCCGCACGGTTCTTGGGGAGAGAACCCCCGACTATCTGATCATTCAGCACATGGAGCCCGACCACTCTGCCAACATCGTTACCTTTACCAACGCCTTCCCCGAGGCGACCGTGGTTTCCTCCGCCAAGGCGTTTGCCATGATGAAGAGCTTCTACGGCAACGACTACGCCGACCGCCGCTTGGTGGTAGCCGAGGGTAACACCCTTGTACTGGGAACACATACCCTTTCCTTTATCGCCGCGCCCATGGTGCATTGGCCTGAGGTGATCATGACCTATGACACCACCGAAAAGGTGGTCTTCTCTGCCGACGGCTTTGGAAAGTTCGGCGCCCTTGACACAGAGGAGGACTGGGCTTGCGAGGCAAGACGCTACTACATTGGCATCGTTGGAAAATACGGCGTTCAGGTTCAGGCGGTGCTCAAAAAGGCTGCCGGCTTGGAGATTCAAGCCATCTGCCCCCTCCACGGCCCTGTTCTGAAGGAAAATCTTTCCTACTACATCAATCTTTACGACATCTGGTCGAGCTACCGTCCCGAGGATGAGGGCGTTGTCATTGCCTACACCTCGGTTTACGGAAACACCAAAAAAGCGGTCCTTCAGCTTGCCGAAACGCTCAAGGCAAACGGTTGCCCCAAGGTAGCGGTCAACGATCTTGCCAGATGCGATATGGCTGAGGCGGTGGAGGATGCCTTCCGTTACAGCAAGCTGGTGCTTGCCACCACCACCTACAACGGCGATATCTTCCCCTTTATGAGAAGCTTTATCGAGCATCTCACCGAGCGCGGCTACAGCAACCGCACCGTTGCCTTTATCGAAAACGGAAGCTGGGCGCCCCGCGCCGCCAAGATCATGGGGGAGATGCTGGAAAAGAGCAAAAATATCACCTACGTCAATCCCTCCGTTAAGATTCTCTCTGCCTTGAACGCCGAGAGCGAGGCGCAACTGAACGCGCTTGCGGCCGAGCTTTGCAAGGCTTGATAAAAGGAGCTTCTATGAATTTTACCGAAATTGCCAAGATCCGCCAATCCTGCCGCAAATACGATCCCACACGGCCGGTGGAGGAAGAAAAGCTTGCCGCCGTTCTGGAGGCAACACGCCTCGCTCCCTCGGCTTGCAACGGTCAGCCCTATCATCTCACGGTCTGCAAGGGAGAAGCGGCACAGGCGGTCTCAGGGTGCGTCATGGGCATGGGCATGAACAAATTTGCCGCCGACGCCCCCGTCCTCATTGTGCTTTCGGAGGAGCCCTACGTCAAGACCGCCGCGCTGGGGGCAAAGGTCAAGGGCAACGATTACCGCTCCATGGACATTGGCATTGCCGCCGCCTATCTGACGGCAGAGGCAGCCACACAGGGGCTTGGAACCTGCATTCTCGGCTGGTTCGATGATGAAAAGATCCGCTCCATCTGCGCATTGGAGCGACCCGTTCGTCTGGTCATCACCCTTGGGTATGCCGCACAGGGCGATCCCCTGCGCCCCAAAAAAAGAAAGGCACAAGAGGAGCTTGTGACCTTCAAGGATAAAATTTGAAACAGGAAAGGAATATTTGAAAATGCTTGAAACCGGAATGAAAGCCCCTGATTTTACCCTTGCCGATAAAGACGGAAAGCAGATCTCTCTGTCGGATTTCCTCGGCAAGAAGGTGGTTCTGTATTTCTACCCCAAGGATAATACCCCCGGATGCACCCGTCAGGCGTGTGCCTTTGCGGGCGCTTACGCGGAATTTCAAAAGAGAGGCGTGGAGGTCATTGGCATCAGCAAGGATAGCGTAGCCTCCCACCAGAAATTTGCCGATAAATTTTCGCTTCCCTTCGTTCTGCTTTCCGATCCCGAGCGAAAGGCTATTGAGGCATACGGCGTATGGCAGGAAAAGAAGATGTGCGGCAAGGTGAGCATGGGTGTGGTTCGCACCACCTTCCTCATCGACGAGAACGGAATGATCGAAGAGATCATGCCCAAGGTCAAGCCCGACACCAACGCCGAAGAAATTTTGGCAAAGCTGTAAGCTTCCCCGCTCGGCTTTGGAAATCACGAATTCCGCATCAAAAAGCACTGCGCCTCAGCTCTGCATTCTTAGCGGAGAAAAACACGAACACCACCAAGGATTTTTCTTTGGTGGTGTTTTTTCTGCCGGCAATAGCTTACCCAAGCCTCCCTTGTGTAAAGGGAGGTGGCTTGCGGAGCAAGACGGAGGGATTGTAAATTTACAGAACCAAAACAATCCCTCAGTCACCTACGGTGACAGCTCCCTTTGCACAAGGGAGCCTTATATGCACCATTCCTTTGCGTATAGTGGGTTCGGGCTTCTGCCCGATCGTGCGTGGACTGCCACGCGCTATTCTTGCCCCAGACGCGAGCGTCGGGAAAATGTGGAAAACAGCTTGAGTAAACCGCAACCTACCTTTTGGAAATTCAACTGAATAGTGAAAAAAACTCTCTAAACGTGATATTGAATTTGTTTGTACTTTATGTTACAATATAGTCAGAAAGAGGCGCTACTTTCAATTTTTTAATAAGAGGTATTCATTATGAAACTGAATATTGGTGAAACAATAAAGAAATTGAGAAAAGAAAGAGAAATCACGCAAGAAGAATTTGCGAAAGTTCTCGGATTATCTTGCCAATCCGTTTCGCGTTGGGAGAATAATTCTTGCTATCCCGATATCGAGCTGATTCCGACAATTGCAGCATTTTTTGATATATCCACCGATAAGCTCATGGGTATTGACCAAGCCGCAGAAACGAAAGCTGTGGATCAATATTTAAAGGATTTTCAGGCGGCGATCAGCATTGGCAATATCGATGAATGTATTCGCATTGCTCGTGCGGGAGTTGCGGAATTTCCGAACAATTATACTCTTTTGAACAAGCTTATGTATGCGCTATTTGTTGCTACGAGTGATGATGCTGATATAGTTGATTGGAAAGAAAACCGGCAGAAATACGATGCCGAAATTGTGGCTCTTGGTGAGCGTATTGTTAAATATTGTTCAGATGCGAAAATCAAGTTAGAAGCAACCAATCGTCTTGCTTTTCATCATAGCGAAATGGGAAGAAAGGATATTGCGCTTTCAATTTATGAAACATTACCTTCAATATCCGACGGTAAAGAATGGGACATTTGGTGGAGCTTGACAGATGAAGAGAAATTACCTCATACGAGGAAATTTATACTTGATTCTTATTATGCTTTGGATGAAAGTCTTTGGCGTTTGAAGGATCTGATTCCTGCCGAAGAGGCCCTTAAAGTGTTTGAAAAAATATCCGTTTTAGATAGTTTGATATATGATGACTCTTTGCATAATCAAACTTGGAGCAATGCCAGATATTATTGCTTTTATGCGAAGTGCTTGGTTCAATTGAATCGCTTCGACGAGGCAATCAAGCAACTTGAACTTTCCGTAGAATCTGCGATTGCATTTGATAACCGCCCCGAAGAAATAAAGACAAACTCCTTGTTATTGGGAGAGCGAGTTTGCAAAAGAACAGACTTTGAAACTACTGACTCACGTCCGTTCCGTCAAAGAGTTCGCGAGGTATGGCTTGCCGAAAAGGAATTCGATGCTATCAGGAATACCAAAGAATTTAAAGCGATTTTGGAACAATTGAAATAATCCTCGCCCCGCCTCGCGCGGGGCTTTTCTTTGTTTTCTGCATATCAAAAAGCCACCACGAAAAAACGTGGTGGCTAATTTCATTTTACCGCTAATTTTGCAGAGTCTCGGCGCAGTGCTTTTTGATTTCAATTACTTATTGATGCTGGGAAGGCTTGCGGCGGCGATGGACTGACCAACGCGGCGGCTGCTCTCATCGGGAAGATGAATGGTGATCTTCTTTGCCAGCGCGGGGAATTCCTCTGCAAGAACCTTCTGGGCGTTCTTGTGGAGGATGCTTCCGCCCTCACCCGAGGACACGCGACCCATGAGGAGAACGTGCTTGATATCGTAGAAAATTGCATAGTAAGCAACGGCGTAGCCAAAGTATGCACCAATGGTCTCGTAGATCTTTGCGGCACGCTCGTCACCCTGTGCCATCAGCCCCTGAACCACCTTGAGCTTCTCTGCGGGAGATGCGCTCTCGTCCAGCTCGATGCCTGCGGCGGGAGCCAGCTTAATGACGGCATCCTGAGAGAAATACTTCACGCCACAGCCGTAGTCGCCCGACCACTCGTCCACCATGGCATCCTTGTTAAAGTCTGCGGGAACGAATGCAAGCTCGTTGAGCCAGCCGGTGATGTTGCCGTTTCCGTCAACGTAGCCACCTGCCTCGCTGGTACCCATGGCAACGCCAAGCACGTTGGTGTCACCCAGATCCATAGCGCCTGCCAGAGCGGTCACGTCACCGTCGTTTGCAACCTCAATGGGAACGTTTCCAAGCTCCTTGGCAATATCGGTGTAGATGTTCTTTACAACCTTCTCAAACGCCTCGGGATTCTCGTTCTTTACCTTGAGGAAGAGAGAGGAGGTCATAATGCGGTTTCCAATGACAACGCCTGCGGTGGATACGCCAATGGCGTCAACGCGGGGCATCTTGGAAGCGGCGGTCTTCATGGCGTCCATGATGCCGTCGTAGTGATACTGAGGATCGTTTTGCAGCTTGGGGAACCAAACCACCTCCTCGGAGTAGGTAGCCTCACCTTCAACCACGGCGCTGACCTTGCGGTCACTTCCGCCTGCGTCAAAGCCGATGCGGCAGCCGTCCAGATGTCTGCCTACGGGAGCGGCGGTCTCCTTGGCTACGGGAGCCTGTTCGAAAGGAACGTGGATCACCTCAAAGGGAGCCTCGTAAACGCCCGACATAAAGTCGCTGTCGAATGCGCGGATGCCGCCCTCGGCATAGTCTGCCTTAATTCTGTCGGCAATCACCTTGGAGCCTGCAATAATGACCTTGTAACCGCCGCGAACCCAAAGAAGGGTCTTTACAATTCTTTCAACAAAGGCGTGGTTTTCCTCGTCGTGTCCCGTGCCGTCCTTGAATACATCAATGGTAAACACCGAGGTCAGTCCGTCGTTTCTTTCCAAGCCAATGGTCATCTTTTCGCCGCCCTCTGCCGCAACGGCAGCTTCAAAATCGCGGTATACCACCGCCATGGGCATAAAGCCGGGATCGAGAGGTGCATTTACTTTAAGCTTCATAAATGGTTCTTCCTTTCTTGATGGTTCTTATGATATTGATATTTTCGTCGGTGATGATGATGTCGGCATCCTTGCCTGCCTCCAGAGAACCGATGCGATCGGCGCAACGGATGGCTCTTGCGGCATTGAGAGATGCCATTTTGAAGACCTCGTTGACGGGAAGGTCGGTGTGGTCCAGAACGTTCTTGACCGCGTTGTTGAGCTTGAGAACGCTACCCGCAATGGTACCGTCGGCAAGACGGCACTCAATGCCCTTGAGGAAGATGGGCTGTCCGCCAAGATCGTACTCGCCGTCGGGCATTCCTCCCGCACGGGTACAGTCGGTGATCAGAACCATCTTGTCGCCCTTGACCTTGGCAACGATGGAGTAGAGTCCAGAATTGATATGGAAGGTATCGGCAATCACCTCAACAGATACGTTGTTTGCGGAGAGCGCCGCGCCAACCACGCCGGGATTGCGGTGTGCCAGTGCCGACATGGCGTTGAAGAGGTGGGTTGCGTGGTTCACGCCGTCCTTGGTCGCGCTCATGGCCTCGTCAAAGGTGGCGTCGGTGTGTCCCATGGAAACCAGCACCTTGGACTCTGCCGCCAGCTTCTTGATGCAGGCGTGATCCTTGTCCATTTCGGGAGCCAGCGTCACGGAGGTGATGATATCGGAATTTTCAATGATGAAATCAGCGTCGGGAGCCAGGATGTTCTCCTCTGCCTGCGCGCCCTTCTTGGAGGGATTGATGAAAGGTCCCTCGGCGTGAACACCAATAATCTCGGCGCCATCCCAGGTCTTGCTTTCCTCCTTGAGGGAACGAACCGCGTTCAGCGCCGCTACGATCTCAGCCTTGGAGACCGTCATGGTGGTGGGAAGAAATGCGGTAACGCCGTTCTGCGCTACGCCGTATGCCATCTTTTTGATGCCCTCGGGCTTTGCGTCGCTGGTGTCCTCATTGAGATATCCGTGAATATGGATGTCAATCAGACCGGGGGCAACGTAGTTCCCTGCCGCATCAATCGTCTTTGCATTTGCAGGAAGATTGTCCACAACACCGAAGATCTTGCCGCTGTCAGCGTCAAATGCAAGTGCCTTGCCGCATACGACCGACTCGGGAAGAACGATCTTACCGTTGATGATGTATGTCAGTGCCATCGTATAAAACTCCTTATTTTATAAATTTCTTTACCATTTTATAGTATAACAGAATACATCACTTTTTTTATGAACTTTTTATGAATTTTGGTTGCATTATTATATCATTTTTTGATCTTTGCAAAACAAAAGTACACCTTTTTGACATTTGCCTCCGTGCAATGTCTCCCTCGTGCGTCTTTTTGAGAAAAAAGATACTGCGCCAACAAAAAATCGGCCGTCCTCTTAAAACAAAAGAATAGCGCAACCTTGAAGCAGAAATCTCAAGGCTACGCTATTTTTGTTGAAATATAGACAAACTCAATGCTTTTACGGCTCCCTAACCTCTCCCGTAAGCGCGTCTACGATCAGCTCTTCGTACACGCGAACGTAGCTCGGCGGTTGAGCGTAGACACTATCGAACACGTGGGTATGATATTGTTCCCACCGACAGCCGATGCGATAGCTTGGAGTATCTCCGCTCGGCATTTCCAATACCACGATATTGAGCAGATAGACATGGCCGGCAGCCCCATCAGTTGCTCCGCTTTCCCAGCCCCAATGATCAGAGGCGAGCTCGCAGGCTCTTTCCGAGGATATGGGATAGGCACACGAAATATCAATGGGCGAGAAGATCGCCATTTTTTGATTTCTGCAATCAGAGTCGTAATAATCGCGGAACGCTTTACGCGTGATCTGCTTTCCGTCCACAAAATACGTATGAGTGCCGTCCCCTTCATCATAGGTACTGGTTTGCTTGATCCGGTATAGCTCTTGGATGTGTAAGGATGCCCCGTCAAGCACAATGCGACTGTATCCGCGCGTGCAGTTGCTAAGGTCGTAGGAATCGACCCAATAGAAAGAGCCATCGGTATTCAGATTAAAAAGGCTCTTGGCGTCAAAGCAATAGCTGTATACCCTGCCCTGATAGCAACGAAGCAGAATGTGATCCTTGTTTGGCGATTGGATCACGTATTCGTTGACGCCGTCGCCGTCCACGTCAAGGATCACCTTGTAGAGGATATCACACTCCCCAAGCCTTACGTTGTCGCTTGGAAATCGGTAATCCGTCAGCTTTATCACCCCCAAGTCTTCATCAAAAACGGGGGTATCGCCCTTGATCGCAGATTCGTAGGTCTGCATCAAGGCGTCATTGCCTGATAAGGCGGAAGCATCCAAGTTGGCGGTAGCTTCCCCCTCCTGCTCGTTTGTGCGACAGGAAAACAGCGATAGCAGCAGCATCAGGCAGGTCAAAAGGGCAAGTGTTTTTTTCATCATTTTCCTCCAAAAATTATCATTTCCCCATGGGAGTATATACTTCTCCCGTGGTTTTGTCGATCCAAAGTGTATCAATAATTGAATAAGTGTCAGCGACAAAATGCTTTAACCGAACAACGTAATGCCCCTCCCATGAAGGCTTCTCAATGTGGATTGTATATGCGTTTTCCTCAATGTCAAAGTCTTTCCAATAAATTTCCGCAATTGTGACCGCCTCAGAGCGAGAGATCATATCAATCGACTCCATGCATCTGTCATCCCACATATCAACAAACACCTCTTTCAGTGTTTCTACCTGATAGGGTGTCTCATCCACAGAACCATCCTCGTGACAAACGTAATATTCACGCTCCAGAACGACACGATAGTATGGATTTTCACAATGCGCAAAATCCGCGATTCGGACACGTGAAACAGTCTTGATTCCTGCGTTGATCTCCGAGTCCCATTCCTTGATTCCCCAATATTTCGCGGCACTGTCAGTGGCTTCACAAAGAATATATCCATCTGTTCCAAAGCACTCTCCGGTGGTGGCGTTGACGAGAACCTCACCTTTCACGTAGATTACGTATGGCGGACGGGTTTCCCACCCCTCTTCCCAATGATCATAGTATTCCGAATAATGAATCACATGGTAATATACGCTTATTTCGTCCGGAACCGCCACTACGACCGTATTGTCATAAATGGTTGAGCCACACGCCCCTGTGGATTCACCGTAGATACTGATCCCCAGATAGTTGCACGCGATCTTATGGGCTTCCTCTTTTGAGAGTCTGTCGTTCCATGATTCGTTCATAGGTGAATATTCTATATTGACTTGGGGATTTCCCCAATCGGGCGTAGAAGTGTAAAGGTACACCCTTCTGTTATTGTACTGTAGGATAAACCGATCCCCATAGTCAATTACGAGCTCATCAATGCCGTCTCCGTCAAAATCGGCAAAGCCGTATCGAAGGTCGGTCACGTCAGCCAAAAGCGTTTGCTCGTAAGGTGTTCTGACATCCTTGAGGAATTTAAATTCTCCGGTTGCAACCTCGTACACCTTGGTTTTGGTGTTTAATACCGACTCGTATATGCTTTGAAGCAGCTCGGCTTCACTGAATAACGGAATAAACGTAAGCCCCGCATACTCTGCCGTCACTTCCTTCCCCGCATATTGACCGAGATACTTTCCGTGTTGGTCATCCAACGCTTTGTATTCGCTTTCGGTGATCTCGATCTCCTCGTCACCCATAAGCATATAATATTTGGTAACAACGTGATATTCGGGCTCATATTCCGCATACTTTACCTGCCAATAGTCAGCAACGGTCTCAAGCGAAGCACCGCCCTGTGCAACTCGATACTTGCGTTTATGCTCAAAGGCTCGCGGTCCGGTTGTATATATATACCCGTCACCGTCGATCCAAGCATCCTCAAGTGATGGACGTTCAGGCGGAAAACCATAGTCGAGACCGCCAATGATGGTAGGTTTTCCATCGATATATGAGAAAATCGCAATGATCGTATCATCCTCATTCAAGAGAATCAGCTCGTCCGCGCCATCGCCGTTGAGATCCTTTTT
>SVSL01000089.1 GCA_015064315.1 Oscillospiraceae bacterium
TGAGGGCGCGGGTGAGATGTTCCGCGTAACCACTCTGGATATGAAGAATCCCCCCTTGACCGAGGACGGCAGCATCGATTGGTCTCAGGATTTCTTTGGCAAGAGCGCCAATCTGACCGTATCGGGTCAGCTGGAGGGCGAGACCTACGCCATGGCGTTTGGTAATATCTACACCTTTGGTCCTACCTTCCGCGCAGAGAATTCCAACACCGCCCGTCACGCCGCAGAATTCTGGATGATCGAGCCCGAGATCGCTTTTGCTGATCTGAACGACAATATGCAGCTGGCGTGGGATATGATCCAGTATATCATTCACCACGTTCTGGATAACTGCCGTCAGGAGCTGGAATTCTTCAACAACTTTGTGGACAAGGGTCTGCTTGAAAGACTCAACACCCTTGCCAACAGCGAATACGAGAAGGTAACCTACACCGATGCCATCGAGCTGCTCAAGAAGAGCGGCGCCGAGTTCAAGTATCCCGTGGAGTGGGGCTGCGACCTGCAGACCGAGCACGAGAGATACCTTACCGAAAAGGTATTTGGCAAGCCCGTATTCGTCATCGACTATCCCAAGGAAATCAAGTCCTTCTATATGAGACTCAACGACGACGGAAAGACGGTTGCTGCTATGGATATGCTGGTTCCCGGTGTTGGTGAGATCATTGGCGGTAGCCAGAGAGAGGAGCGTTTGGACGTTCTTCTGGCTCGTATGGAGGAGTGCAACCTCAAGGAAGAGGACTACTGGTGGTACGTGAACCTGCGTAAGTACGGCGGCACCAAGCACGCGGGCTACGGTCTCGGCTTTGAGCGTATTATTATGTACCTCACGGGTGTTTCCAACATTCGTGACGTCATTCCTTATCCCCGTACGGTTGGTAACGCCGAGTATTAATTGATTATAATAGAATGCTGTTTTTAAAGCGAAATTGCATAAAAGCCTCCCTTGTGTAAAGGGAGGTGGCGCGCGTAGCGTGACGGAGGGATTGTAAAGGGGAAAAATCGCACCGAACAATCCCTCACCGCCTGCGGCGGAGCTCCCTTTACACAAGGGAGCCTTCCAATCTTTTTCATTTGTGCAAAATTCTCTTTGCAAAACAGCTTTTTTATTGAAAGGAGATCTTGAAATGGGAATTGAAAAAATAGATTCTAATTTTGCCGCAAAGCAGGTTGAGGCGGCGGGAGAAAAGGAAAGCTACACGCTTCCTTGCGCGCCCTTTGATCTTTACGGTGTTTCTTTTGATGAGAAAAACGGTCGCTTTGTGCGCATGGACCTTGACGTTGCAGAGCGCATCAGCACCAAGGTTTCTCATCTTGCCAAGCATACCTCCGGAGGCAGAGTGCGTTTTTCTACCGATTCCACCTTTTTTGGCATGACTGTTACCTATGATAATTTTAACCGAATGTCACACATGACTTTGGTCGCATCCTCGGGTATGCTCCTTTTGGAGGAACGCGAGGACGGCGGTCTTGACTTTGTTCTTGGCGTCAAGCCCTCCTATCGCAGTGAGACGGGATATACCGCTTCGGTAAAGCTGAAGGGCGGGAAAATGCGGAATTATATTCTGTACCTTCCTCTGTATAATTTCGTCAACTCGATTCAGGTCGAGTTGGATGCTGGTGCAAAGGTTGCAGGCGGAAAGAAATACCGCGAGGAATTGCCGATCCTTTACTATGGATCCTCCATTACCCAAGGCGGATGCGCCAGCCGTCCCGATACCTGCTATCAGGCACATATTTCCCGCTGGAACAACATTGATTATATCAATCTTGGCTTTAGCGGAAACGGCAGGGGAGAGCAGGCAATGGCGGAATATTTGGGCAAGATTCCTTGCAGCTTGTTTGTCATGGATTACGATCACAATGCGCCCACTCCGGAGCACTTGGAAAAAACGCATTTTGCTTTTTACGAGACCTTCCGCGCCCTTCAACCCGACACGCCGATTTTGATGATCAGTATGCCCGATTGTGACAGAATTCCGGAACAAGCCAAGCAGCGTGAAGCGGTGATCCGCAAGAGTTATCGACAGGCGAAGGCAAGGGGAGATCAAAACGTTTATTTCCTCGCCGGCAAAACCCTGTTTGGCAAGGAAGATCGCGTGATCTGCACCGTGGATAACGTACATCCCAACGATCTTGGCTTTTCCCGCATGGCAAAGAAGATCTATCAAAAGATGAAGCAGATCAATCCAAAATTTCAATAATGAAAGAAATAGCGGAAGACGTTAAAATCTTCCGCTACTTTTTTATTTGAATTGATATTCCCGATAGGCTTTTTCTTCCAAATATTGGTCGATCAGGGTTTGCAGTCCCTTCATATCGCTCTCAGATTTGAAGATTTCGGGATAGTTGGTGGTGGCACCCATGTAGGTGTAATATTTGCTCTTGAATTCCGAGAAGGTGCGCCAGGTGGTTTCGGCAAAATCGTAGGTCTGTCCAACCGCACTCTTGCCGGTGATGGCGCAGTAGGTCATCAGAGTGGTGATATAACCGGAAAGCTGATTGGGATGATAGCCGTCGGAGGAGCTTCTGCAAACCGCAAAGCTGTTTTTGTTGTAGCTTTGGAGGGCACCGGGAACGGCGGTCTCGCCATTGATCACGTCGGCAACCAGCTTGCCCCAGTCCACAATGGTAAAGCCCCATTCCTCAATGGTTTTGAGATTGTTGAGAATGTTGATGGGGAAGGTGGGGGAAACCGATACGTTATGCGCGCCCGAGCTGCACAGATAAACAAATTTGACATTGGGGTTTGCGGCTTGGAACATTTCCATAATAAAGCGGATGTCTCCAAGGAAGGATTCTGCTGTTGTGGTGGATTGTCTCTGACCCGAGACCACTACGTAATCGTAGTTGCGGTCGATCAGATAGGAGAAGTGATCCTCGCCCTTGCAGCTCTTTTCGGCGTTGCATTTTCCCGAACAGAAGGAGCTCAGTCCGTGACCTCCAAAGGTAAAGTTGGTAACCGACACGTTCTCGCCGTTGGCTTTGCAGAGCTGATAGAAATAGCCCTTATCGTTCACGCGGTCGGATTGCTTCAAATAGGATGTGCTCTTTTCCAAAACCGTTTGTCCGTAATAAACGAAAGAGTCACCAATAAAAATAATTTTTTTGCCGTCCAATGAAATGACCTCCGGATCTTTTTGTGTGGGATCTTCTCCCGTGGTGGGCTGCTGTGTGCTTTCCGTGGATTGCGTTGCTTCAGTAGTAGAATTGGTCGATTCCTGCGTCTCCTCAGAGTCGGGGGCTTGTGCGGTGCATCCGCAGAGGATCGCAAGACAGAGTACAACAGAGATAATAGAAATCAGCTTTTTCATAAAAATCCTCCTGTTTAAACAATTTCCTATTGATTATATCACACTTTTGTGGTATAATCAAATATAAATATTGATATAAACAATATAATATATTGGTTATGGAGGAGCTATGGAGCTTGCTACAAGATACGTATATAAAATTTATGAGAAAAAGAGCTTTTCAGTGGCAGCGCAGGAGCTTTTTATCTCACAGCCTGCACTGAGCGCCACCGTTGCACGGTTGGAAAAGGATCTGGGTTTTCGTATTTTTGACCGATCCACTGTTCCGCTTTCATTGACTCCTGAGGGAAGGATCTATGTGGACTACCTTGAGGAGCTTCTTGAAAGCGAGAGAATTATGCAGAGAAGGTTAAAGCAACTGTCCGATTTAACCTATGGAAACTTATCAATCGGAGGCTCCAGTTATATTTCCTATCATGTATTGCCGTATATCTGTAAAGAATTTTATCGACGATATCCCGGGATCACCCTTGAGTTTGATCTTGGAAATATGGGGGATGCAAATAATTTGTCAAATAAATTGCATCAGCATGAGCTTGATCTTGTATTTACTTATTCGGATCCTTCCGAGGACAGTTATTGTATTCCGCTTTTGCGGGAGCGTTTGATCATTGCCATGCGGCGCTCGGTTCCGGGGGCGGAGGCTTTGAAAGATTTTGCAATTCCGGGAGAGAGAATTTTATCCGGGAATTATTCATCGGATATGGAAATTGAGGACCTTTCTGTTTTATCCAAGATCCCGTTCCTTTGTTTTGAAAAAGGAAGTCTTACCCAAAAGCGCTTTGAGGAGATGATGGAGGGGAATTACGCAAGCTTTCCCTATACTATCCATAATGCAAGACATAGTGTGGTACATTATAACATGATGCGAGTAGGATTGGGCGCTCTTTTCACCATTGATCTGTTAATATCCTCAGCGGATGCTACCTCCAATGATTTTTTATATTTTGTTCCCAAATCTCCGCTTTCTTACAGAACCTTGTATTTAAGATGTGCCAAGGAAGCCGAACAGACCCCCATAATTAAGCGCTTTTTGGAAGTCGCCACCGAGGTGTGCGCTTCGGATCTATGGCGTCATAAGAATTAAAAATAAGCAGGAGAACCTCTGATAAGTTAGCGGTTCTCCTGCTTTTATTTGAATCGGTAGACTTTCAGCGCGTTCAGAATTACTTCTTGGGGAAGCTGTCCTTCAGACCAACCACGCGGTTGAAGGTGTTTTCATTCTTAGTATCCTTGCAGAAGTAGCCTACGCGAACGAACTGGAATCTTTCTCCTGCAGCGGCAGTTTCCAGACTGGGCTCAACCATTGCCGTATCGACCTTGGAAAGCGAATCGGGATTCAAGAAATCCAGGTATGTCTTTCCCTCGGGAACTTCTGCGGTGTTTTCAATGTTGAAGAGTCGTTCATAGAGCATCATCGATGCAGGACGCGCGTATTTTGCGGAGAGCCAATGGATCGTTCCCTTGATCTTTCTGCCGTCTGTGGGCATACCGTTTCCGGTTTCCAGATCTGCGGTGGCGTGAATGCACTTGATACTGCCATCCTCGTTCTTTTCAATGCCGGCATATTTGATGATATAGCCGTTCATCAAACGAACCTCGCCGTCGGGCTTGAGACGGAAGAACTTGGGAGGCGGTACCTCCGCAAAGTCATCGGCGTCAATGTAGATCTCGCGGGTCATGGGAAGCTGGCGCGTTCCGAGCTCGGGCTTTTGAGGATGATTGGAGACGGTGAGCATTTCCTCGCGATCCTCGGGGTAGTTGTCGATGATCACCTTGATGGGATTGACCACCGCGATACGGCGAGGCGCGTTTTCATTGAGGTCGTCGCGCACGCAAGCCTCCAGCTGACGTACGTCCACGGTATGGTCGGTGTTGGTTACACCCGCTTCTCTGACAAAGGTAAAGAGGGCATTGGGGGTATATCCGCGGCGGCGAAGTGCGCAGAGGGTAGGGAGACGGGGATCATCCCAGCCGTCTACGTAATTTTCTTCCACCAGTTGGCGGAGATAACGCTTGGACATAACCGTGTAGGTAATGTTCATACGACCGAATTCCCATTGATGAGGCTTTTGCGCAAAGCCGATCTTATTGACTACCCAGTCATAAAGGGGACGGTGATTACGGAATTCACTGGAACAGAGAGAATGGGTGATTCCTTCAAGAGCATCCTGAATCGGATGCGCAAAGTCATACATGGGGTAAACACACCACTCATCTCCTTGGCGGTGATGGTGAATATGCTTGATGCGGTAAATGACGGGATCGCGCAGATAGGGATTGTCGGAGGAGGGATCGATCTTTGCGCGGAGCGTGCGTGCACCGTCGGGGAATTCGCCGTTCTTCATTCTTTCAAAAAGGGCAAGATTTTCCTCCACCGAACGGTTGCGATAGGGAGATTCCTTGGAGGCTACCGTGCGATCGGTTCCCTTATAGTCGGCAAGATCGTCCTTGGAGAGATCGCAAACGTAAGCGTCCCCCTGCTTGATCAGCTGAACGGCAAACTCGTAGCATTTTCCAAAATAGTCCGAGCCGTAGAATACGCCGCCCGTGGGAGCTGCGCCCAGCCATTCCAGATCCTCGCGGATCGAGCGTACGAATTCGTCCGACTCCTTTGCGGGGTTCGTGTCATCGTAACGCAGATTGAAAAGGCCGTTGTATTTGTTGGCAACGTCGGTGTTGATGCAGATTGCCTTGACCGAGCCGATGTGGAGATATCCGTTAGGCTCGGGAGGGAAGCGGGTGTGGATCTTCAGGTTGGGATCTTCGCGCAGATCCTCGTCGATAATGTCGTGAATAAAGTTTCTTTCAATTTCTGCCATTGTTTTATTCCAAAACCTTTCCTTCAAAAGATCAGATCTTTTCGATCATATTTGCAATGCGAGCTCTTGTTTCATCCTCGCCGAGAATCTGCATCACGGTGTAGAGGTCGGGGGCGTTGAGCTTTCCGGTTACTGCTACGCGCAGGAACATACTCACGTCAGCAACGTTTCCGGGGAAGGCGGTGGGGTCTGCCTTGTATGCCTTCATGTCATCGGCGTAACCGATCTCGCGAGCGATTGCCTTGACCTTATCGAACCAAGCGTTCATATCGTCGGAGGGAGCGTAGGAGTCGAGGAACAGAGAAAGCGCCTTCTTGACGGTTTCCTTGTCATGCTCGCCCGAGAATTCATCGAGCTGCTCGTAGTCGTAGAAGAATCCCATGTAGGGCTTCACGTCTGCCCAGGTTGCAAAATCCTTTCTCGGCTTTTTGCCGCCGCGACCGATGGAAAAGATCGACTTTGCAAAATCGGGGGTAGCTGCCAGCTTTTTGCCAAATTCGGGATCAAACTCCAGAGCCCACGCGGCGACCTGCTCGTAGACCTCGTCGGCACTCATGCGGGAGATCACGTTCTTGCTGACGTCGTTCAGCTTGTTGAAGTCGAAAAGACATCCCGAGGAGCTCATCTTTTTGATGTTGAAGGGGAACTCGGTGTAGGGCTTTTCGGGATTCTGCATATGCCACTCCTCGTAGTTGGAGTTGAGCAGGGTCATGATATATTCACAAACGCAGGCGGGAGCGTAGCCCATACGGCTGTAATCGTCCATATTGGCGCCCATATCACGCTTGGAGAGCTTTTTCTTGTTTCCGTTTTCATCCAGACGCATGATCTGCGCAATGTGCATATACTTGGGCATACGGAATCCCAAATAACGGAAGAGCATAATATGTTTTGCAAGGCTGGGGAGCCATTCCTCACCGCGGATGACGTGGGTGGTGCCCATGAGGTGATCGTCTACCGCGTGAGCAAAGTGATAGGTGGGAATGCCGTCGGATTTAAGAAGCACGAAATCCTCGTCGTTTTCGGGGATTTCCAGCTTGCCCTTGATCAGATCGGTGAAGGGCGTCTTCTTTTCGGGATTTCCATCTGCAAGGAGGCGAAGCACAAAGGGATTGCCTGCCTTGAGATGTTCCTCAACCTCTTCCATGGTAAATTCACGCGCTTTGAGCATGGCTTCCTTTTGCGCGCTTTGATCCTCGTGCCAGTCCTTTGCCTTGATCTCTGCCTTCTTGTCCACAGCGTTCATGGCGTCCAGCTCCTCTTGGGTGGTGAACACGGGGTAAGCCTTACCCTCTGCTACCAGCTTCTTGGCAAAAACGTGATAGATGGGACCGCGCTGGCTCTGACGGTAGGGCCCGTAAATGCCCTTGTCACAGATCACACCATCCTCTCCGATCACAGCACCCTCGTCAAAGTGGATGCCGTAGTGGGCGAGGGTTTTGATCAGTCCCTCTGCCGCGCCGTCCACCTCGCGCTTGGCGTCGGTGTCTTCAATACGAAGGTAGAGAACGCCTCCGCTTTGATGGGCAAGACGCTCACCGATGGTGGTAGGGAAGAGTCCGCCAAAGTGAACAAATCCCGTGGGGCTGGGGGCAAAACGGGTGACTTTCGCGCCCTCGGGAAGATTTCTTGGAGGGAATTTTGCCTCTACGTCGGCAGGGGTTTCGGTTACGTTGGGGAACAGGAGCTCCGCAAGCTTTTGATAATCCATGATTTTATATCCTTTCTTGATGACAGACGTCACCATCAAACGTTCAATTTTTCAAGGGCACGGGAAAGGGTTGTAGAGCCCCCGTGTCCGGGATAGATGGGCAGATGTCCGGGAAGCTCCTTCAAGGCTTCCAGAGAG
>SVSL01000090.1 GCA_015064315.1 Oscillospiraceae bacterium
CCCCTGCGGATCATCAGAGATCCCGAAACGCTGCAGGCAGTGGGAGAATCCTTGGTATATCCCTGCGGAGAAGGTGCGGGATATGCGGGCGGCATTACCAGCGCCGGTGTGGACGGCGTTCGTTGCGCCCTGGCCTTGATGGAGCGCTTTGCGCCTGCTTCCAAGGCTTGACTTGGCATAGATTTTGATAAACTGTTTTGATTTTGCAATACTTGATTTTGACGGATGGACAGTTGGGTTAAGGAGATAGAATGACAGAACAAAAGATGAATACAAAAAAATGGTCCATGCTGTACCGTCCGGGAAATCAGGAGACCGATGCCGGCATCCGAGCCTTGGCAAAAGAAGCGGGCTTATCGGAGATTATGGCAAGACTTTTATATATGCGCGGTTATCCAACCGCCGAGCGTGTTCGCGCTTTTTTGCGGCAGGAGGAATCGCAATTCCACGATCCCTTTCTGCTGTTGGATATGGAAAAGGCGGTGGCGCGGATCTTTGCGGCACTGCAAAAGGGAGAACGAATCGCCATTTACGGCGATTATGACGTGGACGGCGTTACGTCGGTCAGCTTTTTGTATCTTTACCTCAAGGAGCAGGGGGCTGACGTGGAATATTATATTCCCAGCCGAATCAAGGAGGGCTACGGGCTTTCCGCGCCTGCTCTTGACGTTCTGCGTGAGCATGGTGTGACCTTAATGATCACCGTAGATACCGGTATTACCGCAACGCTTGAGATCGAATATGCCGCTTCCTTGGGAATTGAAACCGTAGTGACCGATCACCATGAGTGCCGTCCCGAGCTTCCCAACGCCGTGGCGGTGGTCAATCCCCACCGAGAGGGCGATCCCTATCCCTTCAAGGAGCTGGCGGGTGTTGGAGTGGTATTCAAGCTGGTCTGCGCACTGGAGATGGCGCGTTGTCGCCTCAACGGTGTTCCCGTTCAGGAGGGCGTTCGCGATGTTTGCGCAAGATATGCCGACCTGGTTTGCATTGGTACCATTGCCGACGTAATGCCTATTTTGGATGAGAACCGTTTGATCGTCAGCTACGGTCTGAAATTGATTGAAAATACAAAGCGTCCCGGCTTGCGCGCCCTCATCGACGCGGCATCGGGAGCAAAATCCACCAAAAGGAGAAAGGTGAATTCCGGATTTATCGGATTTACCATTGCTCCCCGCATGAATGCTGCGGGACGTGTCAGCAACGCGTCCATCGCCGTGGAGCTTCTTTTAACCGCGGATCGAGGTAATGCCGCGCGTCTTGCGGATCAACTGTGTGAATTGAATCTGACGCGGCAGGTGGAGGAGAATCGCATTGCCGAGGAGGCTTATCAGAAGATCGAGGAGACGCTGGATGAGGAAAACAACCGCGTGATCGTCATTGCCAACGATTCTTGGCAGCAGGGAATTATCGGAATCGTTTCCTCACGCATCACCGAACGGTACGGTCTGCCGTCGATTCTCATTTCCTTTGACGGCTCTGCCGAGGGAGAGCCTTTGGGAAGTGATCTCGGCAAGGGCTCCGGAAGAAGTGTCAAAGGGCTCAATCTTGTGGAGGCTCTGACGGCTTGCGAGGATCTTTTGGTTCGCTTTGGCGGACACGAGCTGGCGGCGGGACTTACGGTTCAACGCTCTTGCGTGGACGCTTTCCGCAACCGCATCAATCAGTATGCAAAGGATCAGTTGGGCGATGAGCCCCTTTGCGTAACGTTGGACGCCGACTGCGAGGTGGAGGTTCGCGATCTGACCATGTCCTTGGCACAGGATATTACCGCGCTTGAGCCTTTTGGTGTTTCCAATCCCGTTCCCGTGTTTGTTTTGAAGAATGCGCTCCTGTTGCGCGTGATCCCCATGGGGGGCGGAAAGCACGTCAAGCTGATTTTGGAAAAGGACGGTGTGGAGCTGACTGCCGTTTGGTTTGGCACAAGCTCTCTGCGCTTGCCCTTTGAGCCTATGGAAGAGGTGGACGTGATGTTCCAGCTCAATATCAATGAATTTCAAAATACCGTGTCTCTTCAGCTTCTCGTGCAGGATATGCGGCTTTCCAAGTCCTTTGAGGAATGCCTTGATGAGCAGAAGGCGCTGTACGAGCGGATCTGGGGAGGGGAAGCCTTCTCTCTTGAGGATGAGGTCATTCCTACCCGTGATGACGTGGCAACGGT
Source organism: Oscillospiraceae bacterium (assembly GCA_015064315.1). Taxonomy (GTDB): domain Bacteria; phylum Bacillota; class Clostridia; order Oscillospirales; family CAG-272; genus UMGS1865. The sequence goes on from SVSL01000090.1 coordinate 2,162, forward strand.
TTATAAATTTTTACGTCGGGAGTATCGGAACGGACACTCGGTGTTCACTCTGCGCCGCATTCTCGCGCAGCTCAGAACCTACGGTGTTACCGACATCGGCTACGCCAAGCTGAAGTTTATCGTGCGCATTATGCAGGAGCTTCTGATCTGTGGTGTCACGGAGGCGGATACCGACAGCTACGTGTTTGAATTTTACGATACGACAACCAAAACCAATTTGGAAAAATCTTCGATACTGCATAAACTGAAAAAGCAGTTGCGCAAAGCATAAGACAGATGGAGGCAGATTTGCCTTCGCAGAAAGGTGTCAACAATGAGTGAGTCAGCAGTACATACCGATATTACGCGGTTATTGGATATTCTCAGGGCTACGGGAAAAAAGTACGACTTGGAAAAAATCTCCACCGCCTACGAATACGCAAAAGATCTTCACGAGGGACAGTTCCGCGTCAGCGGAGAGGCATATATTTCCCATCCCATTGCCGTGGCTGAGATCGTGGCGGGACTGGAATTGGATACCGATTCCATTTGTGCCGCACTGCTCCACGATACGGTGGAGGATTGTGCCGATCGAACCGACCTGAAGGTGATCGAAAAGAGGTTTGGCAAGGACGTTGCCGTTTTGGTGGACGGTCTTACCAAGATCGTTACGCTGCAGGTGGAGGATAAGGAAGAGGCGCATATTGAGAATCTGCGCAAGATGCTGCTCGCCATGTCCCGTGACGTTCGCGTCATCTTTATCAAGCTGTGTGACCGTCTGCACAATATGAGAACCCTGTCGGTAAAGCCCGACAACAAGCGTCGCATCACCGCGCTGGAGACCATGCAGGTCTACGCGCCCTTGGCTCACCGTCTCGGTATGCAGCGTATCAAGCAGGAGCTGGAAAACCTTGGCTTGCAATTCCTCGATCCCATCGGATATGAGGAGGTGCGCGGTCATATTGAGGAAAAATACGGTCAGAATCTTGGCTTTATCGAAAAGATCCGCGCCACGGTAGGCGAAAAGATGAGTGAGAACAACATTCACTTCACCTTGGAGGGGCGCATCAAATCGGTTTATTCGATCTACAAGAAAATGTACAATCAAAATAAATCCTTCGATCAGATCTACGACTTTTACGCTTTGCGCATCATTGTAGATACCGAATTGGAGTGCTATACCGCGTTGGGCTTGATCCACGAGATGTTTAATTCCATGCCCGGACGCTTCAAGGATTACATTTCCACCCCCAAGCCCAATATGTACCGCTCTTTGCATACCACCGTCATCGGACGGGACGGCATTCCCTTTGAGGTGCAGATCCGAACCTGGGATATGCACCACGTGGCGGAATACGGTATCGCGGCACACTGGAAGTATAAATCCGGCGCCTCCTCCAAGGAAGAAATGGATAAGAAGCTGGAGTGGATCGCGCGCCTCATTGAGACCGAGGACGATCAGCGTGATCCCGAGGAGTTTATGAATGCGCTCAAGACCGATATCTTCCACGACGAGGTCTTTGTATTCACACCAAAGGGCGACGTGATCGCTCTGCCGTCGGGCTCCAACGTCATTGACTTCGCTTACGCCATTCACTCGGCGGTGGGAGACAAGATGATCGGCGGTAAGATCAACGGTATGATCGTTCCCATTGACCGTGTGCTGGAGAACGGTGAGATCGTGGAGATCATGACCTCCTCCGCATCCCGCGGACCCAGCCGAGATTGGCTCGGCATGGTGAAGACCAGCGCTGCACGCTCCAAGATCCGCGCATGGTTCAAAAAGGAAAAACGCTCGGATAACATCGTTATGGGCAGAGCGGCGATCGACGGAGAGATCAAGCGGATCGCGCGCAGCTCTACCGAGGCACAAAGAGACGTTATCATCAAGGCACTCAGTGAGCGCATGGGCTTTAACAGCCCGGAGGATCTGCTCAACGCCATTGGCTACGGCGGATTGATGATGCCCAAGCTTCTGCATCGCTTGCAGGAGGAATGCGAGCGCGTCATCAAGCCGGAGGAAGAGGAGACCGTTGATATTACCGAGCCCGAAAAGCTGATCATTCCGCCTGCCTCCAAGCCTCGCCACGTCAAATCCAACAGCGGTATCGTGGTGGACGGAGAGGCGGGATGCATGGTGAAATTTGCCAGATGCTGCAATCCTTTGCCGGGAGATCCTGTGATTGGCTTCGTTACCAAGGGCTTTGGCATTTCGATCCACAAGCAGGATTGTCCCAACGTGCTGCAGGGCAAGCAGAATCTCGAAAACGCCGACCGGTGGAAGGAAGCCCATTGGGAGTCCGCCGCTGAGGAAGCGGGTCTGGGAACCAGCATCTACGAGGCGCTTTTGCAGATCCACGTGGGAGATCGCATTGGTATTTTGGCGGATATCACCGTGGCGCTTGCCGATATGAGGGTTTCTATCCTGCAGATCAATATGCTCAATCGAAATGACGGAAGCGCAATCGTAAACTTGAAGGTGGGATGCCGCAATATTGATCATTGCAATTCCATCGTGTCTCGTTTGCGAGGCTTGAATGGCGTAGAGAATATTCTGCGCGGATTTTCATAATCAAGAAAGAAAAGGATTTTTAGAATGAAAGCGGTTATTCAAAGGGTAAAGCACGCCTCCGTGGAGGTGGAAGGAAAGATTGTGGGAAGCTGTAACGAGGGCTTTTTGGTGCTTCTTGGCGTTGCTGAGGGAGATACCGAAAGGGAAGCCGAAATGCTTTGCCGCAAGATCGTCAATCTGCGTATTTTTGAGGATGACGCGGGAAAGATGAACCGATCGCTTTTGGATATTGACGGGGAGCTGCTGGTGGTTTCCCAGTTCACACTCCTTGCCAACTACCGTCACGGCAACCGACCCGATTTTATGGCGTCAGCCAAGCCCGATGAGGCAAACCGTTTGTACGAATATTTCAAGGAATTGGCAAAAAAGGAGCTTCGACGCGTGGAGAGCGGCATCTTTGGTGCTGATATGAAGGTTTCGCTTCTTAACGACGGTCCTGTGACCATTGTGATGGACAGTGACGTTCTGAAATCTAAAAAATAAGGAATTTTGTTATGAGACTGTTTTTAAACGGAGATATTAACGTATATTATATTCAGACGCTCTGCATGATCTTTTTTCCCGGTGCCAAGTTTGGCAGTGATGCGCAGAATGATCCCGATGCTCCCGCGCTCTATTTAAATTTAGAGCCTCATGAGGAGGGACTTCGTGCAACCGTTACGGTCATGGCTGACGGAAAGAGCGCCTCATGCGAGAAATACTATCCCTTTGCCGAGGGCTTTACCCGTGACAAGACCGCAAAAATGGTTTGCGGCGCGGCGGTGATCTCGGCTTGCGGAGAGCTGATGGGCTACCGTCCCTCTTGGGGAATGCTGACGGGTGTGCGTCCCTCCAAGGTCGCCACCGAGCTTTTGCAGTCGGGTATGAGCAAGACCCGTGTGAAAAAGACTCTTGCTTCCGACTATCTCGTCATTCCCAAAAAGGCGGCGCTCGCCACCGACGTGGCACTCAACGAGCAACGCCTCATCGGGAACCCCTCACCCAAGGATTGCAGTATTTATATCTCGATCCCGTTCTGTCCCAGCCGTTGCTCCTATTGCTCCTTCGTTTCCTATACCTCTCCCAAGCTTCTCAGCCTGATCCCCGAGTATTTGGTGCATTTGGCAAAGGATTTTGAGGAGACTGCCAAAAAGATCAACGAAATGGGATTGCGCGTTCGTACCGTCTACATTGGCGGTGGCACGCCTACCATTCTGGATGCCGATCAGCTTCGTTTTTTGCTGAGCAAGATCGCAGAGCAGATCGACGTGAGCTCCTTGGAGGAGTTCACGCTGGAATCGGGACGCCCCGATACCATCACCGCCGAAAAGTTCGCCGTTGCAAAGGAATACGGCGTGACCCGTGTTTGCGTCAATCCGCAAACCATGTGTGACGAGGTTTTGAAGGGGATTGGAAGATCCCACTCGGCAGAGGATTTTTTGCGCGCCTTTGAGATCGCCAAAAATTCGGGCATCCCTTATATCAACACCGACCTGATCGTAGGCTTGCCGGGAGATCATTTCAAAACCTTCTCGGCAACCTTTGATAAGATCCTTTCGCTTCGCCCCGAAAATATTACCGTACATACCTTCTGCGTCAAAAAGGCGGCAGATATTTTACACCAGGGCGGAACCGTTTACTCTCTTCGCGGGGGCGACGCCGGAAAGTGCGTAGACTATACCCAGCTCAAGGCTTCTCAGGAGGGATACCTGCCGTATTATATGTACCGTCAAAAGAATACGGTAGGAAACTTTGAGAACGTTGGCTTTGCTCTGGAGGGCGCGGAGGGACTCTATAATATTTACATGATGGAGGAGATCCATTCGATTTTCGCCGTTGGAGCGGGTGCTGTTTCCAAAATGGTGGATTACCGTCCTGCGGATGGCGGCAAGCCGATCATCGAAAGACTCTTCTATCCCAAATACCCTTACGAATATCTGAAGGATGACAGCACAAGAGAGAAGTGCGAGACCATGGAGAAATTCTATCGGGAGCACGGAATGCTCTGATGTGACTGCATTCTTGCGGAAAGGAGCTTGAAACATGAATCTTTTCGTAACCAAAAGCAATTTGACCGAAGAAGCCATGAAAAATCTGGTTTTGCAAAGCGATCGCAATCTGGAGGCGCGTATGGAGGAGGTCGCCAATCAGATCAGTGCCATTCCCGATCTTCGCCTGATCGGATTAACGGGTCCCACCTGCTCGGGAAAGACCACCACAGCAAGACTTCTGACCGAGGTTTTTGAAAAATGCGGAAGACGCGTTCACGTGGTTTCCATTGACGATTTTTACTATGACAAGGAGTTTTTACACGCTCGCGCCGATGCGGATCCCGGCGTGGAGATCGATTACGATTCCGAGGAGACCATCGACGTGGAGCTCTTGGCAGAGAAAGCGGAAAGCCTGCTTGCTTGCAGAGAAACGCGAATGCCCAAATTTGATTTTCATTCGGGCTCACGCGTACAGGGCGTTACCGTAACTCCAAAACCGGATGACGTCTTCCTCTTTGAGGGCATTCAGATCCTTTATCCCAAGGTGGATGCCATTTTGCGCCAGCAGAATTATCGCAGTATCTATATTCGTCCCGCCTCCTCCATTCAGATCGGCGAGGAGATCTTTGATCCCAATGAGCTTCGTTTGATGCGCCGTCTTGTGAGAGATTACCTTTATCGCTCCACAGACCCCGCGTTTACCTTTTACGTCTGGCAGAGTGTGCGCGAAAACGAGGAGAAGAGTATTTTCCCACATTCCCACACCTGCAACTATTTCATTGATTCCACCATGCCTTATGAGGTGGGCATGCTAAAGCCTTATCTTGAGCGCATCCTCTCGCGGATCTCAAAGGATAACGAATTCTATAAAGAAGCCTGCGAGGTCTTGCGTCAATTACAGCACGTACAGTCTATCCCATCGGCGTATATGACGCCTAATTCTCTTTACAAGGAATTTATTTGATGAAAACGATATTGAAAAATGCCACTCTGTTGCCCGAGTACGGCCACGGAGACAGAAACTGCAATCTTTTGATCTCGGACGGAGTGATCCAAAACATTACGGAACAGAACATTACCGACACCGCCGATGAGGTGGTGGATTGCGGCGGCAATCTTTTGATGCCTGCCTTTTACAACGTTCATTGCCACGCGGCAATGACGCTTTTCCGCGGCTACGGCGAGGATCTTCCTCTGCAACGCTG
>SVSL01000008.1 GCA_015064315.1 Oscillospiraceae bacterium
TCCCCCTCGCCGTCCGCAGACGACGAAATCCTCTTGACTTTTCTTCTGTTTTGTGCTACAATGAAGAAAACCGTCAAGGGGGATTTTCTTATGAAAAAATATGACATTGCGGCATACGTATGGCCGTCATATACGGGAGACGAGCCGAGAACCAAAATTTTCTGGCCCGAGGGCTACGGCGAGTGGCAGACCTTGAAGGCAATGAAGCCCATGTTCCGGGGACATCAGTGGCCTCGCAAGCCGCTCTGGGGATACGTGAACGAGGCAGATCCTTTTGTCATGGAAATGGAGATCGAGGCAGCGGCAGCCCATGGCGTCAACGTCTTTATTTACGACTGGTACTGGTACGACAACCGCCCCTTTTTGGAGCAATGCCTGAACAACGGCTATCTGAAGGCGAGAAATAACCACAAGGTCAAGTTCTACCTCATGTGGGCAAACCACACCGCCACCTCGATCTGGGACAAGAGAACCGCTGAGATGAACTATCCCATCTGGCAGGGCGAGGTCAATTTTGAGCAGTTCAAGACCGTTGTGGCACGCACCATTCAAAAATATTTCACCCATCCCTCCTACTACAAGATCGACGGAAAGCCTGTGTACATGATCTATGATTTTTACAATCTGATCGCGGGTCTGGGCGGCATCGACAACGCGCGAAAGGCTTTGGAATATTTCCGCGAGGAAACAATCAAGGCAGGATTTGACGGCTTGGAGCTTCAGGTAGCCCTGCGCAGCAGCCACAAGATCAACACCACGGGGATCGATCCCGTCTACGAGGGCGACGCCATTGCCGCCATCAACGCATTGGGCTTTGACAGCGCAACGCACTATCAGTTTGTACACATGACCGCCACCATGGCAAAGGATTATCTTTCGATTCTTGCGGACGTGAAGAAGGAGCAGGAATTCGTTGCCAAGTCCTTCAAAATGCCCTACTATCCCCATGTTTCGGTGGGATGGGACTCCAATCCCCGATACAATATCTTCCGTGGAAACATCTGCACCAACAATACCCCCGAAAACGTGGAGCAGGGCTTCCGCATGGCGAAGGAATACATTGACACCCACAAGGAGCTGAAAGCCCCTCTGATCACGGTAAACAGCTGGAACGAATGGACCGAGACCAGCTATCTTCAGCCCGACGACCTCTACGGCTACGGATATCTGGAAGCCATTAAAAAGGTGTTTGTTGATGGGGAGTAAAAATAAAAAAGAACAAACAAAAATCGGCGTAGCCTTGAAGCAAAAATTCAGGGCTACGCCATCTCTTTGAAATTCCCCCGTAGGCGGGCGATTCGTGAATCGCCCCTACGACCGCAATTGTTCATTTCGTGGTTTTTGCGTTGATGCGGTCGTTATCTTTCAAAAACGGACACAATGCACGCCCCTACATCGGAACGAAGATCACACGCCTATTGGAGATAAAAATCGTTTGTTTCCGGGGCGTCGAGGACGTCGCCCCCTACAATTTAACATACATAACACGCCGATGCAGCACGATAAATCCATCGTTTCGGACGATTCGAAGCGTCCCTATGGGTAACAAAAAAGGCAACTGGCGGCTCGAGGAGCCGCCAGTTTGGTTTATGGCTTATAATTTTCGTGCACTTGAACGTAAAAGCAAGCAAGAGGATCACCCTCTCCTTCAAAACTGAATTCCATGGTTTCGGTCACCGTTACGGGAGTTCCGCTCGCTCTCGTACTCTCATACACCTTTCGGTATTCCAATACGTAAGAATAAACAGACGAGCTTTCTTTTGCAGCTTCGTCATAAAGCAGCGTAACGGTTACCTGTCCGTTTTGATACAAGCTTTTCTTTTCACCCGATACAAGACCTTCGCGACAATCCTCCGAAAATCCCATTTTCTTACAAATGGTTTCCAACGAATCGCCAAACGCAATTTCAAGAGGCAATGTCAAGCCGTCCAAGGGAATCTTGCTGTAAAAAGAGTTGCTACGACTGGCACTGTTGGAATCCTGCGAGTACCAGTACCAATTGTTGAAACCAAACATTGTTCCGTTTGCCGAATAGCCACCTCCGCCAAGTCCGTCACCGTGTTCTCCCGGAAGGATCTCGGTGATTTTTTCACCTTGATAGGAGTATTTCTCCATATTCAAGCGCATATCGCGTTGAGAAAGTCCGGGCACAAGACCTTCATTTACGAAAAATTGAGAAAGCTCCGCCATTGTCTCCTCTACGGAAACCGGAACCTCTTCCTTCGGCGGCTCTTTGGTGTTACAGCTTGAAAGAACACACAGACAAAAAGAAAGACCAATCAAAACTGCCAATAATTTTTTCATGGTAAAATCCTCCTTGTTTGTTTTATTCTGTGTTATTGCAGCAATCCCACGATCTCCTGATGAATTTCCTCAATGCTTCTTGACGCGTCCACGATCTCGATGCGGTCTCTTTCCTTCAATTCCTCAAACACGCGGTAAAACTGATTGCGTACCCGTGTCAGCTTTTCGTCGGTCTCGTAGATCTCCTTGGTCACTCGCCCGCCCTCAATGCGAGCCATGCTCTGCTCGGGCGTGAGATCCAGGAAAATACACACGTCGGGCGTGCGGATCTCGGGACAGTTCAGATTCATGTCCCGCACCCATGTAAAATCGGTGTCACTTCCCTGATACGCCAGAGAAGAATAATAATAGCGGTCACAGATCACGTCAATGCCCTCGGCAAGCATCTTTTCAATGCCGTGAACCGGGTTGACGTTATGGAAAATACGGTCCAGAACGAACATTGCCGCCAGCTCGCAGGTGGTGCGCTTGGAAACACCTCCAAGAGCGTCTCTGAGCAGTCCGCCCGAAACCGACTCGGTGGGCTCTGCCGTGCAGTAAACGCGTCTTCCGTCTGCCTGCAGCTTCTGCTTCAAAAGGTCGATCTGCGTGGATTTTCCCGCGCCGTCAATGCCCTCAAATACGATAAAACGACCTCTGTTATTCATTACTGCCATTGGTATCCGTTCCTTTTTTCTTTCTTGTGGAGTTCTTCTTTGCTTGAAGCTCCTCCAAAGCCTTGCTGACCTCGTTCAGCTTTTCATTCAAGCGAGACAGCTCCTGCGCTACGGGGTCGGGAATATGCACTTGGTCAAGGTCCACCTGCACGCGAACACCGTCCTTTTTTACCACCTTGGCGGGAATGCCCACAGCGGTGCTGTTTTCGGGAACAGCGCGCAATACCACCGCATTGGCGGCAATTTTGGTGTTGGAGCCGATCTCAACGGGACCCAGCACCTTAGCGCCCGCGCCTACCATGACGTTATCGTGAAGGGTGGGGTGACGCTTGCCTACGTCCTTGCCCGTACCGCCAAGGGTCACGCCTTGATAGATGGTGCAGTTATCGCCGATCTCGGCGGTCTCACCAATGACAACGCCCATGCCGTGGTCGATGAAAAATCCCTTGCCGATGGTGGCACCGGGATGGATCTCAATACCTGTCAGCTTTCTGCCCAGCTGGCTGACGGCACGTGCCGCAAAATAATGCTCGTTTTGATGAAGCTTATGTGCCACACGGTGCAACAGAATGGCGTGCACGCCCGAATAGAGCAACAACACCTCGGCAGTGCTACGGGCAGCGGGGTCACGTTCACGAACGGTCTCCACGATCTCCTTGACCTCGTCCTTCCACTCGATTGCTGATTTTACAAATTGATTCTCCGCGATCATTTGCAACAAGCTGCTTTTTTCCACAATCGCATCCTCCAATCATTTTTCGATGAATATAGAACTCTCTATTTTATATTATACACGATTCGGTTTGATTTGTAAATAGGTTTTGAGAATCTTCTGAAAAGTTTTACGCACCGCGCCCGCGCAGCACAACATACCAAACGAAAAGAGGCGTCGCTTTAGAGCTATTCTCTAAAGGACAGTTTTGCAAGAATACGGTATATCTCGAAAGAGGTATGCCGTATTTTGCGTTTGTGAACACAAAAGCAGTGCTTGTCAGGAAAATTGACAAGTCATAGATGAACAAAAAAGGCTCCCTTATGTAAAGGGAACTGACGCCGAAGGCGGCTGAGGGATTGTTTTTTCGTAAATCTAACATTTTACAATCCCTCCGTCACGCTCCGCGTGCCACCTCCCTTTACACAAGGGAAGCTCTTTTCGCTATCCGATAGGTATACAAAGAGGACAGAGAGTGTCAAGCATCCTCTGCCCTCCTGTCGGTAGGTAATATATTCTATTGGATTTCAAAAACATCCTTAAGAGTACGCGCCATTTGCAACGCCTCTTGCATTTTTTGCTTTGGATGGAAATTATGCCTCGGAATCCCCGGCGGGAATGCCTGCCGCCAGCTTCTTAACGATGCCTGCCTCAACCAGCTCTTCGGTGGTCTGATAAGCAATGCGGTAGTCCACGTCCTCGGCGTTTGCACGCTTGGGAAGCTCCATCTTTTCTGCGCACATCTTATCGATGAGCTCCAGAGCATACTTGAACTTGCGGTCGCCCTTGATCTTGAGCAGAACGGGAACCGACGCATACTTCTTCTTGGAGGAAACGTCCTCAATGCCGTACTTGGTGTCAGCCAGCTCAGCGGGATCAAGTGCCAGATAGAGATACAGGGTCTTGGTCTTTGCATTCATCTTAGCCAGATGATTTCTGCCCTTGTTGAACGCCTCGTAGTTCCAGCTGATGCGTCCCTTTACACCCTTGTAGGAAAGAAGTGCATTCTTCAGAATGGAATAGTAATCCTGAACGCGGCCCTGAGACTGTGCCAAGCGGGATTGATAGCTTCTGCGATAGCGGTAAGCGATCTGAATCTCGCCCTTCTTTTCCTTCTCCAGAAGTGCTGCATAGCCCTCGGGATCGTCCTTGATATCAATGAAATCCAGTCCGCTGAAATTGAAGCCGCCAAAGCCTTCCTCAACGTCGTCATCATCGTCATTGTCGTCTTCGGCTTCCTCTTCAGCTTCCTTTTCTGCAACCTCGGCAAAAGCAACTACGGTGCGCTCTTCCTCGGACTGCTTCTTTTCTTCAGATTGTTGTTTTTTTTGGTCAGCCGTTTCGGCAAAGGACGCTACCGTGCGTTCTTCCTCGGCAGCCTGCTTCTTTTCTTCAGGTTGTTTTTTCCCCTCAGCCGTCTCGGCAAAGGACTCTACAGTGCGCTCCTCCTCAGCCTGCTCCTCCTCAGCCTGCTCCTCCTCAGCCTGCTCCTCTTCAGCCTGCTCCTCCTGCAGAGCAACTGCGTCGGTAGCATCGGCAGAATCGTTCAGTGCCTCTTCCTTGGCGGAAGCAACCGCTTGCTCAACCTCTGCCTCGTCTGCCTTGGCCTCTTCTTCAGCCTCGGGCTCAACCTCGGGAGCAATCTCCTCTGCGGTCTGCTCAGCCAGCTCCTCGGTAACCGTGTTATCCTCGTTTGCGATCTCTTCGCTGATCTCCTCTACAACCTCTTCTACGGTTTCTTCGGTGACCTCTTCTACCGTCTCGGGCTCAGCCTCAGGCGCGGGCTCGGCTTCCGGCTCAACCTCGGGCTCAAGCTCCTCGGCAACCTCCTGGGCGGTTTCCTCCAGCATAGCCTCTACAGCCTCTTCATCAGCCTCCTCCTCGCGCTCCGCAAGCAGAGCGGCAGCGGCACGGTTGCGACGCTGGATCATACCAACGAAGAACAGAAGTACCAGAAGAGCAAGAATCAACAGAATAATGATTGCAATACCGGGTGCCGTCAGCCAGAAGCTGGTGACGTGCGCGGGAGCAACCACGAAGATCCATTCGCCGTCACCGGAAAGACCGGTAACCTCGAAATAACCCTGGCTCAGCATAACCTTTCTGCCGTCGCCGTTTGCCTTTACCATGGTGCCCTGAACGGGATCGTAGAGGTAAAGATCGTCAACAGTAGGAAGAACACCGTTGTTGATCAGATCATTGTGGATTGCGATCTTAATGCTGTATGCAGCATCACCGGAGCCCTCAATGGTTACGGAGTATGCCTTGTAATTGGGGAAGTCCTTAACGGCCTTCTTGGAAATTTCGGGAATTGCAGAGCTTGCAGTCAGACCGGCGGGAATGCCGTTCTTGCCGCTTACGATCACGGAATACGAGCCGCCGTCTCCGCGAGCGTTTACGGAAGCTCTGTTAATGGTAAGGGTTGCCTTCAGCTCGGTAACAACGTTGCCGTTAGCATCCACAAAGGAAAGTCCGGTACCCGTGGGCAGGGTTGCCACAACGGAGTAGGTGCCGTACACGCTGGTTCCCACAAAAGGCTTACCGTTTACGGTATAAACGATTTGGTCGCGGATCTCGTGAGGCAGATCGCCAATCACGGAAAGCATGTAAGAGGTGGGATTTTCCGCAGTTGCCAGATCACCGATAAAGATAGCGGAGTTCATGGAAACCTGATACTGAACAAGATCAATGCGAACCGTCTTGATGGTAACGTCAATAGCCTTGGAGAACACAAAGTTGGAATTCATAACGTCCACGCGGATCTGGAATTCTCCAACCTTGGTTGCGTAGTCTGCAGGGTATTCTACCTTGAGCAGATACTTTTCACCGTTGGCAGCCACACCAAAGATCTCCAGCGCCTTTGCCTCGGCGCTGCCGAAGGGGAACACGTAAGACTCAGCCCACTCGATGGACTCGATGGTAATGGGATTTACGGTAACGCTGACGGTCAGATCGTCAACGATGTAGTTGTCGCCAAAGGACATGGGAACCTGAACCACATAGGGCTTGGTTGCGTCTGCATTCTTAGCCTGCAGAATCAAAACGCCCTCGGGAACAACGTCCTTGTCTGCGTCAAGCAGACCGTTGATCTTGGGAAGCGCAAAGGGAACGCTGTACTCAACCGCGCTGGGCTGGTAAGCAACGGAGGTGGAAACCTCGGTGGTATCCCATGTCAGCTTCTTGGGCAGAATCTGTGCAGGAACGGAAAACTCTCGCTTTGCAAGCGAGTATTTGTCAGCATCCGCACCGGTGAGCGTCACGGTAACCGTAAAGCGCTGCTTAGCGGGATCGCTTTCCACGTTCTTGGAGGGGAAAGCGGCGGAAACCTCGATCTTTACGTCGTCACCCTCGGCAATTCCCAGCTGGGCATTGGTTTTGTTCAGCGCAACGGGAACGTCGGCAGTGCCGTCATAGACCTTTTGATACATACCGTCGCTGTTCTGGCTCAAGCCAATGGTCAGCTCATTCACGCCGATCTCAATGGTCTTGGGAGCGCCCGTGGAGTCATTCTCGGCAGCAACGGCAACCGTGAATGCGCAGGCAAGCACTGCCAGCATTGCCAAAACAATGGCGAGCATGGAAAGCTTGCTTCTTCTGTTCGTGTTCTGAATTTTCATTACACATCAACCCTTCCTTACGAATTTTTCAGGCTTTTCAACGCATTCTCTCCCTCGCGCGAGGGAATCAAGAGAATACGACCTGCTTTATTATATCATATTCAAAAAGCGATGTCAATAGAAAAACCTGCTTTTTCGCGAAGGTTTTGTAAATTTTTTTCGCAAATTTCCACCACAGGTGGCGTTTTACTGCCCTTTTAGAGGTGCTTTTGACGCAGTGCAGTGTCTCGGGACGTCAAAAAAAGCACCACGTCCCTGCAAATCGGCATTTTGCCCCTCGAAAAAACGCATACGTATTGCAAAATTGAAAAAAACAACCGATTTTTTCAAAATTTGCACACCTGTGGTGTTTTTTTGAGATGTCCGAAAAAGCCAAGCCTTCAAAAACGCATCAACGGGGTGCGTTTTTGCCAACCGAAAAAAAGAATCAAAAAGCGGCTGAATCCGCTTTTAAAAAGAACCGAATTCAGCCGTTTTTTATCAAAATCAAAAAAATTACTTTTGAGGAGCTCCCTCTTCCAGAATGATCTTCATAGCAGAAAAGCCCATCTTGCACTTGAAGGTATAGCTCTTATTGTCGTATCCTGCGGGGATCTGCACCACGTTACTGGTGGAAGCGCCCTGCGCCAGAATGAAGAGCTCAGCCTCTCTTCCGTCAATCTGAACCGACTTGGTCTCGCCGTTCTTGAGCGACTCAACCTCCTTGCCGTTCACAAAGATCTGCATTTTCAAGGCACAGCCTACAAAGGATTTTGCTCTTGTAACGGTAAGCATTCTGGTCACCGTGGACTTTTCATCAAAGTCCTCGGTTGCCGCGGGATTGTAGTCCAGCTCGGTAGCAGGCACTTCAGCGACTTCCATTTCCTTTTCATCCTTGTTCACGCGCAAGCCGTATTTGACACCCAGCGCAAGGGATACGAGCACCCACACGCGAACCAGCGCGTCCAGTATTGTGGAAAGCTCTCCGACCGACACGTACAGGATAAACTCGCTCAAAAAGCAAGCGGAGTCAATGGAAAACAGCACCAGCGCGCCGATCATCCAGCCCACGTGCTTTTTGGAAAACAGGAAGCACAGAAAATAGGGGATCACCGTGATAAAGCCGATGAAGCCGTAGAGAATGGGAAAGATCACGTCGCCGGTGTCCATATACAGGATGGCTCCCTTGACTCCCAAAAACTTTGTGATGTAAGAGGAAAACAGGTAGTAACGGTCGATGGCAACGATGGAAAACAGATTGATCAGCGAAAGAATGACCACCGTCAACAGCGCGTAGCGACCCTGATCGTATCGGTTTTTATTTTGCAGGAAGGATACAGGGGTTGGTTTGTTTTGATTCATTGGAGGCTCTCCTTTTTTACGGTTGATATGCAACGTATCATTGCATAAATATTATAACATAATATTACAATGTTGTCAATAGAAGGAGAAGAAAAAGATAAAAGAACCCAAAAACGAGTTTTATCTTATAAAAGCGGTCAACCATCAAAGCTCCACAAAGCAGACGGCGTCCTTTTCAAGAGTGACGCTGACCTGCTTCCCTGTGGCAACGTTGGTATAGGTAACGGTGTCTTCTTTATCCGACCGGTTCCAAACAGCCACGCCCAGCGTGCCGTCGGAAGCGACGTACGCCTTTTGCAAAAAGACCTTCTTATCGGATTCGATTCCATCCTCGTCCACAAATTTGCCGTAATGGAAGAACTTGCCATACTGCTTTCTCAGAGAGATGACCGTCTTCATATACGCGGTATAGTTGGGAATCTCCTCGGGCGTTCCCGCGCAGCGGAAGATGGAAAGGTCAAAGGCGAGTCCGAACACAAAGGAATTGTTGATGGCATCCTTGTAATTGGTCTCATCCAGCGCGTTGTTGCGGTTGGTCATGCGAATTTCGGGGAAGGTAAAGCGGAAGACCTGGGGAATGCGCGTTCCGCGAATGAAGAAGGTGGGCGGCTGAATAATATCCATATGCTGGGCGTAAATGTCCACGCAATGCTCCTGCATCATCAGTTTTTCCTCGCCCTTTGCCTTGATGTTTTCGCGCAAGCCACGGTAACGCTCCGCCTTGGAGGAGCGCGCCTCGTTGGGCTTCTTGTGATCGTGCCCCTCGGCGGTGCAGAACAAGGGTCTTGTGCCGCCCAGATCGTAGAGCACACCGTCGGCACCAAGGCCGAGACAATAGTCGGCGCTTTCCTTCATCTTCTTCTGCCACAGATCCGAGCCCGAGCAAGCGCAGAACTGGTCACGGGGAAGATTCATCAGCTTGCGGTAGGTTCCGTCGGCGCCATAGGTCTCGCTGTAACGGGTGTAGCGTCCCCAGATGTCCTTGCAGAGCACGGCTTCTCCACCCTCCTCGCGCACGAACTTGCTGTATTCATCCACGGCGTGATAGCTGATATACATGATCAGCTTGCCGCCCTTGGAATGCACGTACTCCAAGCCCTTCTTGAAATCCTCCTCATAGCGGGGATCCAGCCAATAGTCGGGGCGCAGTCTGCCAAAGCCGCCCTGAGGCCAGCCGAGCACGAACAAGGTATTGAGCCCTGCCGCCTGCACCTGATCGAACATTCTCGGAATATCGGCAAAGGTAAAGTTGAATTCTCCCGACTGGGTGCGGAAAATGCAACGCAAAAAACCCTCAAATTCCGAGCCCCACGCGGGACGAACGGGTGCCTTCCAGCCGTAGTCCTCATCCATCCACTTGCGGTAGAGCTTGGCACCGCCGTGCCAATCCTCCTCAAAGAAGGCGTACACAATGGGAGGCGTTACGTATTCCTCCCCCTTTGCAAGGAAGGGGTACTGACAAATACCCATGCGCAGGCTCAGATCCTCGGCTCTGCGCTCCACGTGCATACAGATCATGCGGTGCCCCACGTCGTGATTGCCCACGTAGATCGATTCCTTTTCGTTGAACAGAGAAAACCACTGCATACAGCACATTCCCGGGTACGGAAGATCCAGGTCGGCGTGACGGTGATCGGGACGGTCGTACTTTCTTTTATACAGCTTATCGGAATGCTTGAAGAAATCCGCGTGGTAGGGATCCTTGATATCGTCTCCCAGATGCAGAGGCGTCACCAGATGATCGGTCAGAGCGGGATCTCCAAGGGTTCCAATGCCTGCCAGAGCCGTGGTGATCAGCTCCATCACCTCAACCTCGGAATCGTTCTTGATCTCGGAAACCACCGTCAAACGGTTGTCGGTAAGCGTCAAGGTGAATTGCAGACGAATCTCCAGCACGCCGTTGGGAGAAACAAGGTTTTCGTAGATAACGGTCATAACGTTGCCGTCAACCGAAATTTTTGGTGCGTTCTGATCCTTGGCATCCACAGGGCGCTCCTCAAAATCCTCAAACTTGTAGAGCAGACGGAACAGCTCGCCCTTGGCGGTGCAGTATTCATGCCCCGTCTTCTTGTTGAATACCGAGCAGACGCTTCCCTTTTCATCTAACGTATAAGACACAAAATCGTTTTGTAAAATATGCATTGCGGCTTCCTCCAAAAATCTTTTATATTATTCTATCATCAAGCCTGCCGATTTACAATATCCGAATCTATCATGTTTTTTCTGTTGACTTATAAATTTTTATCATATAAAAATCCGCCTCACTCACAATGCCGTGAATGAGGCGGAAAGGGGGTTCAATCGCGATCAGAACGCGATCTTCTTTTCAATATAATCCTTCAATTCGGAAATCGGGATGCGAACCTGCTTCATGGTATCGCGGTCACGAACGGTAACGCAGTTGTCCGCGGGCTTGGTATCATCGCCTACCGTTTCAAAGTCAACGGTGATGCAAAGAGGGGTACCGATCTCGTCCTCGCGGCGGTAACGCTTGCCAATGGATCCGGTTTCGTCGTAGTCCACCATAAAGTACTTGGAAAGCTCGTCGTAGATCTCGCCCGCCTTGTCTGCCAGCTTCTTGGAAAGAGGCAGAACGGCAGCCTTGAAGGGTGCCAGCGCAGGATGCAGGTGCAGAACAGTACGAACGTCGTTCTTTGCCTCGTCAATGACCTCTTCGTCATAAGCATCCACCAGGAAAGCAAGTGCCACGCGGTCAGCGCCAAGAGAAGGCTCAACAACGTAAGGAACGTAATGCTCGCCGGTCTCCTGATCAAAGTAGGTCAGATCCTTGCCGCTATGGTTCTGATGCTGACCAAGGTCGTAGTCGGTTCTGTCGGCAATGCCCCAAAGCTCGCCCCATCCGAAGGGGAACAGGAACTCAAAGTCGGTGGTTGCCTTGGAATAGAAGCAGAGCTCCTCGGGATCGTGGTCACGCAGACGAAGGTTCTCGTCGCGCATACCGAGGTTCAGAAGGAATTGATGGCAGTAATCCTTCCAGTAAGCGAACCATTCCAGATCGGTGCCGGGCTTGCAGAAGAACTCCAGCTCCATCTGCTCGAACTCACGGGTACGGAACACGAAGTTACCGGGGGTAATTTCGTTACGGAAGCTCTTACCGATCTGCGCAATACCAAAGGGCAGCTTTTTACGGCTGGCGCGCTGTACTGCGGGGAAGTTTACAAAGATACCCTGCGCGGTTTCGGGGCGCAGATATACGGTGTTGGTATTATCCTCGGTAACACCGATGAAGGTCTTGAACATGAGGTTGAACTTCTTGATATCGGCAAAGTTATTGCTTCCGCACTGAGGGCAAACGATGCCCTTTTCCTTGATATAATTTGCCATTTCCTCAAAGCTCCAGCCTGCGGGGTTATCGTTCAGACCGTTCTGGAAGGCGTAATCCTCGATGAGCTTGTCCGCGCGGTGACGCATCTTGCACTGCTTGCAGTCCATGAGAGGGTCGGAAAATCCGCCCACGTGTCCCGAAGCCACCCAAGCCTGAGGGTTCATAATAATAGCACTGTCAAGTCCTACGTTGTAGCGGCTTTCCTGAACGAATTTCTTCCACCAAGCGCGCTTGACGTTGTTCTTGAATTCCACACCCAAGGGGCCGTAGTCCCAGGAGTTTGCAAGACCGCCGTAGATCTCCGAGCCGGGGAAGATAAATCCGCGGGTCTTACAGAGGGCAACGATCTTTTCCATTGTTTTTTCTCTGTTATTCATCATATCTGTTTTTCTCCTATGTGAATCGTAATCATCTTATTATAGCACTTTCGGGGGAAAATGTCAAGAGATAAACAGGGAAAATCCCACACACTCTGTGAAAGTTTTGGTCAAGCTTTTTTAAAAGCTTGCGCCCATCCAAGGCGCGTAGCCTTGGTCGCGCTCCGCAGAGCGCGAAATTCTCCTATCGGCGTTTCTTTTTTGTTAACTTGGCAATCGCTTGCGATTGCGGCGGAGCTTGCGGAGCCTGTTTTCATTTGCGCCTTTGGTGTCAAAGAAAAAAGTGGCTAAATGGATTTGGTAGTCAAAAGGCTTTTGTTTTGCCATAAGCCTTAGCCGCTTTTTCTTTTGACCATGTAGGCGCAAAAGAAAAAGCTATCAAAAAGAAAAGCGCCGGACAGAGATTTCGCCACCTGCGGGTGGCGAGGAGGGCTCCGCGCCCTCCACCGCGCCCTCTTTTTGAAAAAAGAGGGGCAAAAACTCTCACATGGAAAAAGAGCCTCTTGCGAGACTCTTTTTCTTCGTTTTATTGCGCATTCACGCTATGCTTCAAAAATGCCGCAAGCTTGGCGGATTTGGGATTGGTGAAGAGCTCCTCGGGAGCTCCCTCCTCCTCGATCACGCCGTCGGCAAAGAAGACCACCTTATCGGCTACGTGTCTGGCAAATTCCATCTCGTGGGTTACAACAAGCATGGTTCTTCCCTGCTCCTTCAGTTCTCGGATCACGCGCAACACCTCGCCGGTCAGCTCGGGATCAAGGGCTGACGTGGGCTCGTCAAAGCAAAGCACCGCGGGCTCCTGTGCCAAGGCTCTTGCGATAGCAACTCTCTGCTGCTGTCCGCCCGAAAGCTGACAGGGGTAGTTCCCCATCTTATCCGCAAGTCCCACACTGGTAAGCAGGCTCTTGGCGCGCGCCATGTCCTCTGCCAACGCCTTGGTGTACGCCGCGCGGCGCTTGGGGCTGAAGGGGAACGTGGTGGCGCGGATCTTTTCCTTGGTTCTGAGCTTCAAGGGCAGATAGACGTTTTCCAGCGCGGTATATTGGGGAAAGAGATTGAAGGACTGAAAAACCAATCCCATCTTCAAGCGCATCTGACGGATTGCGGACGCCTTGTAGCTCTTTTGGGCGTCAAATTGGAAGCCGTCCTCGATTTTGATGGTTCCCTCGTTTGCCATTTCCAAAAAGTTGAGGCAACGAAGGAAGGTGGTCTTTCCGCCACCCGAGGAGCCGATGACCGCAACCACCTCGCCCTTTTCCATGGAGAAGTCGATGCCGTGCAGCACACGGGTGCTTCCAAATCTTTTTTTGAGATTTTTGACTTCTAAAAATGCCATGCCGTCACCTCACACCTTGTAGTAGGAGAGCTTTTTCTCCAAATAGCGGAACAGAAGCGTCAGAATTCCCACAAAGAGCAGGAAGAACACGGCAATGTAGAACAACGGCCAAACCAATCCTCTGGAGAGGAAGTCCATCTCGTTAACAAAGAAGATCTCGGCAACCGCAATGACGCGCGCCAAGGAGGTATCCTTCACAAGAGTGATGACCTCGTTGCTCATGGGCGCCAAAATGCGCTTGATAACCTGCATGAGGATCACGGTGAAGAAGGTTTCTCTTGCCGTCATACCAAGCACCTGCGCCGCCTCGTACTGACCCTTGGGAGTCCCCTCGATGCCGCCGCGATAGATCTCGGAAAAATAGCAGGCATAGTTGATGACGAACGCCACCAGCGCGGCGGTAAAACGACCGTCCTGACCGCTGAACAGGCGCACGTCAAAGAGCATTCCGGGCACATAGAATACCACGAAAAGCTGAAGCATCAGAGGCGTTCCGCGAATGATCCAAACAACGGTTCTGGTCAGCCAACGCAGGGGAAGAAACTTTGACATAGACCCAAAGGAAATAATCAATCCAAGGGGTAAAGCAAGTACCAACGTCCAGAAAAACAGGGAGCAGGATACGCCAAAGCCCTCAAGGAGCTTTTCGGTAACGTTTACAAGTTGCTTTGAGGCGCCACAGCTTTCCAGCAGGCGCCCCACAAGTTCTATAAATTTCATTATTCAGCCTTACCGATGTTGGGGATGAGATCGTTGGTCAGACCGTACTTTTCTGCAAGTGCGGCAAGGGTTCCGTTCTCGGAAAGCTTCTCGATTGCCTTATTGATCTCGGCGGTGAAGTCACTGCCCTTGCGACAGCCGATGGCGTAAACCTCGGATGCGGGCTCATAAGCATTGTTGATGGAAAGGGTTGCGTAGTCACCCTGACCTACCATAGCCTTCGCCATCTGATAGTCGATAACCGCGAAATCAGCATTGCCCGAAACAACCTCCATCAATGCAGCACTCTGTGCAGTAAACTTTGCGATCTTGTTCTCGTCACCTGCCAGCTCAATGGCAACGCCCTCACCGGAGGAGCCGCCCTCAGCGGCGCCGTTCAGTCCCTTGAAGGAATCCTTGGTGTTCAGAGTAGCAACCTTGTCAGCCTTGGTAACGATGCACTGACGGTTCTCAAGGTATGCGTGGGTGAAATCAACGTACTCGGTACGGGAAACGCCGTCCTTCTCTTCACCGTAAGTAAAGCCATTCCAAATGACGTCAATAGAGCCGCCTTCCAGCTCAAGGTATTTGTTGGGCCAGTTGATAATCTGGAACTTTACCTCCAGATCCAGTTCCTTCGCAACTGCCTGTGCGAACTCGGTATCAAAGCCAATCAGATTGCCATCTTCATCAAAATAGTTCATGGGCGCGTAAACGGTGATACCGCATACAAAGTAGCCTTTTTCCTTGATTTCCGCGAAATCGCTCTTTTCATCCTTCTTCTTACAAGCCGAGAAGCCTGCTACCATGGTAAATACCATGAGGAGCGCGAGTGTGAGTGTTAAAAATCTTTTCATGTTCTTTTTCCTTTCTTTTTGACGCTTTAGTTTGGTAAAGCGTTAATATGGTAGTATTATACACGATTTCTCTCGGTTTGTCAAGAGGAGATTTCAAAAAATTGAAAAAGATCATAAAAAAAGAGGAATTATGAAAAATTCCTCTTTTTTAACGGGCAAACATAATCAATACTGACACAAATCAATCTGCTCAGACTTCTCATTAATGCGGAGCAAATACAACTCGCTTCCGTAACGATAAAAGCTGAAGGTTCTGGCAGTTTCTTTCGGCTTGTCCTTCAAATAGTCATAATCAACCAGCCTATAATGGTCGGCAACTTTGCCAGATACGTTTGCCTGTGCAATCCAGTATATATGTCCATCATAACACTCGATTTTTTCCTGATAAGCATAGTGATTTTGGGAGAATGTAAAAACAGAGCGAATATTTGTGTCTCCTTCTTTCAGAACTCCAATATCCTCGCTATCATCATCGGAATAATACAAAGCACAGGTATCATTCTTGCTATCGTAGGAAACGGCGAATACGTATTCAACAATGTCGGGCAATGTGCAATCAAAGGCTACTTCATTGTTTTGCAGGTTGATCACCTTGATCTGATCGGAACACGCAAAGTTCAGATACTCATTCTCCAAATTGATGGAATACGGCTGTAGTTCCTCGTGAAGCTCAACCTTGATAATATCGTTCGTTGTTTTCGTTGTGATGTCGTATGCAATTACTTGCACCTCGCGCCGGTCGTAATTGATAGCACAATAATAAACGGTATTGAGATAAATACCGATATTTTGCGGCTGATATCCCTTATCTGTTGCCACTTGGAAAACGGTTTCAACTTTTTGCGTTTCAAATACGTAAATCTTGTAAGTATAGAACTCCTCTGATTCTTCACACCATACAATGCCGTTTTGATTGGCTTCAATATACCAAATGCTGACGTTGTCAACCGAATAAATATCGGTTGTTGCATCCGAGTCTTCCCCAACAGAGATCGTATAGCTTGTCTTTCCGTAGGTGTTCCGCAGCAGAATCCATTGATCGTCTGTTTTGATGACCTGGGCAGGCTCCATTCCTCTCGGATAAGAGTTTAAAACTTTGGGTTGCATTTTGAATATGATAAAGACAACACACGCCACAAGAAGGATTGCCACAAGAAAAACAGGCAACAATATGCAGAGAAATATTTTTTTCATACTCATAGCTTTTTCCTTTCTCGCCTTGGTTTGGAAAGGCGTTACCACGGTTCTATTATACCCCAAGCATCTTCGGTTTGTCAAGGGAGGATTTTCAAAAAGTTAAATAAAGATGGTAAAAAAAGAGGAATTATGAAAAATTCCTCTTAATATTCGTGTTTTTGATCGTAGGGGCGATTCACGAATCGCCCGTCCTGAAACAGGCAAAACTCCTTAGCCACTTTTCTTTTTGACACCATGGGCGCATTGATTGTAGGGGGCAACGTAGCAAAGCGGCGCGAGCGTAATGAATGACACCACGGTGTGGTGTCAGAACGGGAGTTTGCCGATGGCAAATCTCCTTGTGACACGAGTCGCAACGAGAACTCGACGCCCCGTTGGTAGGGGGCGGCGCCCTCGACGCCCCGCTCTTAAAACGCCTAAATTCCTTAGCCACTTTTCTTTTTGACACCATGGGCGCATTGATTGTAGGGGGCGACGTCCTCGACGCCCCAAAAACGAACGAATTTCCGCTCGCAATCGACATGCTCGCCTTGTTCAACCGTAGGGGCGATTCACGAATCGCCCGCTCTTAAAACGCCTAAATTCCTTAGCCACTTTTCTTTTTGACACCATGGGCGCAAAAAGAAAAGTTATCAAAAGAAAAACGCCGTTTGGGGAGTTTCGCCGTCTGCGGACGGCGAGGAGGCTTACGCAGCCTCCACCGCGCCACCTTTTAAAAAAGGTGGACGAAAACTTTTACACTGGGTTTGTGCGAATTTTGACGTTTGATCAAATCTTTTACACTGGGTTTGTGCGAATTTTGACGTTTGATCAAATCTTTTACACTGGGTTTGTGCGAATTTTGAAGTAAATTGATAGTCGTTTACTTCTTCGCCGCCGTGAGGGTATTCTGCAAGAGCATGGTGATGGTCATGGGTCCTACGCCGCCGGGCACGGGGGTAATTGCCGATGCAATGGGCTCTACCTCCTCAAAATTCACGTCACCCGTCAGCTTACCATCCTCGCGACGGTTCATGCCAACGTCAATCACAACCGCTCCGGGCTTGACCATATCCGCGCCCACAAAATCGGCGCGTCCGATGGCAACCACCAGAATATCCGCCTCGCGGGTCACCTCTGCGAGATTCTTGGTGCGGCTGTGGCAGATGGTTACGGTGCCGTTTGCATGGAGCAAAAGCATTGCCATGGGCTTGCCCACAATGTTGGAGCGTCCGATCACCACGCAATTTTTGCCTGCGGGATCAATTCCGCTCCGCTCCAGAAGAGCCATGACACCTGCGGGGGTGCAAGGCAGAAAATCATAATCACCGATCATGATCTTTCCCACGTTATAAGGATGGAAGGCATCCACATCCTTGGAAGGATCGATGCGGAGCAGCACCTCGGTCTCGTCCAAATGCTTGGGCAGAGGCAGCTGCACCAAAATGCCGTGGATCTTCTCATCGGCGTTCAGCCTGTCAACCAAAGCGTTCAGCTCCTCCTGCTTGGTCTGGGCAGGAAGTCTGTGAACCTCGGAATAAAATCCCACCTGCTCGCAAGCCAGCGCCTTATTGCGCACGTAAACCTGGGACGCGGGATCCTCTCCCACAATCACCACCGCAAGTCCGGGAGCGTAGCCCTTCTCGGCAACGAACGCCGCCGTTGCCTCCTTAATTTCCTCTCGGATCTGTGCCGAGATCGCCTTTCCGTCAATTCTCATTGCCATTTTCATGTTCCTCCGTACTGTTTTCAATCGTTTCTGCCATATTGTTATTTCCGATCACCGCCTCAGCCATTGCGGGCTTTCTTCTGTAAGCAAGAATCAAAAAAGTGGTGAGAAGCACCGCGCTGACAAGGAAGCAGGCAAGTCCCAGGAACTGGGAAATGCGAAGCTGTGTTCCGGGGATATAAAGGCTGTCGGTGCGAAGCCCCTCAATGAACATTCTTCCAAAGCCGTACCAAGCAAAGTACATCAGGGCGATCTGCCCGTCAAATTTCTTGCGCTTATAAAAGATATTTAAAAGGATGAATCCAAGGATATTCCACACGCTCTCGTAAAAGAAGGTGGGATGGTAGTAGCACATGGAGAAGATCGTATCCTCGTTGGGAATCAGCCCCATGCGCAGGGTGTGGAAGAAGCCTCCCTCCTCTACGGGAAGGATAAATTCCTTGTTGAAGAAATAGTAGCGGGTGGTATCGGTAATGCGGTATCCGTACGCCTCACCGTTGAAGAAATTGCCCCAGCGTCCCAGCGCCTGCGCAATCACCACACCGGGAGCGATCATATCAAAGAGCTTTTGCCAACGGAGCTTTTTGAAATAGCAAACCAAAAGGATTCCAAGGCATCCTCCGATGATACCGCCGTAAATGGCAAGTCCGCCCTCCCAAATGGCGATCACGTCCACAAAGCTATCGTACGAGTATTCGTCCATCGTTGTCAGCACGTAGTAAAGACGCGCACCGAGAACACCCATGAACACCGTCATCAGTCCCACGTCCAGCACGTCGTCGGAAATGATGCCCTCGTTCCGCTTTCCTCTCCACATGGCATAGAGGAAGGCAAAGAAGATGCCGCAGGTAATGACGATTCCGTACCAACGAACCTCGATCTTTCCAAACAAGCAAAAGGCGATCTTGTTCAGATCAAAGGGCTCAATGCCAAGCCCGGGAAATGCAACCGTAATTTTTTCCATGAATTATTCATTCTCCTTTTCTTCGGTCTCCATGGGATAAACGATGGAGATCGCAAAATATTCCTCGCGGAAGGATTTCCTGAGAAGCTCCTCCAGCTCCTCTGCGGTAATGCTCTGCAAAAGAGCGGGGTAAGAAAACATCTCGGCATCGTCAAATACAAAGGAGAGAAGCCGATTGGCAATCTCCTCGGTGGAGTCGTAGGCGCGGAGCTCGTCGGAATAAAGCACTCTGCGGCAACGCTCAAAGACCTCGCGGTCGATGCCACGCTCCATCACCTCGGCAAGATACGCCTTGATACGGCGAAGAACCTCCTCGGGATCGTCCGCCTCTCCCGAAATGCAATGGTAAGCAAAGCTATCGGTGCAGGAGTAGTCACCAAAGAAGGAGGGGGTAATGATGCCTTCCTCAAAAAGCGCGCTGTAAAGCTCCCCCGAGCGCGAGAACAGGATCTCATCCAGAAGTGTCATTGCCGCATCGCGGCGGAGACGCTCCTTGGGGTCGGCTACGAGCACGGGATCCTTGATACCGATGCAAAACAGAGGCTTGGAGACCTGCATACGGCATTCGATCCGCTGTTTGGCAACCGTGGGCGGCTCCTCGGGAAGAACGCGCTCCAGCGTATGGGGCTTGACCTCTCTTGGCAGTACGCCGTCCACCACCGCCATGACCTGCTCCTCGGTCACGTCGCCGCAAACGATGAGCACCATATTGGAGGGATGATAAAACACCCTGTGGCATTGATACAAAAGAGACGGCGTGATCTCTCCGATCGACTTGATGCTTCCGCAGATGTTCTTTCTTATGGGATGGCTGTGATACAGCGCACAGAACAAAAGCCGTTGGCAACGGTCCCAAGGGCTATCCTCGTACATACGGATCTCCTCGGCAATGATTCCCTGCTCCTTTTTCACCGACGCCTCGGTGAAATGGGGGGTTGTAACAAAACGCAAAAGCTCCTCAAGGGAGGCTTCAAAATTTTCGGTACAGCTGAAAAGATAGGCGGTACGCCCATAAGAGGTATAAGCGTTTGCATCGGCGCCCAGGGCAGAAAAGCGTGAAAAAGAATCGCTTCCGTCCTCGTTTTCAAACAGCTTATGCTCCAAAAAATGAGCGATGCCGTCGGGAACGGTAATTTTTGTTCCGTTCTCAATGAACGTATTGTCAATGGAGCCGTATTTGGTGGCAAAAAGCGCATAGGTGGAGGTCAGCTTTTTGGGAAAGACGTAGACCGAAAGCCCACTCTCATGCTCCATCAGCGTATAGCGTTCCCGAAGCAGCTCGGAGGAAAATTCAGTCTTCTTCATAGCCATCTCCTCCCTCCAGCGTTCCGCGCAGAAAATAAACGGTATCCAAAATAAGCCCTTGTGCCAGGGCAGCGATCTCCTCCCGCGTGACACCGCGGATCCTTTCGCGGCAAAGCTCCAAGGAGGAATCCACCCCCAAGAGCGCACGGCCGTAATAGTAGGTTTCCATGTCGCCCGGGCTATCCAAAAGCTGACGGTAGCCGTTTTCCAACGATTTCTTGGCGGCACTCAGCTCCTCCTCGGTGATCTCACCGCGCCTGAGCGCCTCGAGCTGGGCAAGGATTGCCCGTTCCGCCACGTCGCGGTTGGAGGGCTCCAGCCCACAGCTGATCAGAATCGCCCCCTTATAGGCGTTGTAGGAGGAGGCGCAATGATAGCAAAGGCTCTGCTTCTCACGCACGTTCATAAAGAGCTTGGAGATGGGAGAAGCCCCCAGAATCTCATTGAGAAGCGTACAAGCGTAGAAATTTTCATCGGTCAGCGTCACGCCCGTGCGATAGCCCAAAAGAAGCTGCCCTTGGGAAACCGGAAGGGTATCCTCGGCGTAAAGAGGTTCCTTCTTGGGCTCTGCGAACACACGGTACAAGCCGCCCTTCGCCAATGGGGTCTTGCAATGGGCTTTCATCTCGGGAAGCAGGCATTGGGAAAGTGCCGAAATGAGAGATTTCTCGTCACGCCCCACAAAAAAGGCGTCAAGGCGCAGATTTGACAACAGCTCCTTCCAATGCGCCGTTAATTCCTCACGGGTGATGGACATGACCTGCTCTTCGCTTCCCACCACCGACGCGCCGCAGGGCTCGTCACGGTAAAGAAGCGCGCGGCATTTTTCCGTGGCGTAGGAGCGCGGGCTGTTTTTCAGCGACCGAATGCTCTCGCATTGCAGCTCCTTTTCGCTCTCCACGTACCGCTCCAAAAGCAAGCCGTCCCCGTCCAGAAGAGGATGGAACAGCATCTGCGAGATCACGTCAAGGATCCCCTCAAGGAGCATTTCCTCACGGGGAACGTAGACCGTATCGAGAAAATCCGCCGAGAAGCCGATGATCTGGCTATCGCCGCGATAGTAATTGCGGATGGAGAGCTCGGTTCCGAAAAGATAGTCAAGGCGCGCGTTGATGGCGGCAAGATTGGGATATTTCTCCGTGCCGCGGCGCAGAACCGCCAACAGAAGCGTGGTCTTGCAGGCACTCTCCCTCGTGATGGGCAGAACGGCAGAGACCGACAGCATGGCGGCCTTGAATTTTTCGGTTGGATAGGCGCGAAGCGTCAGCTCCGGCGCGATCTGATGGAACGTTGGAATCATAATACCTTCTCACATATCAAATAAAAAACACTTACACATCTTATATCATACACCAAAAAAGAAAATTTTTCAATGGTTTTTGAAAAAAAGGAAAGAAAAAACGCCTCCAAAGTGGGGATTTCCCAATTTGAAAGCGTTTTCTCAGCACTTGAAGCAGCTCCAGGCTTACTTCTCACAGAAAAATTCCAATTTCTTCCCTCTCCGTCTCGCCAAGGCGAGCCACCTCTCCCAAAGGGCGAGGCTTTCAAAAACGCAACTCTAAAAAAATACAAAAAGCAATTCGACTATTGCTTTTATGAAAGGCTCTCCCTCAGGGAGAGCTCCCGTCGCAAGACGGGTGAGAGGGAAAAACAATATTACGTTCGAAAATACTGTTTATTTCACGCAGAAGAATTCCAATTCCTCGCCCACAGGTCCGATGCAGAAGGCGATGCGCGCGGGATAGGGAGGAGTCGATCCGATCACAATATCGGTGGGCTCCATGGTGATCTTGTAGCCTGCCGCGCGAACGGCGTCCACGCAAGCATCGGTGTCCTCCACCGCAAGCGCAATGTGACGGAGCGCGCCGGCATCAAGACGGTCAACGCCGTTGGCAAAGATCTCAAGCAGACCTGCGCCGGTATCCAGCATGGTTGCCGCCTTTTCGCCCTCGCCCCAGCTTCGTACCTGCTGCAAGCCCAGAAGGTCACGATAAAAATGCACCGTCTCTTCAAAATGTGCCACGCCTTGGCACTTCATGGCAACGTGATGGATGCCTGTAATCTTCGGCTTATTCGACATGATCGTCAATCCCCTTTCAAAACAACCGCGGTTTGATGGTCTCATTATATCATATCTCAAAAGTATTGTCAAGCCCATTACGCCGCTCCCACCGCTCGCCCCTTTCCAAAAGATCACACAAAATGTCCGTTTTTTCTATCTGTTTTCCCCTTTTCTCATTGCAATCAAAGGAAAAGTATGGTATGATAATATCAATAAAAATCATTTTTGGGGAGGTCTTTCCATGAAATTATACGGCGACGGCATTCACGACGACACCCTTGCTCTGCAAGAACTTTTGGACGGGCGCGGCATCGTCCGCATCGAAAAGCCCGGAACGTACCTTGTCAGCAAAACCCTGATCATTCATTCCAACACCCGTTTGGAGCTTTCCCCCGGGGCAAGGCTTCTGTCAGCGCCTCTTTCCCGTTGTGCGCTGATGGAAAACGAGCATTTTGCCGACCATGACGGCGGACGCGATGAAAACATTGAGATCATTGGCGGCATCTGGGACGGCAACTGCGACGAGATGGGGCTTGACGCGGTCACCGAGCTGAAAAACCGCTTGGAAACGCCCTACCGTCCCTACGTCTTCAAGGGCAAGCTGATCCGTTTTGCCCACGTGGAGCGCATCCATCTTTCGAGAATGACGGTGCGCAATCCCGTGAGCTACGGCGTTCAGATTGCCGACGTCTACGGCTTTGCGGTGCGGGACATCTTCTTTGATTATAACCGGCACTTTGGCACCACCGACGGCATTCACATCAACGGCCCTGCCTACGATGGCGTCATTGAGAACCTATGCGGCACCACAAACGACGATCTGGTGTCTCTGACCACCTACGATGAGCCCCACGCAGAGATCACCTTGGGTGATATCGAAAACGTGGTGATCCGCAATCTGTCGGCGCGTAACGGTTACTCCGCCATTCGTCTGTTGGCAGGCGAGAACTACGCCATGCGCCATATTCACATTGACGGCGTATACGGAAAATACCGTCACCATGCCCTTGTCATGGGCAATCACAACGATCGCCCCGGCGACACTTGGTTTGACGATATCGTCATTGAAAACGTCCGCGCCTCCAAGAGCTACACCCCACTCGGGGAGGACTGTTGCACCTATTGGGATAAGCACTTTGACAGATGCCCCCTCTTTTTCTTTGAGAAACGGGCGATCTGCGGCAGTGTGACCGTTCGCAACGTCCATCGCCACGAGGAGCAGGAGTCGCCCGCACCTCTCTTCAAATTTGCGGATACGGTAATCATCGACCGCCTCTATCTGCAAAACGTCCGTCAGACCACGCCCTGCGGCGTAGAAAAGCCCCCCTTGTGGGTCAATGAGGGCGAGATCCGAGAGCTGATCGAGCACGACGTGGATCCAAAGGAATAAACAAAAAAACGGGAGCGGCAACCGCATGATTTTGCCGCTCCCGTTTTTGATGCAACATCATCCTCCAATCAAGAAGCCTTTGCAAGATAGATTCTACAGAATTGGAACGCCATTGGGATATCCGGATGCACCTCCATCTTGATGATGTGCTCTCCCTTTGTCAAATAGGCGGACATTCCGCTCATATAGGACAGTTCCCGCTCATCCAATGCAAAAGCTCCGTCGTTGATCTGATAATCCATTTTATAAATTTCCTCGCCGTCAATGTACATACAATTTGAGCGTTGCTGTTTTTCTCTGACATGTAGCAAGAAGCAAAAATCATACATACCGTCCTCGGGAATCTCCACCTTCCAACTGATATACATAGAGGAAGCATCCCCTTGACCCTTCCACGAAACGAAATAAAAATCGGGACCATCAACGTAAGAGGAGCTTTTCACGCCCACATCGGTAGCAAGGTGGTCTTTCCCCTCCAGCAAGATCACGGAAGGAGACTCAAATTCCTCGGGAAGAACCTTGGAAAAAGTAAAGGAATCCTTTTTTCCGTCCCCGTCATTATCAAAGCTCGAATCCACTTGCTGACGTTGGGATTCCTGCCATACAACCGGAACACCGTTCACATAGTGCCAAAACTTTCCTGTGGTCTCGGGTTGCGTCTCGGAATAAACGTACAGATTGGAAATATCAAAGCTTCCATCGATGCCCTCATAATACAAAACGGAAACGGGGCTGAATGCTTGAGGCGCAATTTGGTTAATATTCTTGGGAATGATCACAACGCTCTGCCACTCCTCAAAATCCAAAAACGCGCTGTTTGCAATGGAGGTCACCAGTGTTTCATCTGTTGGAATGACGCTGTTTTTGCTTCCCATAAGCAGAATTTTTCCGGTCTTCTCAATCAAGCAATTTTGAACCGCGCAGTAGGTCTTGTTCTCGGAATCAACCGAAATAGAGGATAATTGAGGGCAACCACGGAATGCATCCTCTCGGATCTCGCTCACATTCTTTCCGAGATGTACCGATTCAAGCACTTTGCAATCGGAAAACGCACTCTTTCCAATGCGCTTCACTCCGTCACCGATGACGACCTCCGTAAGCTGCTCGCAATCATAAAACGCACCGTCCGCAATCGTAACCACACCGTTTCCGAGATTGACTTCAGTCAATCTTGTACCCGAAAAAGCAAGATTACCAATGATCTCGACACTGTCGGAAAAAGTAATATTGGTAAGCTTACTGCAATTTTGGAAAGCCGATTCTCCGATCCACGCCACTTTGGGCGGAATCGTAACCTTTGAAAGATTTTTATAATTTTGAAAAGCTCCCGGACCTATAACCACCGTAGATTCATGAATCTCGATCTCGGAATCCGTTGTACCGTCCGTAACACCAACCAAAAAATGATAGCTGTTGGTTTCATTTCCCAAATAGTTCACATTTTTATAGGTTGTATAAAAAATATTGGGACACCCCTTAAAGAGATCACTGCCCACATCAATAAGTGTGTTGGGAAAAGAAACATATTGAAGTTTTGAACAGCTTTCAAAAGCCTTCGAGCCGATTCTCGTAACTCCCTCCGGAATGGTGATTCCCTCCATGTTGACACTCCGCGCAAAGGCTGCGACTTCGATGGCGGTCACCTGATATCCGTCAATTTGAGAAGGAATATGAACATATTTAGCATCACACGTGCCAATCCCCGTAACGGTACAGGTTTCTCCATCGGAATTCACCTTATAAGAAAGACCTTTGGCATAAGATGTAGCAGGCGCGTCCGCTGTTGTCTCCGACTCCGAGGTTTGTTCTTCCTTTGGCACTAACGCCGCAACCGTGGTCGCGCCGATCATCAAGCACAGGCATGCCGCAACCACACCGAAGCGAAGCCATCCGACCTTCTTTTGATTTTGCTTTATGAGCTGATCCTTTTGCTCTACATATTTTATAACAAGCTCGGGATCGAGATGATCAAGTCCTTCGTTCCATTCTTTTTTCTTCATATCGAATACCCCTCACTTTTCAGTTTTTCTTTCAGGGAATTGCGAATCGCGGCGAGCTCCTTGTTTACCATGGAACGGCTCAATTTCAGATTCCTCGCAATGGTATCAATAGGGTCTGCCACATAGTATCGGCTCATGAAGATAAATTGCCTGCGCTCAGGGAGTGAAATAACAAATTCACTCAGGATTTTGCCAAGTCTTTCGGCGTCAAAATCAGCATCAACAGAGCTTCCATCGGCAACAAACTCTTCCAGCTCCGACAAGGATACCGTCATTTCGGACGGAATTACATTCTTCCGCGAATTTCCGTGATAGCGTTTGATAGCGATTCTGCGTGCGATCACGGTGAGAAACGCCTTTAGCACAGTTGGTCTTGACGGAGGTATCGCATTCCATGCCCCGAGATAGGTATCGTTCAGGCACTCCTCACAGTCAAGTCTGTCGCGCAAAATATTATACGCAATAGAAAACAGATATTTTTTATATTTGAAGTCGGTTTCCTGAATTGCTTTTTCGTCGCGCGCAAAATATAGCGCAATAATCATTTCGTCACTAAGCGTCTCTTGCACCGTTTCTTTTTGTTGAAGTTCCATAGCTCGTCTCCCTTCCTAAGTATTGAAAGGCCCTTCATAAACAGTAGTGCCCAAAAAAACGAAAATGTGTAATACTTTGGAAACTTTTTTATATTATACCATATTTTCAATAGGTTATGGAAAGAAAAAATCTTTCGAACCAAAAAAATGTTGACATACTTTCCTAAAAATGTTATAATAATGCTATCCAATACTTTTAGGAGGTATCTTATCATGGATATGAATCAAAACTACATGCCCGAAATGAATTTTGAGCCCCAAGAGCCCATGCAGGAAAACGGCAAGCCCTTGAAGAAAAGGAAATACCTCTTCTCCGCCGCTCCCCAAAAGACCCGTATCATGAGCTTTGTGGCGCTGGGACTTGCGGCACTCTTTGCCGTGATGGTGATCATTGGCGCGATCCGAGCACTTACCATGACCGTTTGGGAGCTTCCCTTCTTCACTCTGCTCGCTGACGAGGAAACGATAGACTCCATGGAGGAGGTTTATGAAGAAGCTCATGACGTGGTAAAAGAAGCGATCCGAGAGGATGACGAAGCTACCATTGAGGAGCTGGAGGATCTTTATGAAATGGACATTGATGATATCGAGGAAGCCGTAAAGGATCCCTCCCTGCTTGACGTGTCCAGACTTGCCGTTGGGTTGCAGTTTGCAGAAGGTCTTGCCGCCATGGGCTTTATGCTCGTTCTCATTATCGGCGGCGCGGCAATCCTTCTGTTGTTCGCGATTCTGGCAACCCTTCTGCTCAACAAGGCATTGCTGATCATCGGCTACGTTCTGGGAATTCCCTTCTTCCTCCTCTTTGCGGGTGGCGGAATTTGGGCAATATCCACGCTCCTGCTCATCGCCTTTATCGTGATGCAGACCATTGTAAAGAAAGCGTACAAGAACTACAAAAAGAGCTTTGCGAACTAAATCTCTACATAAAACACCCAGCCGCAGGCGTTTGCCTGCGGCTGGGTGTTTTTGCAAGAAAATGACGGAAGGAGAGGGCGCGCGAAACGAAATCTGCTATCTGTTCGGAGTTATAATCCATAGCCTCGCAGGCTCCTTCCACCGCAAGCGGTCCCCCTCCCTCTCGGAGGGAGGCTATCGTAATCAAAGCTTAAGCGATCAAAATATGATTCAATTAAAAGCCTTTCTTATGGCTGGTAACAAACCCGTTTTAATTCGATTTTTATATGTGACAAACAATTTTTAACTTGTAAAATTGCTATTACAAAAAGTTGGGAGCTTGTCTGCCTCCCTCCGGGAGGGAGGTGGCATTTTCGCAAGAAAATGACGGAAGGAGAGCGCGTGCAAAACGAAATCTGCTATCTATTCGGAGTTATAATCCATAGCCTCGCAGGCTCCTTCTCGCAATTCAAACAAACCGCTGTGCATAGCCGCAACGGCGGCAGAGCTCCTCGGATGCCCTCCCGCATCGGAAGCCCTCTACCATGGCACGGGCGCGCGGGGAATTCAGAATCGTCTCGATCTCCTCGCAAAAGATATTTCCAAGCCCGATCACGCCATCACTGTCAAGACAGCAGGGCACCACGGTTCCGTCGGCAAGAATCCCAAACTGATCCTTGAGTCCGTAGCAGAAGAATTTATCCCCCCTGATCTCGGCGTTCTCATCGGGCCATTCAAACCGCTCGCCCCACTCCAGATAGATCTTATCCCGCAGGCGAATACCGCGGGCGTTTTCCTTCCATTCGTCGGGGATCTGTTCCTTGAGAATCTGCAATGCCTCGGCGTTCCTACCGCCGTCAACGCCCCTGTTCCAAAGACGGAAGACCACAATAACGCCTGCCTCGGCGGCAGACTTGGCAAACTCCGCAAGCTCTCCCACGTATTGGGCGTGCGCTTCCGCACTTCCCTCCTCAAAGCTGTGCAGAGAAAGATTTACCTTGTGAAGTCCTGCTAAGAGGAGCTCCTCTCCTCTCTTTTTCAAAAGCGTTCCGTTGGTGGTGATGATCGACTTCAATCCCCGTTCCCCCGCCATTTGAATGAATTTGGGAAGCAAGGGATGGGTCAGCGGCTCTCCCATGAGGTGATAATAGAGATATTGCGTCTGCCCCGAAAGCCGATCGAGGATCAGAGAGAACTCCGCCTCGCTCATGCTGCGCGGCACTCTCTTGTGTCCGTGACAGAAGGAACAGCGCATATTACATTTGTTTGTGATCTCCACGTAGACCTTGTTGTACATGGCGCTCCTCCCGTTTTGAATCTTCCTTGAAAAATTATTCTCCCAGCACGTAGGCAAGCATGAGGCGAGCCGTATGCTCGATGCCCGTCAGATGGACTCTTTCCACGCCATGGCTGGAGTAGACTGCCATACCGAAGGCGGCGGCGCGTACATTGTTTCCGCCCTTGATCGCCTGTCCTGCATCCGAGCCGTAGCGATAGAAGAGATCCACCGCATAGTTACAGCCGATTCTCTCCGCCGTATCGATGAGGCGGTTGGTCAGATCGTAGTCGTAGGGCATGGAAGCATCCTTGGCACAGATGGTGACCGCCTGCTCGCTTCCGTCGGAATCGGGTCCCAGAATGGCAATATCCACCGCCACGTACTCCGAGACCTCCGAGGGCACTACCACGCCGCCAAAGCCGATCTCCTCGTAGAAGGAAAAGGCGAACACAGTGTTATATTGAGGCTTCAAGCCCTCCTCTGCCATTGCCTTGACGGTTGCAAAGGCACACGCCATAGCTGCCTTATTATCCAGGAAACGGCATTTGATATAGCCGTTCTCGGTCTCGGTAAAGCGAGGATCAATGGAAATATAATCTCCGTTTCGAACGCCCAGCGCGCGCACGTCATTGGCATTTTTCACGTCCTCGTCCAAAAGCACGAACACCGTATTGTCGTTGCGCTCCATGGTTTTGGCATCGTCATAGGCGTGGGCGGAATGATGGGCGCAGACCAGCATACCCGTGTAGGTCTTGCCGCTACGGGTATGAACCGTTACGTTTTCTCCCTCCACGTTGGCAAAATTGATGCCGCCCAGGGCACGGGTGCGCAGAGTTCCGTCGGCATTGATACCTCTGACCATGAGTCCCAGCGTATCCGCGTGGGCGCTGATGCAAACAGTCTTGGAGGGGTCCTTGCCGGGGACGGTGAGATAGGCGGTGTCGCGGTTATCGTAGGTCACACCAAAGCCCAATTCGGCTGCCAGCTTCTCAATGACCGGCTTCATTTTTTCGTAGTACCCCACGGGGCTGGGCGTTGCGATGAGGGTTTTCATCACGTCCACCAGATAAGACATATCAATTTTCATGGTTTTTCCTTCCTTCATTTTATAAAAATTTGACGTCGGCAAAAATCGGAATATGATCGGTCAGCACGTCGGAGCGATTGCGCGTTGGTCTGTGCAAAAGCACGTCAAAGCAGCCTCTTCTTCCAACGATATGATCGATCTGGCATCCCGCGTGAATCAATCCCGAAGCGTTCACGCCGTTGGCGTCGGCAACCAGCTCTGCAGGCACGCCGTCGGTAGCCGAAAGAAACGCCTCAAAGTATTTTCCCGCAAAGCGATGGTTGTTAAAATCTCCCGTGCTGAAGACCCGCACACCGGGATAGGCGGCTTCCAGCTCCAAAACGGTTGCCGCAAGATCCTCGGCATTGATTTGCTGTCTTGGCGGCAAGGAGGCTTTTTCTTCCTTTTCCCAGTGCCAGTGATTGGAGGTCAACGCCGTCCTGAGGGTGGGATCCGAAAGAGAGACGAACACC
The DNA here is from genome assembly GCA_015064315.1 of Oscillospiraceae bacterium. Classification (GTDB taxonomy): domain Bacteria; phylum Bacillota; class Clostridia; order Oscillospirales; family CAG-272; genus UMGS1865. The sequence continues at coordinate 30,177 of SVSL01000008.1, forward strand.
GCACAGGAGACTCCGCAGGGATATTGGGTAGGGTATTTTTCCTCATTGTCTGCAGGCGCGTAGCGCGGAGGCGTGAAGCGTTGATGGATCACACGGTATTTATCACTGCGGTAGATGATGGGACAATCGTTTGTCCTGTCCAGATGATGGGTCAGGATGATGGAATACTCCACACCGTAGTGCTGCTTCAGAATTTCAAAATAGTAACAGAGAGGCTCGTGAAAATTCACGTCCATCTCCTGCACGCCCACAAGATCGGGGGTGTAGTCCGCCAATAGCTTGGCAAGGATCTCGGCACGCTCGGAGGAGATGGGATACCGATTCAGATCACGCTTGCGGCGATAGCATTCCCCAAGCACGTTTACGCTCATAATGCGCATATCCGCCCCCGATGTGAGCGGCAGACGCTCGGGCGCAAGCTCCTGCTTGACACCAAGAAAATCGGAAAGAGAGCCACGTTTCATTGCATCAACGAGAGCTTCTATCCCAAGGCGCGCGCTGTGCGGCCCTCCGCAGGCGATCTGTAAGCTCCGGGAATCGGAACGCAATTCAAAGGTCATCAGACGTCTCTCATCTTTTTGCGCATAACAGATTTGGGAAAGTGGACGGTCGGTGCATCCGATCAGAATCTCAAAGGGAGCTTCAAAGCCTTCTCCCACTGCACAAACAGGAGGTTTGATACCCGTCATCTCTTCCATCGCCGCCTGCAGCATCCGCGCGGATGGCTCGTATCCGGGAGGCTCCGTGGCATATACGATGGCGCAGTCCTCGATCCAAACGGGATACTGCACCCTTTCACCACTTTTGATTTCCATAAGATGTCCTCGCTTTCAACGCAATCATATCCACCGATACTTCATCAAAGAATCATTCCATATCGGATATACTCATCACACAGAAATAATATCCGTCAATCTCATAATAATATAGCATATCCTCGGGAATATCACGTTTCTTTTCGGTTAAAACAAATTCTACTTTTTTGGGAGTAAAATAGATTTCATACTCATACAGCTGATTGACCTGAATGTCTTTTACATTCAAAATATTCCCGTATTCTCCGTTTAATACGTATAAAGTATGTAGATCAAGACTTCCGTTTGATTCCACCAAAAACAGAGAATCAATGCTCATCATATAGGTTTCATCGGCATAATCGGTATAGATATAAAAATATCCTAAAATTTGATATTCTTCATAATCGTCTTCAATTGCGCCTTCAAGGTGGGCAATATACTCCGAATCCTTATTTTCTTGCTTGGGAGCGTCTAATTGACCAATTATTTTTTGCTTGGGAGCGGTTAATTGACCAAGTATTGTCCCTACGATGATGAGAAGGAATCCTATACAAAGAACAACGATCAATATGATTTTTGCTTTGCGGCGTGATTTCACACGCTCGATTTCTGTGACCTCTAATTTTTCGGGCGTTGTTTCCTCCAACGTGCCGGAAATATAATCAAGCTGCTTTTGAGCAAGTGTTGAAAAAACGAGCTTTGGGGCTTTTTCCCGAATGCTTTCCAAAAGTGAAATGGCTTCATCAACATCGCCCATCATTCGTTTGGTAACGGCTAACTGATATTGACGCATCAGGACAATATAAGCATAGCCCTTCTTCTTCGAATATCGATCGATGCCCTTTTCTAAGATCGCAAGAACAGACGCATAGTCGGCATCGGCAAATTCGCGATAAAATTCGTACGCCTCCTTATTTTGCTTGGGAAGCCTCAAGCTCGGATTGTATTTTAAATAGTGCTCAATTTCCGCAAGATTTTCTTTGATTCCTTCATAGTCCCCACGTTCAAAGCAAATACGGCAGAGCAATAAATATCCGTAGATTCTTTGCAGAGTGTTCTTGTGTGGCAACAGGGCAGAAGAAATCACATTGTAGGCGGCTTGATAGTCACCGGTGGAAAAATACAAATTCAGCCTATAAGAATAATGAACTCGAAAAGACTTGGCATTGATGATCGCGGCATATTTTTCGGCATCAAGCTCTTTCCACAGCGACGACATAACCGTTAATCGTACAGCAAAGCTGATAGCTATTCTCGTATATATCAAGAAGCATAAAAGATAGACGATCACCCAAAGGGAGCCCTTGATCAGCCAAAGCGGTATGAGCAAGGGCAACAGCAGGGACAATGACAAAATGTAATACAAAGCAATCGATTTTTTTGCGGATTTGTTCGTTGCTGTTTTCAACATTACATACCTCCGTTAGATTTTTCCTTCAATATTATAACCGATGAAACGAGTACAATGGATCAAATGGGAATAAGCCAAAGGCTTATTCCCTTTCGCTTAAATGATCGGTATATTGAGTGAACAAGCCGGAAAACGCATGATTTCCGATCATTTATTGTACCATAAAAGCGGAACAAATACAAGAGGTTTGCAGAGAATTTTCAAAAAGCGCAAGGAAGGATGCCGCGCGATACGACACCCTTCCATATAAGGATTATTCGTTTACCATTTCATCACCGGGATTGTTGGGAACGATGGGAGCAATGATATAATCTTCAACGGCACTCAGATCGGCGTTGGGATTCATGATCACATAGTAGTAAGTTGTCGTTACTGCCTCTCCCTTATCGATGAATTTCAAAGCTACGGCAACATCATTGGATACGCCGTTGATGGCATAAACTTCGCCGCGCAGCTTTTCGGTGGTAGAAGCCCATTCACCGGCAGCATCCTTCCAACCTGCAGTTACGGAAACGTCGGAAATCTTATTTCCAATTTTATCTTCGGCAATAACCTTGCCGCCAACGTAAGTGGAAAAATCCCCCTCATCAATACCGTAGAAATATCCTTTTTCGTAGGTACACTCGTCTTCGATAGGGAAAGCATCGACAGAGGGGGCGGGACCGTCGCTGCCAAACATCATAGATCCGGCAACTACCGCCGCCATAAGCATGATTGCCAAGCAGGCGGCAACAGATCCCCATTTAAGCCATACATTCTTTTTTGTTGCTCTTGCGCAAATTGCGCCACTGACGAGATCATCATCGATATGACCTACAGCATTTACGATTCTCGGTGTTTTCATATTTCAATACCCTCCTTGATTAAAAAATCTTTTAGTTTGGTTCGAGTGTGATGCAACATATTCTTGACCTTGCTCTCGGTGAAATTATAACGTCTTGCAATATCACCGATGGAATCAAAGAAATAGTATTTGCGAATGAATACCTCGCGGATTTCACTTTTTTCATTTCGCAAAAAGTCGCTGATTCGTTTTCCGATATCCTCGTCACTTACCCCATCCGCTATACTCTCATCTGATAATACTTCAGCGAGCTCGTCAAGCGAAACAAGGATTGCTTGTGAACGTTTTTGTCTCGTCTGTGCTTCAAGCCGTTTGAGCGATAGATTTCTTGTTATCTTACATACAAAAGCCATAAAGTTGTTTGGCCTTGTAGGCGGAATGGCGTTCCAAACACCGATGTAGGTGTCGTTTACGCACTCTTCCGAGTCCTCGTTGTTATTCAAGATGTTGTAAGCAACACGATGGCAGAGCTTTCCATATTTCATATCTGTCTGCTTGATCGCTTCTTCATCCCGTGCGAAATACAGTTCAATGATTTCAAGATCATTCAATATTGGTCACCTCCTTTGTTTGACTGAAAAGCGCTTTCACCCTATAAGTACGTTTTTTTCGCCCTCGGTCTCAAAATTTTGAAAGTTTTTTATAGGATATCATATTTTTCAAGAAAGCTTGAACGTAATGAGAATAGGATGCCGCCGAAGTCCCGTTTAAAAGAGAACAGAAGCAGAGCGGTTGAGCCAATGACTCAACCGCTCTGTTCTTTTTCTATTTTCCGATGACGAAGCTCTTTTATTCCACCTCTACCATACCGCAGAAGGGAACCTCGATCTCGCAAAGAGAGCCCTGAACAGAGCCCTTTTCCACTTCGTTGCCCATGCAATCCAAAACGCGGTAGGACTTCTGATCGGCACCCTTCAGGATCAGTGCCGAGTGGCGGGAGGAATTGACAACGATCACCTTGGAATAGGGAGCGCAATCCACAATGCCGTCGGTGTAGACCGTAAAGATGGCTTTTCCGTCCTTTTGGGAGCAGACCTGACTATATACGCTCTCGGGGTTTGCCGCAAGCAGCTTGCCCTCGATCAGCACGTCGCGGTGCTCGCGCCAGAAGGAAAGATAGAACGCCAGCATCTTTTTGTGATCCTCGGGCAGACCGTCAAGCTTTACCGAGATCTGCGGAACGCTATACAGAATATTGGCAAGCTGAACAGCCGCGCCCTCCACCGTATCCTCGCGATTCCACATGACCATATCCGAATGTACCGCCGTGTTTCCCGACGTCAAACGGAGATTGACAATGCCCTGTCGGTTGAGAATGGCATCGTTGGGGCAATCGCCGACACGAAGCATATTTCCGTACTTTCTGATGGCGGGGCCCACGTAGGTCTGACGGAACTCGATGAGCACCTCGGGATTGATCTTGCGAAGCGCCTCGGAGGTCTCGATCATCAATGCGTCCACGGCATCCTCCAAGGAGTGATAGTCACGGCGCGCGTCAAATTCCAGAGAGCTTCCCTTGAGAACAAAGCGGTCAATGAAATCCAGCTTCAAGCCGTCAAAGCCCCATTCGCCCACAGCCTTGGTGTAAAAGCCGATGAGATACTCTCTGACCTCCTTGTATCGGGGGTCCAGAGAAAAGCGGGTCTTTCCGCTCTGGTCAAGGATCTTGTCGGAAAAGCGTTCAAAGTTTTTTGTTCCAATCCCAATAAAGGGAACGGCAAACCAAAGCATGACCTTCATACCAGTCTCGTGAATGCGCGCAACGAACTCCTTCATGTCGGGGATCTTGGAGGGGGCAACCTCCCAGTCTCCGCAGAACTGATAGCCGCGGTTGTTGTCGTCGGTCTGCCAGCCGTCATCCACGATCACGGTGTCCATTCCAAGCGCTTTGGAAAGCTTACATTCCTTGATGATGTCCTCCACGTCAAGCTGCTGGTGGTAGCTGTACCACAGAGAGTTCATGGGAAGCTTGGCGTGCTCGGGAACGTAGGCAGGCGCATAGCCACATTCCTTCTCCCACCACGTCACGGTGTCATATATCGCATCGTAATAGGGGATCTTTCTGGTGTCAATGCGAACGGTGGCGGTGTATTCCTTGAGAGGAGCCACGGGAACCGTGAAGAAATTGATCTCCCATTGAATACAAGCATCCTCTTCGCACTCGCCGCTCCGCAGAGAGCAGGGCGTCTTGGCATCCGAGAGCGCTACGGTCATACGGTTTTTGCCCGTTGCCGAAACCAGCGCGTGAATGGGCATCCAGGAAGCCAGACGCGACTCGGTGGTGCGCTTTTTCCAGTTGGGCCCGAGGTGTCGCTCAGCGCGAATGCTGGGACTCCAAACCGAATACGTATCTATGTGAGGAATACTGTACGAAATGCAGAATTGCTCGGGAACAGCCGCGTTCTCCAGCATCATATGAACGTCGAAAAGAAGGATCCCGTCCTTCTCTCTTTCGTTGTCAAGATAGATCTTGGCGCCCTCGTTGCCGCCTGTGATGGTAAAATCCATGATGGGGTTCCTTTCTGAACGTGATAAAATCGTCTGTCATCTTTGTGAAAAGTGGCTTGGAATAAGGCTTCCAAGCCACTTAAAAGCCTTATTCAATTATTCCCACTCAATAGTTCCCGTGGGCTTGGGAGTCAGATCGTAAAGCACACGGTTGATTCCCTCTACCTCGGTGATAATTCTATTGGTAATTTTGTGAAGAACCGCATAAGGGATCTCCTCGATGGTTGCCGTGATAGCATCCTTGGTGTTCACCGCGCGGATGATGGCGGGCCAGCCCTCGTAGCGGCTATCGTCCTTCACGCCAACGCTCTTGATGTCGGGGATGGCGATGAAATACTGCCATACCGTCTTGTTCAGACCGCAGTTGTCGAACTCCTCGCGCAGGATGGCGTCTGCCTCGCGGAGCGCGTGGAGTCTATCACGGGTGATGGCACCCAGACAACGAACGCCCAGTCCGGGGCCGGGGAAAGGCTGACGGTCTACCATCTTGGAAGGAAGACCAAGAGCTCTGCCCACTACGCGAACCTCGTCCTTATACAGCAGCTTGATGGGCTCAACCAGCTCGAATTTCTCTGCCAGATCGTCGGGGAGTCCGCCCACGTTGTGGTGAGACTTGACCGCCTTCTTGCCCTCGCCCTGCTTTACGCTCTCGAGGATATCGGGATAAATGGTTCCCTGTGCTAAGAAGGAAACGCCGTCCAGCTTGCGTGCCTCCTCGGCAAATACGTTGATAAACTCACCGCCAATGATCTTTCTCTTCTTCTCGGGATCGGCAACGCCTGCCAAAAGATCGAGGAAGCGGTCGGTCGCATCGATATAAATGAGGTTGGCATCCATTTGATTCTGGAACACCTCAATCACATTCTCGGACTCATTCTTGCGCATCAAGCCGTGGTTGACGTGAACGCAAACCAGCTGCTTGCCGATGGCCTTGATGAGAAGGGCGGCAACCACAGAGGAGTCTACACCGCCGGAAAGTGCCAGAAGGACCTTCTTATCGCCAACCTGCGCACGCACCTCTGCAATCTGCTCTGCAATAAAGGCCTCTGCCAGTTCGGGAGTTGTGATACGAGCCATGCTGTCGGGACGAATATTACTGCTCATGGTATTTTCCTCCAAATATATGAGAATGAGATCAGTTGGTGTAATTATCGAAATATCCCTGTACCAGAACCACGGGAGTTCCCTTATCGCCCGAGCCGGAGGTCAGGTCGCAAAGAGAGCCGATGAGGTCGGTGAGCTGACGGGGAGTGGTTCCCTGCGCCGCCATGTTACCAACCAGGCTTCCGTTCTTGGCACGGATGCTTGCGGAAATAGCTTCCTTAAGTGCATCACCCGAAAGATCCTTGTAATCGTTATCGGCAAGGTACTTGAGCTTGAGCTCGTTGGGCGTACCCACAAGACCGTCGGTAAACGCGGGAGAAACCACCGGGTCTGCCAGCTCCCAGATCTTACCCTTGGGATCCTTGAACGCGCCGTCGCCGTATACCATAACCTCTACGTGCTTGCCGGTTCTGTCAAGCACGCGCTTTTGAATCTCGAGAACCAGATCCTGGCACTCGCGGGGGAAGAGCTTTACCTTATCCTCGGTGGACTTGTTGGAGCCAAGAAGTCCGTACTTCTCGTTGCAGCCGCTTCCGTTGACGGGAGCATTCATAATATCATCCAGCCCGCAAACGATCTTGGCGCCTGCTGCCTTGAGAATGCGCTTGGTGCGCGCACGGGTGTGAATGTCACAGGTCAGAACGCAATCGGTATAATCGAGGATCGCCTTTGCCTGATTTGCAAACACGATCTCCACCTCTGCTCCGCAGGAACGGATGAGGTCAGCGTAATATTCCACGTAGTCAACGCCGGTAAACTCCAGCTTGGTATCGTTGCCGAACAGCTCGCGGTACTTCTCAAGAGAAAGCACGTCACTGTAAGGATTGACGCCTGCGGCATCGATCTGATCCAGGGTGATCATGGAGTTACCAACCTCGTCGGAGGGGTAACTGAGCATGAGCACGATCTTCTTAGCGCCCATTGCAATACCGCGCAAGCAGATCGCAAAGCGGTTGCGGGAGAAGATGGGGAACAGAACGCCAACCGTTTCGCCGCCCAGCTTTGCCCTTACGTCAGCGGCAATGTCCTCAACGCTTGCGTAATTGCCCTGCGCTCTTGCCACGATGGACTCGGTGATGGAGATGACGTCTCGATCGTTGATGGCAAAGCCCTCGATCTCGGCTGCCTCCAGCACGCTGTCGGTCACGATCTGTGCCAGATCGTCACCCTCTCTGATAATGGGGCAACGAATGCCTCTGGATACTGTACCTACTCTACGTTCATTCTTATCCATATAAAAAATCCTTTCTGCGCCCGAAAAGTCTCTCTCGGCACGCACCAACTTTAACAAACAATATTATAAACTTTTTTTGTCTTGTTGTCAAGAAAAACTATTGGATTCCGAGCCGAAAAATCAAATAAAATTTCAAAAAATTTCAAGAAATATTTTTTTCGATTTGCATAAAAAGGCTCAAAAAAATCAATCCGCTCCGAAGAACCGCTCCTCCAGCATTAGGCACAGGCAATGATAAACGGGAAGATGGAGCTCCTGGATCTGATAGGTCTCGGTCCCGGGAACGCGGATACAAACGTCGGCAAAGGCAGAAAGCTTACTTTCCTTCTCTCCCGTAAGACCGACCACGGGCATTCCCTTTGCCCTTGCGGTCACCGCCGCAAACATGACGTTTTTGCTGTTGCCCGAGGTGGAAATTCCCATAAAAACGTCGCCTGCTGCGCCGTAGCCGTTGACCTGCTGGGCAAAGCAAAGCAGAGGCTCACAGTCATTCATGTATGCGGTGCTCAGGGAAAGATGTCCGTCCAGTGCAATGGCGGGCATGGCTCCCTGCAGATTGTTTTGCAGGATCTCACCCAGCTCGGCATCAACGTTGCACAAGCACTTGCCGTATTCTGCGGGAAGCTTGCGCGGAAGCACAAAGCTCTTCATCAGCTCACCCACGATATGCTCAGCATCCGCCGCGGAGCCGCCGTTACCCGCAACCAGAAGCTTGCCCCCCGATGCGTAGCATTTTTCCAAAATCTCATACGCCCCCAGAATGCTCTCGCGGCATCCCGAAAGCACGGGATAACGCTCTGTGAGCAGATCCAAGGGAGCCATCACGTTTTTTGAAAGCTCCATGATTTTTCCTCTTTATCCGTTAAAATTCCAAGCGCTTGACAGTCTCCTCGTCAAAGCTTGTCAATGCCCTGCCATTTCTGATCCTTTTCGCTCAGATTCAGAGGCGTGCCGTCGGAAAGAACGTATCCTTCCGCGGATGCGCTTCCCTGATATCTGCCCTCCAGCGTGGGCCATTCCACGCCGATGGCGGGATCGTTCCAAGCCAAGCCGCCCTCGTCGCCGGGGTGGTAGAAGTCGGTGCATTTGTAGCAGAACTCAGCGATTTCACTCAGCACCAAAAATCCGTGGGCAAAGCCCTCGGGAATATAAAACTGCTTTTTGTTCTCCTCGGTCAGCTCCACGCCAAACCATTTTCCGTAGGTCTCAGATCCCGGTCTGAGATCCACCGCAACGTCAAACACGCTGCCCTTGATCACGCGGACCAGCTTGCCCTGAGGAAACTGCTTTTGAAAATGCAGACCGCGCAGAACGCCCTTGACCGACATACTCTGATTGTCCTGCACGAAAACCATGTCAAGTCCCGCCTCGCGCATATCGTTCTGATTATAGGTCTCCATAAAGTAGCCGCGATTGTCTCCGTGAACGGCGGGCTGAATGATGCAAAGCCCCTTGATGCCTCCTACGTTCTTTTCTACCTTGATCTGTCCCATATTCTTTTCTCCGTTAGAATTCTTTATGATTATTTTTCACCGATCTGCACAAGATAGCGCGCAAGGGCGTCCTTCCAATCGGGAAGCGGCTCAAAGCCCATTCTTGAGAGCTTGCTCTTATCCAAGCGGCTGTTGTTGGGACGAACCGCCTTGGTCAGCCCGTACTCCTCGGTGGTGACGGGAAGCACGTTGGTGGAGAGCCCCGCCTGACGGTAGATCTCCTTGGTGAAATCGTACCAAGAGATGAATCCGCCCTCGTTGGTGGCGTGATAGTAGCCGTATTTTTCACTTTCGATCATATCCACCAAAAGGCGGGAAAGATCGAGGGTGTAGGTGGGGGTGCCGATCTGATCGTTCACCACGCGCACCGTATCGTATTTTCTGCCCACGTTCAGCATGGTCTTGATAAAATTCTTTCCGTTGACGCCAAAGACCCACGCAATGCGGACGATGAAATATTTTTCCAGCGCTTCCGCAACGGCAAGCTCGCCCTCCAGCTTGGTGCTTCCGTAAACAGAGAGGGGCTCGTAATCCTTGCAATCGGGATCCCAAGGGGTTTCACCCTTGCCGTTGAACACGTAGTCGGTGCTGATATAGATCATCTTGCAATCCAAAGCCTTGCAGGCTCTTGCAACCGAAGCCGTGCCGTCCACGTTGACCGCCTTGACAAGGTCACGGTTTTCCGCATCCTCGGCGGCATCCACGGCAGTCCAAGCTGCACAATGGATCACAGCCTCAGGCTTGATCTCGGCGATCACCCTCTGCACCGATGCGTCATCGGTCAGATCCATGCTCACGTAGGCATAGGGCGTATCCACCGTTTCGGCAAGATCGCTTCCCACGGCTTCGTGTCCGCGCCGTGCAAGCTCGTTCATCACGTCGTGTCCCAGCTGACCGCCCACGCCGGTTACCAGTATCTTCATATCGGGTTCTCCTTATCGGTTGCCGTACATCTTCTCGTAGTAGTTCTGATACTCACCCGAGATGATGTTCTCCCACCATTCGCGGTTCTCCAGATACCAAGCGATGGTCTTTTCGATACCAACGGCAAATTTGGTCTCGGGAAGCCAGCCAAGCTCACCGTGGATCTTGGCGGGATCAATGGCATAGCGCATATCGTGACCCTTGCGGTCGGTGACGTAGGTGATCAGGCTCTCGGGCTTGCCAAGCGCCTTGCAGATCAGCTTTACAATGTCAATGTTCTGCATCTCGTTGTGTCCGCCGATGTTGTAGACCTCGCCCACGCGTCCCTTGTGGATGATGAGATCGATGGCCTTGCAGTGATCCTCCACGTAGAGCCAGTCGCGCACGTTCTCACCCGTGCCGTATACGGGCAGGGGCTTGTCGTGAAGAGCATTGGCGATCATGAGAGGAATCAGCTTTTCGGGGAAATGATAGGGGCCGTAGTTGTTGGAGCAACGGCTGATGGAAACGGGGAGCCCGTAGGTTCTGTGGTACGCCAGCACCAACAGATCCGCCGCCGCCTTGGAGGAGGAATAGGGAGAGCTGGTGTGGATGGGAGTCTCCTCGGTAAAGAAGAGGTCGGGACGGTCCAGGGGAAGGTCGCCGTACACCTCGTCGGTGGAAACCTGATGGTAGCGGTCAATGCCGTACTTGCGGCAGGCGTCCATGAGAGTCGCCGTACCCATGATATTGGTCTGAAGGAAGACACCGGGATCCTCAATGGATCTGTCCACGTGGCTCTCGGCGGCAAAGTTGACCACCATATTGGGCTTCTCTTCCTCAAAGAGCTTGTAAACCGCCTCGCGGTCACAGATGTCTGCCTTGACAAAGCGGAAATTGGGCTTGTCCATGACAGAGGCAAGAGTGGAAAGGTTGCCCGCATAGGTCAGCTTATCCAAGCAAACGATGCGGTAGTCGGGATGCTCCTTCAGCATATGGAAAATGAAATTGGAGCCGATAAAGCCGGCGCCACCGGTTACGATAATCGTCATAATGAATCTCCTTTAATACTGCAGCTTTCCGTCTGCTACGTTTTTGAGGTGTTGTCCGTAGGGGGATTTTCCGTACTTCTCGGCAGATGCCAGAAGCTCATCCTTGTTGATCCAGCCGTTCTTATAGGCAATTTCCTCGGGTGCCGAGATCTGAATGCCCTGGCGGTTCTGCACCATGCGCACGAAATCGGTTGCCTCTGCAAGGCTGTCCATGGTTCCGGTATCCAGCCATGCAAAGCCGCGTCCGAGAAGCTGAACGTCGAGAAGATCCTCGTTCAGATACATCTCGTTCAGCGTTGTGATCTCCAATTCACCGCGCGCCGAGGGCTTGACCTCGTTCGCCTTGGCACTCACGCCTGCGGGATAGAAGTAAAGTCCGGTTACGGCGTAGTTGCTCTTGGGCACCTTGGGCTTTTCCTCCAGGGAAATCGCCTTGCCGTTTTCATCGAACTCCACAATGCCAAATCGCTCAGGATCGGTAACGTAGTAGCCGAAGACGGTGGCGCGTCCGTTCTTTTCCGCGTTGGCGGTGGCGGCGCGCAGAGTCTTTCCAAAGCCGTTGCCGTAGAAAATGTTGTCACCCAGCACCATGGCGCAGGCGTCGTCTCCGATAAACTCCTCACCCAGAATAAACGCCTGAGCAAGTCCGTCGGGAGAGGGTTGAACCTTGTAGGACAGCGACACGCCGTACTGAGAGCCGTCGCCCAGAAGTCTTTCAAAGTTGGGCAGATCGGTGGGGGTGGAGATGATAAGAATATCCTTAATGCCCGCCAGCATCAGCGTTGACAGAGGATAGTATACCATGGGCTTGTCATAAATGGGAAGAAGCTGCTTTGACGTTACCATCGTCAAGGGATAGAGTCGAGTGCCGGCGCCTCCGGCGAGGATGATTCCTTTCATGTTTGGAAAATTCCTTTCGTCGTTGATTTTTTGGGTCCTTCTTCTCGAAAATTGCATACTTATGTTATTATAATACAGTACATTATAGCATATTCGGCGGTATTTGTCAATACTTTTGGAAATTTGAGAAAAAATCGGGAAGCCCCTTGGCGCAGCAAAAGCCGCACCCCCTCTTGGGAGCACGGCTCTTGTTTCATATTATGCAAAGAATCCGATCAAACTGATCACAAAGAAAACGAAAATGATCACGGGCAGAACGTAGGTCATATAGGGGCGCATCCAATTTGCAATCTTGAGGCCTTTTCCCTGGTTGGCTTCCGCCACAAATTTCTTCCAGCCCCAGCCGTAGCGGCAGACGCAGAAGACGGCAAACACCAAGGAACCCAAAGGCAACAGCAGATTGCTGACCATAAAATCCTCCAGATCCATAATACCGCTTCCCTCTCCAAAGGGGGTGATGCCCGAGAGCAGGTTGAAGCCCAGCACGCAGGGCAGAGAAAGCAGGAACATGGCAACGCCGTTGATCAGGCAAGCCTTCCTCTTGGACCACCCGAACATATCCCTTGTGCAGGAAATGATATTTTCAAATACTGCAAACACGGTGGAGAGGGCAGCAAAGGAAAGGAACACAAAGAACAGACTTCCCCAGAATCTTCCCAAGGGGAGATCGTTGAAAATGTTGGGCAGAGTTACGAAAATGAGATTGGGACCGCTGTCCACCTGCACGCCATAGGAGAAGCAGGCGGGGAAAATGATCAGACCCGAGGTGATGGCAACAAAGGTATCCAGCACCGCCACGTTGATCGCCTCCCCAAAGAGGGCGCGATCCTTGTTCAGATAGCTTCCAAAGATCGCCATGGAGCCGATACCAAGGCTCAGGGTAAAGAAGGACTGGGTCAGAGCGCCCATGATGATGTTGCCCCAGCCTACCGCGTTCGCCTGTTCAAGATCGGGGAGCAGATAGAACTTGAGTCCCTCCGCCGCACCGTCCATGAAAAATCCGTTGACGGCAAGCACCACCATGATCACAAGGAGAGAGGTCATCATGATCTTTGTGATCTTCTCCAGCCCCTTTTGCAGGCTGAAGGAGCAGACCAAAAATCCAACCACAACCACAATGCCCATATAGATTGTCATGGAAACGGGATCCGAGAGCATACCGCCAAAATAGTCTCCCACGCCTGCCGCATCCAAGCCCGCAAGGTCTCCCTTGGCGGTGGAAACGAAGTAGCGGAGCATCCAGCCCGCAACCGTGGTGTAGAACATCATAAGAATGTAATTTCCCGCAACGGCGGCATAGCCGTGAAGATACCACTTGCTGCCCTTGGGCGCCAGCTCCTGATAAAGCCGCGCGGGGCTCTTTTGCGCCGCTCTGCCGAGGGCAAATTCCATGGTCAGGACGGGAATGCCCATAAGGAGCAAAAACGCGAAATAAAAGAGCACGAAGATGGCGCCGCCATGCTGTCCCGCCATGTAGGGGAACTTCCACACGTTTCCGATTCCGATGGCGCATCCTGCGCTGAGCAGAATGAAGCCGAGGCGACTCCCCAGATGCTCACGGGGAGTATTTTGCTTGTTGTTGTTCATTTTCACGTTCCTTTTTTGAAAAAATTGAAGTTGTATTCACAAACCGTTCTATTGTAACACAATTTTGATGGCGTGTCAAGTTTTTTCGGGGTATTTCCAAAAAATCGCCGCCCGAAAGAAATCCGGGCGGCAGAAAAATGATATTTTATTTCACCTCATAGGTCAACACCTCAAAGCTGTCGGCGGTGACGTACATTTCTTTTCCCCTGTAGAGGATCCTGTGCCAGTCCTTGCGCTCGTTGCCGTCGGCATCCTTGTAGGTTCCCCCCTCAAGGGTCTCCAGAAGCCTTACGGTGTCCCCGTTGGCAGGGCGCAGAAGCGCAGGATGACCGCTGGAAATGTGATAAACATCCCCCTCCTGAACCGACGCAGAAAGACGTACGTAGCAGATCGTTGTCGCCTTGAGAATGGGTAGAGTCTCAAAGCAGAACACCCGCTTGGAGGGCTTGAGTGATGATCCAAAACTGACCTCGATCGATTTTCCATCGGGAGCGAAATAGGCTTCGAATACATCCTTCGGACAATCAAAGTCCATGCAAAAAGATTCTTTGTCAAAGATATTTTCTACCACAAGACGGGAGGATTTTTCCTCCATCACCAGATACGCCACCAAGTCTTTCTTAACCACTCTGACGTCATGAAAGAGTTGGGAAAGCTTATTTTGCGAGACGCTGTAAAAAAGACAGTTGTCCGGCGACGCGGAAAAGCCCTTGAACTGAAGAATATCGTCATCCTCAGTCCAGCAATAAATCTTGGAAGCCGACTCCTCCTCGTAAACGAGCTTTCCACCTTGATCAAAAATCTCCAGCTTGTAGATATCGTTGATTTTGGTAATCCGATAATTCGCACCTTCATTCTCCACCGTGGTGCCGTCGGCAGGATCCTCGGGCTTTTCCGTGGGCGTCTCTGTTGGTGTCTCTGTCGGCCTTTCTATCGGATTCTCCGTGGGCTTCTCCGTAGGTTGCTCTATCGTTTTCTCGACCGATTGATCGATGGTTTTGTCACTCGCATTGCAAGCCGTTGCGCTTGCCAAAATCACGCCGCAAAGGAGCGCGATCAGTATTCTTTTTTTCATCATTTTCTTTTATTTTCTCCTTTCTTTTTGGGCAGATTTTTCTGCCCTTCAACGCCATTATAACACCCCCAAAAATGCTTGTCAATAGGGTGGTGCAAAGTTTTAAAAAAAGGGCTTTTTTAGGGGTCAAGTGGTGCGTGACACCCACAAAATCGGCGTTTTTGAAGAAAAGAAAAAAGGAAGATCCGATAAAATCAGTCATCTTCCTTTTTCATTACCGCAGGATTTTTCTGCTATCATTTCGCGTTTTCCTTGACCGTGTTGATTGAAGTGATCAACATTCTGCGGATTGTGCCGCATTGATTGTACATATACCATAATTCGGATAGTTTTTCAAGTGAAATATTCGGCGTTGCCGAATGTGAAATAATTCCCTTGCGGAAATTGTGAAATATCTCCCGCCGCCTACGGCTTTGGTCGATGTGAAATGAAATTTGCCCACATTCGCGTCAGCGAATATTTCACATTTGCGGAGCAAATATTTCACAGCGAAGCTATTTCACTTGCCCGCAGGGCAAATTTCGTTGAAAAAAGCACTTGCGTAAGCAAGTGCTTTTTTCTGGTGGGAGATGGTGGATTCGGACCACCGAAGCGAAGACGCAACAGATTTACAGTCTGCCCCCTTTGGCCACTCGGGAAATCTCCCATATAAAAGTCCACTTTGTGTGGACTTGGTGGAGCTGGTGAACGGAGTCGAACCATCAACCTGCTGATTACAAATCAGCTGCTCTGCCATTGAGCCACACCAGCGAACGTGTCCGCCGCGATGCTGTCGCGTTTAGAACGGAGATATTATACCACGTTCGCCTCGGTTTGTCAAGCCCTTTTTGAAAAAATTTTATTTTTTTTGAAAAATTCTTTTTTTCTATTTTTTCACGTACAAATTCAGATCCCATGCGGGAACGCCGGCAAAGCGGCGCAGATAAAATCCTTGATATTCGGGAAACAGATCCTTTACCAAGAGCGGCAGGGCGAAAAGATCCTCGTTCCGATGATACAGCGACACCAGAAGCGTGGGATGATTTTTCTCAATCGTTTCCTTCGACCCCAAAAGCGCCTCCTTCTCCGAGCCCTCCACGTCGTATTTGATATAATCCACGGGTTCCCCGTCAAGAATATTGTCAAGGGTATCCGCCTCCACCGCCTTCAGCTTTACGGGGCGGTCGGAAAGGCTCTCGGATCGGTTGCTTCCAAAGGATGCGTTGCGGTTTCCGCTATCATCGAAATACAGGATGGTCTTCTCGCTCCATGCCCCCGCGTTCACGGGGATCACCTCGGCGCGCGTCTCTTCTTCCGCGTACGCCTTCAGCTTGCGATAGTTGCGGGCATCGGGCTCCATGGCGTAGATCCTTTGAACATTCCCCTCGGCACTCTCAAGCAGCTTTCGCGCCGTGTCTCCGTTATACGCGCCGAGATCGGCGGCGATCTTGATGCCCTCGGGCTGAACCATCTCGCGCATGGTTTGCTCCTCGTCGCTCACGGCGTTTTGCAGAAATCTGATATCCCCCGTCAGCTTGAATTGCAGGACATTCTCAAAGATCATCTTGGATTCCTCATCCGAAAGAAGCGCGTACGTTCTCTCGATTTCCGCCAGATGCGCCTCGAAAAAGGCGCGGTCAAAGAGCCCGTCGCCAAAGGCGGGAACGTCGGGAGCGTAAAGCTCGGTCTCGGCGGCAATGCGCTCGATATTTTCCAGCACCTCGGGACGCGACGAGCCGAAGGAAAGCAGAACGATGACCTTCTCCGCTCCGTAGAGCTCCTTGATCTCGCTCCAGCTCTTGACGGTCTTGCCGTGAAAGCTATGTCCTCTGACGAACCCGTCGCTGGCAAAGAAATCGCTGACCGTGATCCCCTTCTCCTCGCAGGCTCTGAGAATTTTGTCGGCACCGTTTCCCATGCCGTACATCACCACCGTCTTTTCCGTGCTCGCAAGATGCTCCCAAAGGTCCTTTTGGATTGTAAAATTCATGGTTCTCTCCACCTCCATGCTCTTGACATTTGATGAATTTTGTTGTATACTTAATTTGTTGAAAAAATTGTTTTTCAGAAAGGAAAAATTACCATGTCCGATTGTATTTTCTGTAAGATCATCGCAGGCGATATTCCCTCCTCCAAGGTCTACGAGGATGAAAAGATCTACGCCTTCCGCGATATTGCTCCCATGGCTCCCGTTCACGTTCTGGTGGTTCCCAAGGAGCACATTCCCTCTGCCGATGCCATCAGCGCCGAAAACAGCGCCTACGTAGCCCGTATCTTTGAAGCCATCCCCAAGATCGCCGCATCCGAGGGTCTTACCAACGGCTACCGCGTCATCACCAACTGCGGCGAGGACGGCTGCCAGTCGGTCAAGCATCTGCACTTCCACATTCTGGGAGGCAAGAAGCTGCCCGATCAGATGGGATAAAGTGCGAGTTCCGTTTTTCAATGTAGGGGTCGACGTCCTCGACGACCCGTTCTCGGATTTTCGTCACGCATCAAAACTTTTACACGTTTAGAAAGGATTTTCATCCATGATCTATCTGTTTTTAGCCAACGGCTTTGAAGAAATTGAAGCACTCTGTCCTCTGGATCTTCTGCGCCGCGCAGGACTTGAGGTTACCACCGTGGGCATTGGAGGGGATCTGATCAAGGGCTCTCACGGCATTGCCGTACAAGCCGATATTCCCGACACCATGTACCGCGACAGCAAGCCCGAAATGATCATTCTTCCCGGCGGTATGCCCGGTGCCAAGAATCTGGACGAGTCCCGCATTGTGGACAGCGCCCTTGGCGCCGCCGCTTCCTCGGGAGGCTATCTTGCCGCCATCTGCGCCGCTCCCATGGTATTGGGAAAGCGCGGCTATCTGGAAGGCAAAAACGCCACCTGCTTCCCCGGCTTTGAGGAGTTTCTCACGGGCGCTACCGTGGCTCCCTCCCACACCCGTGTTGTGACCGATGGAAAGGTCATTACCGCCGCAGGCATGGGCGTGGCTTTGGAATTCGGTCTTGCGCTGGTTCGTGTGCTCAAGGGCAATGATGCCGCCGAGGAGCTCCGCCGCGCGGTGCTTGCCGACTGATGGCAATGACGAAAAACGAGCTTCGAGGGCTACTCAAGGAGCGTAGGGCTTCGATTTCTCCCGATGAAAAAAAGCAGCTTGACCGCGCCGTTGTGGAAAGCATCCTGCGCTCAAGCGTCTATCGGAACGCCGACACCCTGCTTCTCTTCGCGCCCCTGACGGGAGAAGTGAATCTGCTTCCCTTGGTGCGCGCGGCGAGAAAAGATGGCAAGCAGGTCGCCTTTCCAAGGTGCGACACCAACGCCAATCGCATGGCGTTCTATCTTCTCACGCCTGCGCATCGGCTGGCACCGGGTGCC
Organism: Oscillospiraceae bacterium; assembly: GCA_015064315.1. GTDB lineage: Bacteria > Bacillota > Clostridia > Oscillospirales > CAG-272 > UMGS1865. Next base: position 48,440 of record SVSL01000008.1, read on the forward strand.
TACGGAATTCCCGAGCCTCCCTTGGAGGCACCTCTCTGCGTTCCTACGGAGAAAACCCTTTGCCTCTGCCCCGCCCTCTCCTTTGACCCCGAGGGCAATCGGTTGGGCTACGGAAAGGGATATTACGATCGCTTCCTGGCAAAATTTCCCGGAATCCGCGCAGGGGTGGTCTATACCAAAATGATGGTAAAGCGACTTCCCACGGAGGAATACGACCTCCCTATGGATCTCATCTTTACCGAACGGCAGCCGCTTCTTTGCGCGGCACTGCGAAAAGAAGGCTCCATGCCGCCCTCGACGGCAACCGCAACGGAGCATCGGGAAGCCCCCGCCCTGCAAGGAGACAGGCTTGCAAATTTAAAAAAGGTCTTTGCCAAGGAAACCCTTGCGCGCGCAAAAGAAAGTATCACGCCTCCAAAGCATCCGCCTCTGCTGGTGCTTGGCATCTTTGCGCTGCTTGTAATCTGGCGGCTGTTGGATCCCTTTCTCACAACAAGCGAGAACGAGCTTGCCTTGGCGATCCTTTTGCAGCTGCTGATCTTTGCCGCCACGGGAATCGCCTATTGCTATTTTCTCAAAAAGGATCTGCTTGAGCGACTGCGCAGACGCATCCGTTTGTTCCGCCCCGAGCAGCTTTGGTTTTTGGCGTGTATGCTTGCTGTGATGATCACGGGAAGCATGCTGCTTGAAATTCTGACCGGCGGCATTGCCTCTCTTGTGGGAGGCTTTACCCTGTATTCCACCTTTGTAGCCAGGATGAGTGGAGGCGGTGGTTGGGCGATCCTTGTGATCCTTGCCTACGGCGTTCTCCCCGCCCTTTGCGAGGAGCTTATCTTCCGCGGCATTCTCATTCACGAATACGAGGGCTTTGGCGCAGGCGTTGCCATTGGCGTGTCGGCACTCTTCTTTGCCCTGTTGCATTTTTCCTTGCCCCTCTTCCCGTCCTATCTCTTTGTGGGAATCCTTCTCGCCTGCTCGCTCTTTGCCACGCGGTCTCTCATCGCTCCCGTTCTCTTACATCTGGGCTATAATATCTTCTGCCTTTTGGGGCAATCCTTCCTCTCGGCGTTTTACATCAACGCGGGCAGTAACGAGATCTTTCTGTTTTGTCTGATCTCACTCTTCCTGCTTTTCTCGGCGTTTGCCGCCGGGGAAGCACGAAAGATCTACCACCTCTACGCCATAAAGGGGGCGGATTCCTCCTATACGGTCTCCCATCCCACGGAGGAGCTTCCCGCAAGGATCTTTTTCTCGCTCTTCTCCCCCACGGTTGCCCCCTGCATTGTGCTTTGGCTGGTGATGGCGATCATCAACCTGATGTAGCTCAAAAAATCATTTTACCAACAATTATTGAACGGCGCAAAATAAGAAAGGCTCCCTTGTGTAAAGGGAGCTGTCACCCAAGGTGACCGAGGGATTGTTTTACTGTAAATTTTCAATTTATTACAATCCCTCCGTCTCGCTTGCGCGAGCCACCTCCCTTTACACAAGGGAGGCTTTTTTGTATCATGTCACCTTATGAAACGTTTCGTTTTTGGAATTACTTTACAAACTCGCGGTAGATACCGTTCATTGCCTTTTCGAAATCATGCTCCTCTACACCGATGATAATATTCAGCTCGCTGGAGCCCTGGTCGATCATGCGGATGTTTACGTCGGCGTTTGAAACAGAGTTGAACACTCTTGCAGCCGTTCCCTTTGCCTTGACCATACCGCGTCCCACCACTGCCAACAGTGCCAGACCGTCCTCGATCACAACGCTGTCGGGACGAACGGCGCGGTTGATGGAAGCGATCACACGCTCGCGGTGCGCATCCACGGCGGCGGTGGAAACCACCACGCTCATGGTATCAACGCCCGAGGGAAGATGCTCAAAGGAAATGCCATGGTCCTCCAGAACCTCCAGCACACGTCTGCCAAAGCCGATCTCGGCGTTCATCATATCCTTCTCAATGGTGATAACCGAAAGTCCCTTCTTGCCGGCAACACCGGTAATGATCTTTTCGGTATCGTAGCCGTTGGTTGCCGAAACGATCATGGTTCCGGGAGCCTCGGGCTCGTTGGTGTTACGAATGTTGATCGGGATGCCCGCATAGCGTACGGGGAAGATCGCATCCTCGTGAAGCACCGAAGCACCCATGTAGGAAAGCTCGCGAAGCTCACGGTAGGTGATCTCCTTGATGGGAGCGGGATCCTCTACGATACGGGGGTCGGCCATGAGGAAGCCCGAAACGTCGGTCCAGTTCTCATAGAGCTCTGCCTCAGCGGCGCGAGCAACGATGGAGCCGGTAATATCCGAGCCGCCGCGGCTGAAGGTCTTAATGGTGCCGTTGGGCATCACGCCGTAGAAGCCGGGAATCACCGCATACTCATACTTTGCCAGCTCCTTTTTCAATTCCTCGTTGGTCTTTTCCTCATCAAAGCTTCCGTTGTCGCGGAAGAAGACCACAGACTCGGCGTCAATAAAGCCAAAGCCCAGGAACTTTGCAAGAATCAGAGAGTTGAGGTACTCACCGCGGCTTGCGGCGAAGTCGCGTCCCGAGTGATGCTGAATACCGTTCTTGATATATTCCAGCTCACCCGAAATATCAAAGCTCATTCCCAGATCGCGAATGATGCCGTTATAGCGCTCGCAGATCTGCGCATAATACTCGGTAATATCCTCGTGGTTCTTTACCATCTCATAGCAACGGTAGAGCATATCGGTAACCTTAACGTCATCCTTAAATCTCTTACCGGGTGCGGAAGCAACCACGTAATGACGGTTGGGATCCGCCTTTACGATCGACGCAACCTTGCGGAATTGCTCGGCATCCGCCAAGGAGGAGCCGCCGAATTTTACTACTTTCAGTCCCATTATCTTACATCCTTTCTCATCGGTAATAGAAACACCGATCCATCATACCAATATTATATGAGAGAAAACTGATTTTGTCAAGATAAAAAACGACGAAATCCAAGAAAAAACAATGCGATCTATATGTCATACTGCAAAAAAAACGTGAAAAGATATTGAAAAATCGACGGTTTGTTGATATAATGTTAGTACCGTTCAATGTAGGGGCGACCATTGGTCGCCCGTTTTGAGAGGATATTGTTTTTTTAGAGACGGGCGACCAATGGTCGCCCCTACATTAAATTTACCGCCGACGCACGAAAAACTTTTGCGGTATGTGCGGTAAAAGCTTTTTATTTTGATTTCCCTTTGAAAGGACATACATACCTATGAAACGCAGTAGCGGCGTGCTCATGCACGCATCCTCCCTTTGGGGAGAGTATTCGATTGGCTCCTTCGGTAAGGAAGCACGGGAATGGATCGACTTCCTTGCCTCCTGCGGCTACCACGCCTGGCAGGTGCTTCCCTTTTGCCTTCCCGATGAATACAACTCCCCCTACAAATCCCATAGTGCCTTCAGCTCCAATCCCTATTTCATCGACCTTCCCACTCTCTTTGAGGAAGGGCTTCTCACCAAAGAAGAGCTGGATTCCGCCCGTCAGAAAACACCCTATCTCTGCGAGTTCGACCGCCTGCGCAAGGAGCGCTTCGCCCTGCTCTCCCTCGCCGCCTCCCGTGTAAAGGATCGCGCCCCCGTATACGCCTTCCTCGATGCGCACCCACAGGTGGCAAGCTTCTGCCGCTATATGGCGATCAAGGAACAACGGCGGTGCCTGCTGGGATGAATGGGAGAACGAAATTCCCGATGAAAGCATCCTCTGGGCATGGCAATTCACCCAGTACGAATTCTTCCGTCAATGGACGGATCTGAAACAATACGCCAACGAAAGAGGAATCTCCATCATCGGTGATATTCCCATCTACGTTGCCTACGACAGCTCCGACGTTTGGGCAAATCAGGAGTTGTTCTGCCTTGATCAAAAGCATCGCCCCTCATCGGTGGCAGGCGTTCCCCCCGACTATTTCTGCGAGGACGGT
>SVSL01000091.1 GCA_015064315.1 Oscillospiraceae bacterium
CTTTTCGGATTGCTCCACCTTAAACTGTCTGCCGTATTTGGGATTGTGTACCCATTTTCCGTACACCGTGAGAAGGTCCCCCTCCCCCACGTAAGGGAGGGTTCCCGTAATGGTGATCAGATCATCGGTATCGGTTCCGAGGTCACAAATGGCAAAGCCGTTTTCCTCATTGGAATAGATCACGTGCTCAACGCTTCCCGTGATGCGCAAAAGTCCCTGCTCATCCATAGGACCTTGCATAAAGCCATCCTCAAAGATCTCTGCCATATTGCACCTCCTTTTCCTTTTTAAAAATCGATCAGATAACATTCCGCGCCGTAGGCATCCATGAGATCGTTGTATTTTTCAAACAGCTCCTCACCCTCTCCCAGCGTGCCGTTCATCAGCTCGCTTGAGAGCAACACCACAATACGGCTCCTTGTTCGGAAAAACGCAGAATACGCCTCGTGCAACAGCACGTCAAGCATTTCTGCGTCTTTCTCATTTTGCACCGTAACGGCAATACAGAGCTGCTCGGGCTTCCAGAACAGATCGGCAACCATCCGCAAGGCACAGTAAAATCCAAACACCGCGAGCAACGCCGCAAAGACGTCCAATATCGTCTGCCATAGCATTCTCTGTCACGCCTCCCTTCTCTGCTTTCAGCCTATGCGGAAAGAGGCGTTGATGTGTGGAAATATTAAATCAGCTTTTTCAGCTCGTCAACCAGATCGCAATTCTCCCAAGGAGCATTGACGTCCTCACGACCCATATGACCGTATGCCGCCAGATCGCAATAAATGGGGCGACGGAGGTCAAAGCGCTTGATGATAGCGGCGGGACGAAGATCCACCAGCTCCAAAATAGCCTTCTCGATCTTTGCCTCGTCCACCTTGGCAGTGCCGAAGGTATCGATCATTACCGATACGGGCTTTGCTACGCCGATGGCATAGGCAAGCTGAACCTCACACTTCTCGGAGAGTCCTGCCTTGACTACGTTCTTGGCGATGTATCGGGCAGCATAGCAAGCGGAACGGTCCACCTTGGTGGGATCCTTGCCCGAGAATGCGCCGCCACCGTGACGGGCGTATCCGCCGTAGGTGTCTACAATGATCTTACGTCCTGTCAGACCCGTGTCACCTGCGGGACCGCCTACTACGAAGCGTCCGGTGGGATTGATGTAGATCTTGGTCTCCCCGTCCATCATATCCGTGGGAACGATGGGATCGATCACCTCTTTGATCAGATCTCTGCGGATCTCCTCAAGGGTCACGCTTGCGCTGTGCTGGGAGGAAATGACAATGGTATCCACGCGAACAGGCTTATCGTTTTCATCGTATTCGATGGTAACCTGTGTCTTTCCGTCGGGACGAAGATAAGGAAGCGTGCCGTTCTTGCGCACCTCGGTCAGTCTCTTTGCCAGCGCGTGGGAAAGAGCAATGGGAAGAGGCATCAGCTCAGGCGTTTCGTTGCAGGCATAGCCAAACATCAAGCCCTGGTCGCCGGCACCGATATCCATACCGTCGGTATCCGCGCCGCTCTTTGCCTCAAGGGACTTATCCACACCCATGGCAATGTCGGGAGACTGGGCGTGAAGCGAGGTAATGACCGCACAGCTATCGCAGTCAAAGCCGTATTTTGCACGGTCGTAGCCAATGCTTCTCACGGTCTCGCGCACAATATTCTGAATATCCACCTGCGCCTTGGTGGTTACCTCGCCCATAACGCAAACCAGACCCGTGGTACAAAAGGTCTCGCACGCAACGCGGGACATGGGGTCCTGACGCAGCATCTCGTCAAGGATGGCGTCGGAAATCTTATCGCTGATCTTATCGGGATGTCCCTCTGTCACCGATTCACTGGTAAAAAGTTTTCTGCTCATGTTTTCATTCTCCTATGTTTTCAAGTTCAAAACATATCTTTGACAAGAAAAAAGCTCCGCACAGACGGAGCGATTTGGCTCTCATCTAACAGGATTTAGCACCTTACATACGCAGGTTGCTGTAACATCATCGTGCCTGTCACTACGTTACTCTTGATAAGATATATTTGATTGTATATAGTATAGCATAAAATCGACAATTTTGCAAGGGGGATTTCTGATTTTTTTCAAAAAAAGCGAGTGCCGGAACGCATCCGCGTAAGCAGCAGATGCATTCCGGCATTCTTTTATGATGCACGATCAAGCTTGCTCTTCAATTTGCCGCAAAGCAACGTAAAGGAAAATCCCACGGCGGCTCCGCAGAGAATACAGAGCAGATAGATCAGCAAATTGGGCAACGTCAGACTTTTCACGATACAATCCTTCAGCAGGATCATCAGCGTGGTGGCAAGCACAAATCCCATGATACAGTGGGATGCGATGGAATGATATTTGGCAAACATCCAATTCATTCCGCGCGAAAGCAACAGCAGTGTTACCAGCATGGTGGCACCCAAAGGCAGGATCACCGAAAGCTCCAGCTTGGAAATCCCCGCCGACATGGCTTCGTAAATGCCAAAGAAAAGCAGAAGCGTAGACGAGCTGAAGCCGGGAACGATAAAGCTAAGTCCCCAGATCACACCACAGATGGCAAATCCCCACACGGTTGCGGGAATGGAGATCGCCCACTGGTTTTCACACAGATAAAAGAGGGCGGCAATCGCAACGAAGCTGATCAGCAACGCAAAAACAGAGCCCTTGCTTCTTCCCTGCTCTCCGCTATCTCTCCAAAGCTCGGGAATCGTACCAATAATCAAGCCTACGAACACACAAAGCACCACAGGCTCATTCCATGCCAACAGCTCTGCCGTAATTCCGGAAAAGCCTACAAAGCCAATGGCTCCGCCCAAGGCAACAAAGATCAGCATTCTCCAGTGCTTTACAACGCCGCGGAAGGGATTGGAAAGAACCTCTAAAAGAGGCGCATAAATGCCAAACGCGTAGCAAAGCGTTCCTCCGCTGACGCCCGGCAAAATCGCTCCGATTCCAACGATCAATCCCTGCAGTGTCCATAAAAGCATTTGAAAAAGAAGATTTTTTTTCTTTTCGATCATATCTTCCGTCCCGTAAGGCTTAGCCTTCCAGCCCCTTGATATAATCCTTCATAGTAACCACGCTTCCGCTCAGGCGCGCGTCCTCTGCGGCAAAGGTTACCAGATGATTCTCCACGGAGGTGGTAATATCGGTAATGGAATTGCCCTCGTAGGTTCCCGTCATAAACTGACAGAACGCCTTGATAATACCAAGATCTCCGCCGCCGTGTCCACCAAAGATGGTCTCATCGGTCACTGCATTGGTGATCGGGATCTCCTCGGTCTCCAAGGTATCGAAGCTATACAGGCTCACCGTCTTCTTCGACATATCACCGTAGATCTCGCCCTTGGTACCCATAATGCGGATCTTACGTCCGCCCTTGTTAAAGCCGCTCATGGTAAAGGAAACGGTTGCGCCGTCCTCATACTCCAAATTGACGACCTGATGGTCAACGGCATCGTTATCCAGCTGGAATACGCATCTGCCGTAATTGGTATTGGTGATGGCGTAATCCACGTCCTCCTTGGTGGGGTGATGCTTGCCGGTGGCGTGAGTTACGTATTTTTTCAGAACGTGATAGATTCTTCCGGCGTGGTAAGGACAGGTATCCTCTACGGGACAGCCCTGCACACAGAATTCGGGCGCACCCTCGGGCTTGTTCTCTGCCTTGAAATAGGAGAGCGAGCCGAAGCTCTGCACACGGGTGCAGCGCTCGCCCAGCAGCCATTGCAGGATATCAATATCGTGGCAGCTCTTTGCAAGGATCATGGGAGTGGATCTACCCACGTTACCCCAGTTTCCGCGCACGTAGCTATGGGACTGGTGAATGTTACCAACGCCCTCCAGATGGATCATGTTGATGACTCTTCCCACTCTGCCCTCGTCGATCAGTCTCTTGAGGGTAGTAAAGAAGGGGGTGAAGCGAAGCACGTGGCAAACGATGACCTCCAAGCCCTTTGCTGTCGCCGCACGGTCAATGGCGAGACATTCCTCGGGGGTGGGAGCCGCAGGCTTCTCGAGGAGCAGATGATAGCCCAGCTCGATCGCCTTCATGGCAGGCTCGTAGTGCATATAGTCCTGCGTTGCGATGATAGCGGCGTCTGCCATCTTGGGCAGTGCCAGAATGTCCTCCCAGGATTCAAAGCACTTGTCCTCGGGAAGATTGAACATATCACGGATATAATTTCTTCTGTTGGGCTTGGGGTCGGCAACGGCAACCAGCTCAAACTCCGGACAATGCTCCTTACCGAGACGGGCGTAAGTAGTTCCGCGGTTTCCCGCGCCGATCAGAATCACTCTCAGTTTTTTCATAACGTAAGCCTCCAAATTTAATGATATTTTACTGTGTGTATTATAACACACAAAAAATATTTTTGCAACATTTTTTTAACGATTCACGAAAAATCAACACAAAAAACGCCAACATAACCAAAAAGCTACATTGGCGTTTGATCCAAACGAAATGTTTTTCAAATTATTTTCTAAGTACAAGGAAGATCACCAGCAAGGATGCCACGATAACCGTTACCGCGACCAACGTCACGATCAAGGAACGGACAAAGTGACGTGCCCGAGGCTTTTCTCCCGAACCGTATTCCTTTGTACGCAAAAAGCCGAAGCGCTTGAGCACGTTTGAAAGCGGCTTATACAAAAGCAATACAATGGCGGCGTTCAGCGTTGCCTTGATAAAATTGAAGGGCAACAGCACCGTAGGAATCATTGCGATCACCGCCTCCACGGGTGCTCCCATATAATAGGGTGTCACCAAGAGATTGGCAAGCAGCATCACCGAGGTCACCGCAAATACTGCCGCAACCAAGCCCGTCACGGCCCCCGCAAGAGATTTCTTATACCGATAGATCAATCCCGCCGTTGCGGAGAAGGTAACCGAGGACAGCACGTTCATGATCAATCCGTAAACGCCTGTTCCGCTAATGGTAAGGAATTCCAGAAGAGGAACGATCACGGCCACCGCCAAGCCCGAGATCGGGCCAAAGATCAAAGCGCAAAGCACAATGAGAGAGTCCTTTACGTCCAGCGTCAAAAACTGAACGGGAATCTTAACCAGCACCGTGCAAACGTAGGAAAGCGCGCAAAACATTCCTACCGCCGTCATTTTTTTGATTCGATATGAATTCTGATTGTTACGGTTCATAACAAAAAAATCCCCCTTTCAAAGAGATCGGGAGAATCGACAAAAGGCGCGCAAAAAGAGCGCCATTGTTTCTTCTTTTCTCATCCAGACTATCAGATGTTACCAAGAACACCCTTACTGTCGGTTCGGGAGTCTCACCCGATCGGCTGCATTTTTCAATACAGTTCGCAGACTTGAACGCGTATCACCGCGCTTTACTGCCGGTATGGAATTTCACCAATCCCCAAAGAAATAATATGTATTCAAAATAAAAAATGTTTTCAAACGGGGAGAAACCGCAAGGGCTTCTCCCCGTTATTGTTGTTATTCGTTAATCAAGGATCAACAAATTAGTCGATGATCTTGGTTACAACGCCGGAACCAACGGTTCTACCACCCTCACGGATTGCGAAACGGAGACCCTCTTCGCAAGCGATGGGAGTGATGAGCTCAACGGTCATATCAACGTTGTCGCCGGGGCGGCACATCTCAACGCCTTCGGGAAGCTCGATAACGCCGGTAACGTCGGTAGTTCTGAAGTAGAACTGAGGTCTGTAGCCTGCGAAGAAGGGCTTCTTACGGCCGCCTTCTTTCTCAGTCAGAACGTAAACCTGGCCAATGAACTTGGTGTGAGGCTGTACGGAACCGGGCTTAGCCAGAACCTGACCTCTTTCGATCTCTTCCTTAGCGATACCACGGAGCAGAGCACCGATGTTATCACCAGCCTCTGCCTGGGGCAGGAGCTTGTGGAACATCTCAACACCGGTAACGGTGGTGGACTTCTTCTCGTCGGAAAGACCTACGATCTCAACAACGTCGGAAACCTTAACGGTACCACGCTCTACACGACCGGTAGCAACAGTACCACGGCCGGAGATGGAGAATACGTCCTCGACGGGCATCAGGAAGGGCAGATCAGCCTGACGCTCAGGAGTGGGGATATAGCTGTCAACAGCAGCCATCAGCTCAAGGATAGGAGCGTACTCAGGGGAGCTGAGGTCGGTGCTTGCGGACTCAAGAGCCTCACGGGCAGAGCCGCGGATGATGGGCAGATCGTCGCCGGGGAAGTCGTAGGAGGACAGCAGATCGCGGATCTCCATCTCAACGAGATCGAGCAGCTCGTCGTCATCAACGAGGTCGGTCTTGTTCATGAATACAACGATTGCGGGAACGCCTACCTGACGAGCGAGCAGAACGTGCTCGCGGGTCTGCTGCAGAGGGCCGTCGGTACCTGCAACAACGAGGATAGCGCCGTCCATCTGAGCAGCACCGGTAATCATGTTCTTAACGTAGTCGGCGTGGCCAGGGCAGTCAACGTGAGCGTAGTGACGGTTGTCGGTCTCGTACTCAACGTGTCTGGTGTTAATTGTGATACCTCTTGCCTTTTCCTCGGGAGCGTTGTCGATCTGGTCATATGCCAGGAACTCAACGTTACCGCTCTTCAGAGACAGGGTCTTGGTGATTGCAGCGGTCAGAGTGGTCTTACCGTGGTCAACGTGACCTACGGTACCAATGTTTACGTGGGGCTTTGTACGTTCAAATGTAGCTTTTGCCATTTTGAATTTCCTCCGTTAAATAGTTTTTTATAATTATTTTTTTATTTGAATTGCAATAGCAATCAGTTTTTAGCGCGTTCCTTGATAATAGCTTCCTGAATGGACTTAGGAACTTCAGCAAAGTGGCTAGGCTCCATGGAGTACTGACCGCGTCCCTGCGTCTTGGAACGGAGATCGGTAGCATATCCAAACATATTGGAAAGCGGAACGTGAGCAGTTACCTCAAGAACACCGGGAACGGTAGCTTCCTGGGTAAGGATCAAGCCACGGCGGCTGTTGAAGTCACCGATTACATTACCCATGTACTCATCGGGAACGATGGTAACAACCTTGGTAATAGGCTCGGTCAGAACGGGATCTGCCTTTCTCATAGCTTCCTTGAAAGCCATAGAGCCGGCGATCTTGAATGCCATTTCCGAAGAGTCTACTTCGTGGTAAGAACCGTCGTACAGGGTTACCTTAACGTCAACTACGTTGTAGCCTGCAACAACACCGCACTGCATTGCGCCCTGGATACCTGCATCAACTGCGGGGATATATTCCTTGGGGATCGCACCGCCGGTAACGGCATTGATGAACTCGTAGCCCTTGCCGGGCTCGTTGGGCTCAACGGTGATCTTAACGTGACCGTACTGACCGGAACCACCGGACTGCTTCTTGTACTTGCACTCG
>SVSL01000092.1 GCA_015064315.1 Oscillospiraceae bacterium
TCTCTTCCTTTTTCATATCCACTGCGCAGAAAACGAAGGAGCAAAGCTTGCCCACCTCTTCGATCTGAGCGGCGTCCATAACAACCATGCTCTTGTACTGCGCGGGCATGGGAGTGGTCATCTTCCAGCGACTGCCAACTGCCTCCTCATAGGTTTTTCCCGCGGAGCGTGCCGATGCTGCCAGTACCGTTACTTCAAAATAGGGGTGGTTCTCAAGAAGCGTCAGAAAACGCTGACCAACCATACCTGTTGCGCCAATGACGCCAACTTTCATTTTGCTCATTTGTCAAAATCCTTTCTTCGTTTCTGCCAAAAATGGGGGGGCAGAATCAGTATATGCGATATTGTACCACATTTGTTTCTTTTTTTCAATACCTTATTGACATCTTTTTTGAAAAATAGTATAATGTATTTAAGAATTTTTTTGTGCAATTTGAGGTAAAAACATGAAATTGAGATTGGTAGCCACCTGCCTGTTTGGCTTGGAGAAGCTTTTGGGAGAAGAGATTGACGCGCTGGGACTGGAACGCGAGGAGACAATGGACGGACGCGTCACCTTCCTTGGCGAGCTTTCGGATATTCCGCGCGCCAACCTGCATCTGCGGTGCGCCGAGCACGTGTTTGTTCTTTTGGGAAGATTCCCCGTTACCACCTTTGATCAGCTGTTCGAGGGTGTGCGTGCTCTTCCTTGGGAGGAATGGATCGGCAAGCTCGATGCGTTTCCCGTCAAGGGACACGCCATCAAGAGCAAGCTTTTTTCGGTACCCGACTGTCAAAGCATCGTCAAGAAGGCAATCGTCAGCCGTCTTTCCGAGAAATACGGCGTAAAGTGGTTTGCCGAATCGGAGGCAAGGTATCAGATTGAATTCTTCATTTTCAAGGACGTGGCGTCCTTGATGATCGATACCAGCGGCGTTCCGCTGCACAAGAGAGGATACCGCCCTGCATCGGGAGCGGCACCCCTGCGTGAGACGCTGGCGGCGGCGTTGGCGCTGACCGCAAGACCGCGAGAGGACGTGCTGTTCTGGGATCCCATGTGCGGCTCGGGTACCATTGCCATTGAGGCCGCCATGATCCTTGCAAACCGCGCCCCGGGTCTTGGCAGAGATTTTGCGGCAGAGGCGTTTCCGCAGATCAAGGCGTCTTTTTGGAGAGATGCCCGCGAGGCTGCAGAGGCAGCGATCAAAAGGGATGCGTCCTTTGAGGTCTACGCCTCGGATATCGATGAAAATATCTTGGACGTGGTCTATGAAAACGCGCTCAGAGCAGGCGTGGAGGAGTATATGAATATCTTTCAGGCGGATGCCCGTAAGATCGAAAAGCTCGATCGCCGCGGTACCGTGGTCTGCAATCCGCCTTACGGCGAGCGTCTGATGACTCCCGCAGAGGCAGAGCAGCTGTATCGGGATATGGGAAGGGCGTTTTCCAAGCTCTCCCCGTGGCAGATCTATATCATCACCTCGCATCCGCAATTCGAGCGTCTCTACGGACAAAGGGCGGACAAGGTTCGCAAGCTTTACAACGGCATGATTCCTTGCTTCCTGTATCAGTATTTCAAGCCGAAGAAATAAAAATGTAAAATATTGCTCTCTCAAAAGAAAATTCTTTTCAGAGAGCAATATTTTGTTAGATAGAAGCAACAAAAATGATTGTGAAAAACGCCGAAATAGGGGATTTCCACTTGATAATATTATAAAGAGATGCTATAATCATGAAGAACCGATTTCCTTTTTGGTTCAATATTTTACAATAACGAAAAGAGGAAACTGTTATGAAAAAAGCAAATATCGCTCTGCGATGGATCGCATTTTTGCTTTCCTTCTGCTTTGTTCTCACCTTGCTTGCCGCGTGTCGGACAGAGAGTGAGGGAGAACAGGAGGAAACCACAACTTCTTCTCAGGTTGACGACAGAACCGTCGGTTCCGAAGAATTGAAGGATAGCCTTCCCGCAGATCTGAAGTTCGATCGCTCCTTCACGATTTACGGTAACGAAAACCGTAAGATGCAGTACTGGAGTGACACCTCTGACGCTTCTGCGGGAATCTCTTCTGTGATCTATGCTCGCAACGAAACCGTTGAGGAGCGCCTTGGCGTGGAGATCCGGTGGGTCTTTGCTCTCGGTGAGGGAAACAACGTGACGTCCTTTGTGGAGACCATCAAGACCAAGAGCGACGCAGGCGATCCCTTTGACGGCGTGATCGCTTACAACCTGGTTCCCCAGGTGGTTGCTTACCAGGGCTTGGCGGCAAATCTGTACGACACCTCTTATATTGATTTGGGAGCCTCTTGGTGGCCTGAGGTTTATCAGCGAGAGATGGTTGTAAACGATCAGCTTTACTGCTTGGTGGAGAGCGGTAGCTACGGCTTGCTCAATCACATGATGGCAATGTACTTCAATAATGATCTCCTTGCTGACAGCAATTTGGAAAGCCCCTACGATCTGGTTGCGAACAACCGGTGGACGGTTGGAAAGCTGAAGGAAATGATCAAGGATACCTATCAGGATACAAACGGTAACAGTAACGTCGATATGGATAGCGATGTCTTTGGCTACGCTACGGGAACCAAATCCAAGATGGACTGCTGGTTCTTTGCCCTTGGCAACCAGCTCTCGGTTGTGGACGGTGACCGCGTGGTTTCTCTGATCGGCGGTGATCACGTGGATACCTTCATTGATACCATGGTGGATTTCTTTGAGGGCAACGATGCGCAGCACCACGATTCCAGTCAGTTCAAGATGTTCCGCGAAAATCGCGCTTACTTCTATTGCTCCAGCGTTATGCTTTCCGAAAATCTGGCCGAGGTTCCCGACGTAACCTACAATTACGGCGTAGTTCCCATGCCTAAGATGAATTCTGAGCAAGAGCGCTACTATACCCACGTTGCAAACTGTCACGATACCTGGTGCGTTCCTTATAACGTAAAGGATATGGATTGTTCCTCCGCTGTGATGGAATGCATGGCTTACGAGGCGTACGTGCAGATCAACCCCGTTTACTACGATACCTACGTAAAGCTTCGCTATGCTTCCGATGAGAGACTTGCCGCAATGTACGATCTTATTCGTGACAGCGTTACCTTCGACTTTACCTATTTGTTCTCTCTCAACTTCTCCGCAAAGCCCGGAGATCTGATTAAGAACTGTATCCTCAAGCCCGACTCCAAGCAATGGTCTACGGTGTATGCCGAGAACGTGACCAAGCTGGATACTGCATTCCAAAGCATTGTGGCGACCTACGCCGACAAATAATTTTCAAGCAAATCCAAAAAGAGGGTGACTCATTAAGAAAGCCTCTTATTCAAAGCATTTTCAATGTTTTTTCAACCAATACCTGTATTTACAGAATAAAACGACAAACCGAAAAATTCAATTTATCGGTGTAGGGACCGGCGTCCCCGACGGTCCAAGAAGTAAAAAAATTTGTTTTTTCTCCGGCTACAAACAATAGCCATAAAGAAAACAAAAGTCCTTTGTTTCCGGACAGTCGAGGACGCCTGTCCCTACAAGTTTTTGGGTCATTCAAAGAGATAGCGTAGCCATGAAATAATTTCAAGGCTACGCTATCTTTCGGTTTTGAGGTGTTCTTAATGAGACAGCCTCTGCTTTTGTTATTTGATCTCTTCAAAATCCGAGGCGCCGTGCTTGCACAGGGGGCAAACAAAATCCTCGGGCAGGGTTTCTCCCTCGTAAACGTATCCGCAGATCTTGCAGACGTAGCCCTTTTTCTTTTGCGCCTGAGGCTTTGGCTTGACGTTTGCGTGATAGTAGGCGTAGGTCATGGAGGGGTCGCTTGAGATCACCTCGGATTCGGTGATCTTACAAAGGAACATTCCGTGAGAGCCCAGATCGGTGTAGCTCTCCACCTGCAGGGACAGGAAGGCGTTGATGTGACGGGGAAGCACCGCCATGCCGTTTGCCGAACGCTTGGGGGCGCAGTTGGCAAACTTATCGGTGTCTCTTCCGCTCTTAAAGCCAAAGGCTTCAAACACCGCAAAGGGGGCAGCCTCGGTCAGACAGTTGACGTTCATAATGCCGCTTTTCTTGATCACGTCGTGGGAATAATTTTGCTTGTTAATGGTGACCATAATGCGATCGGGATTGGTGGTTACCTGCATCACCGTATTTACGATCAGTCCGTTATCCTTTTTGCCGTCGTGGCAGGTCACCACGTAAAGCCCGTAGCCGATTTTGAACATGGCAGTGGGATCAATTTTTGGATTGCTCATAACAGGATCTCCTTTTTTCTTGGATTTTTTTACAGTCTTATTCTAACACATAGAATGAAAAAATGCAAGAGGTTTTATACAGTCCGAATCGATTTTTTTGCGGTATATCTTCTTTTTTTCTCGCATACCCTCTATCAATAAGCTTTTGAGGAGGTGAAAAAATGGAGAAGAGAAGAAAAGGATTTTTTGGAATGCGTTTTTCACTTCTTGGCGCGGTTGCCGTTGCGGTGCTTCTTTTTGATCCCTCGGGCTTTTGTCTGATGACGCTTTTGGCGGCGCTTTTGCATGAATGCGGACATTTGCTGGCGGCAAAATGGTTGGGGATCCCATGGCGCGGATTTTCCATGGATTTTACGGGGGCGCGGATGGAGGTCTCGGGTCGCATGATCTCCTTTTTTGAGGAGTGGCTTCTTTGTGCCGCAGGTCCATTTGCGGGCTTGCTCTTTGCGGCGTTGGGCGCGATTTTTTGGCGGGAAACGCAATGGGCAGTCTGGTTTTCCTGCGCATCCTTGCTTTTGAGCCTGTTGAATCTTTTGCCGATCCGTGGCTTTGATGGAGGGCGAATGCTGGAGTGCACGCTGCTGTCCCTTCTGCGTGAATCGATCGTTGTGCGGATCATGAGATTGATCTCCTTCTTTTTTCTCTTTTTGCTTTGGGCGTCGGCAATCTATTTTCTTCTGCGGGCAGGGGATGGAATCTCCTTGCTGTTCTTTTCCATGACACTTTTTTCGCGCTTTTTTGACGTCTGTGATGACCGCTTTGCTTGAAAACGCTCCTATTCTGAGAAAAAACGAGATTTTGAGAGATTTTTGACAGATTTTCGGGCTTGAACAGGACAGACGGCGATTGATGAAGATTTTTGCCGCTTTTTAAAGATTTTTTGAATTATTTATCGGAAATCTATTGCAATTTCGTTTGGTTTCTGCTACAATATAAGGTGGATTTTTTTGAAATCCGAGTCATTGGCGCCGTACGCGATCTTCTTTGAAGATTTCAGCCGTTTAAAGAGGATCGACGGGGTTTCCATGAATATTTTTTTATTTTTCCATTTAAAGGAGTATTTATGCGGAATGAACAAAGAAGTTTTGATTCGGCTGAACGGCATCTCTAAGGCGTTTGACGGAGAGACCGTTCTGGACAGCATCAGTCTGGAAATTCACGACAAGGAGTTTATCACCTTGCTCGGACCGTCAGGGTGCGGTAAAACCACCACCCTGCGTATCATCGGAGGCTTTGAGACTCCCGATGAGGGTGACGTTTTCTTCGACGGAAAACGTATCAACGATCTGCCTCCCTATGAGCGACAGGTCAACACGGTATTTCAGCGCTACGCCTTGTTCCCTCACTTAAACGTATTTGACAACATTGCATTCGGCTTGCGTATTCAGAAAATGCCCGATGCAACGATCAAGCAAAAGGTCAAGGAAATGCTTGCCATGGTCAATCTGCGCGGCTTTGAGCGCAGAAAGGTTAGCACCCTTTCGGGCGGTCAGCAGCAGCGTGTTGCCATTGCAAGAGCACTGGTCAATCAGCCAAAGGTCCTGCTTTTGGACGAGCCCTTGGCGGCACTTGATCTTAAGCTTCGCAAGGATATGCAGAACGAGCTGAAAAACATTCAGCATCAAACCGGCATTACCTTTATTTACGTAACCCACGACCAGGAGGAGGCTCTCTCCATGTCGGATACCGTAGTGGTTATGGCACACGGACAGATCCAGCAGATCGGTACGCCTACCGATATTTACAACGAGCCTGTCAACGCCTTTGTTGCCGATTTTATCGGTGAATCCAATATTGTGGACGGCGTGATGCTGGCGGACCGCTCGGTTCGCTTTGCAGGTCATACCTTTGTTTGCGTGGACGGCGGATTTGGAAAGAACGAGCAGGTGGACGTTGTGGTTCGTCCCGAGGACGTGGACGTAGTACCCATGGAGAAGGGAATGCTCAAGGGTCTTGTAACCGGCGTGACCTTCAAGGGCGTTCACTACGAGATCATTGTGGACGTTGACGGCTTCAAATGGATGATCCAGACCACCGACTTTGTTGGTGAGGGAGAGACCATCGGTCTTTACATCGAGCCCGACGCCATCCATATTATGAAGAAGTCCGAGTTCTCCGGAATGTTCGGTGACTATTCCTCGTTCAGTGATGAGTTGGACAAGCTGTCCGACGTGACGGAGGAAGCCGAAGAAGAATGAAAAAGCGTTCTGTATTTGAGCGGCTTGCCGCAGCACCGCACTTGGTGTGGTCGGTGCTCTTTATTATCGCGCCGCTGATCTTTGTGATTTATTTTGCCTTTACCGACATTGAGGGCGGTCCTACGCTGCAGAATATCTTTTCTCTGTCTGCGTATGCCGAAACCTTCGTTATGTCGTTGGCGTTTTCTCTCATTGCCACAACGGTATGCCTGCTCATCGGATACCCATTGGCGTACTGTATGTCGCGGGCATCGGAGCGTTCCAGAAGCATCTTGACCGTTCTTTTGATGCTCCCCATGTGGATCAGCCTTCTGATTCGTACCTACTCTCTCATGGCTCTGTTGGATAACGGAGGACTTGTCAGTACCTTCATTACCAAGCTGGGCTTTGAAAAGCTGACCTTTATCGGCACCGAGGGAGCGGTTATCCTGGGTATGATCTACGACTTTTTGCCCTATATGGTGCTTCCTATTTACACCTCCATGACTAAGCTGGATAAGCGATATCTGGAGGCGGCAAGCGACCTGGGATGCAACGGACGGCAAACCCTGCTTAAGGTGATCCTCCCCCTTACCACCCCCGGTATCGTTTCGGGCATTACCATGGTATTCGTTCCTTCCATCAGTACCTTCTACATTTCCCAAAAGCTGGGCGGAGGCTCCTTCGACCTTTTGGGCGATACCATTGAGAGACAGTTCCAAAACGCCGTTACTTACCATACCGGCGCGGCGATCTCTCTTGTCATGATGGTTCTGATCCTCATCTCTCTTGCGGTGATGAACAAGTTTTCGGACAGTGGGGAGGATATCATCGTATGAAATTCTTGTCAAGATTTTACATCGGATTGATCTTTCTCATCCTCTACGCCCCTATTTTGGTGGTGATTCTGTTCTCCTTTAACGAGTCGGAAAGCCTGAGCCATTTT